>JAGXLB010000025.1 GCA_018334915.1 Candidatus Bipolaricaulota bacterium
ACGATTTCCACTATCCGGTTGGACTTTTCCTTGCCGATCCCGATCATAACCATGGACCCCTGGAACATCGAAGAGAGCACGATCATCATCGCTATTCCAAACGGAAGTACGAACTGACCGATGCCCCTAGCTTCCTCTTCCAGTTTAACTGGGGTAAATCCGATTGGTCTGGTCAGCGAAAATATCGTACCCGGATCGTACCCGGATTTACTCAAAGATTTGGCACCCACCAACCTTGTCATAACCTGGCTGAGTACCTTTCCGGCTTGGGTCAACGGTTCCTTGTTGTCCAGGTTACTGTAGATCTTGATCGAGCTTTGCTGGTAGGAGGAAAGTGGCTCATTCAGGACGAAGTAGCCGTCGATCTCCTTTTCCTTAGCTCTGGTTCTTAATTTGGATTCGGTCACCTCAGCCAGCTTCAAATTAACCTTGGCCCCCTCTAGAGACTCCACACTTCTCAACAATTCATCGTAGATCCCCGCGTTATCTATAACGTACAGGGTCACCGGATTTTCGCTTCCCTGAAACGCCAAAAAATTTGGAACGAACCCGACAACCACGATAATAATTGGTATAACGACGGTCAGAATTAAAAAAGTCTTACTTTTCAAATTTTGGGTAAACTCCCACCGAGCTACCTTGAGTAGATTACTGTTCATTTTCCCCTCCTTGCGCCTTTGCAACGAATATATCGTGCAGTGGCGGTTTTCTCACTGACAGCTCCTCAATTTCTATGCTTGACGGAAGTTCTCTAATAAACTTATCGGGACTGTAGCCTTTTTCTATGTAGAAGCTGGCCGAACTGTCTTCTAACTCCAGGTTAGTTATATTGGGCCCAAAGGTGTTGGGTATAACTTCCGGATCTCCGGAGTAAGTAAGCTCTACTAGCTCTTTTCCGAAATCTTTCTTTACCTCGGCTAATTTTCCGTAAAGCACCTCCCTCCCGCGATTTATCATAAATACCCTCTCGCAGAGTTCTTCCACCATGTTCATCCTGTGCGAAGAGAGGAGGATAGTAGTGCCTCCTTCTTTCAGTTCCCTTATCAGCTCCCGGAACATGTCCTGATTAACCGGATCCAGACCGGCAAAAGGCTCATCCAGTATTGCCAGCTCCGGCTCGTGAAGAATCGAAGCTATGAATTGGACCTTTTGAGCCATCCCTTTAGAGAGTTCGGAAATCTTGGAACCTATCTCATCCCCAAGACCCATCTTCTGTAGCCATTGTACTGCCCTGTCTCTGGCAACTCGTCGTTTCAAACCCTTGAGGGTCCCGAGGTACTCCAGCACGTCTCCCGTGGTTGCGTCCTCGTAGAGTCCTCGTTCCTCCGGAAGGTAACCTATGCTCTTCTTGGAGCTCGCTCCATGACCGTTACCGCTGAAACTTATCGATCCCTGATCGGGTTCGATGATATCCATGATCATCCTAATCATGGTCGTCTTACCGGCACCGTTCGGTCCGAGCATCCCCATAATCTCTCCTGTATTAACGCTAAAACTCAGGTTATCAACTACTTTTTTGTCCTTAAAACTTTTCTCTACACCGTTAACCCTCAATATTTCCATAATTTTCACCCTTCCCGATAGTCATTTTTGGTCTTTGCCGTTACTATTATTACTGCCTTTAAGCAGTCTCCGGACGGTACGGATAAACAGATCGCCTCGAAAGCCCTTGACCAGAATAGCGTCCACTCCGGATTCCTCGGAGGCTCTTTTTTGCTCTTTCTCTTCGACCAGCGTGAGAATCCTTGTCAATGGTAACAACCTCCTAAGCTGCCTCAACCGGCTTTGATCCCACTTCTTTAATTGAGAAGAATCAAGTATAACCAGATCAGGATTCAGGTTTGAGATTTGATCTGACCTCCCGGTAATATCATCGAAACAAGCCACCTTACTTACTTCAGGAATGGCTTCGACCAGAGCCTTAATCCCGTCTCGCACTTCTCCCCGCCCGCCTACGAGCATAACATCCCTTTTATTCATTACCATTACCTCACTAATTCGCTAAAACATTAATGGATTTACTATCGGATTAACCCGGAGGAACGCTCCAGTCCGTATGAGACAAATGTTGGAACCGGTAGCCCGGAGAACACTTCCATCCTGAACTTAACACGGTGATGACGATCCAGCCTTACTAAAATGCATTAGGCAACGCCGTAGGTTGTATCAGCCACCTGAACCATAAAGGAGGCAAATTTCGCTGGCTCCTCGAAGTTTGGTCTGTGACCTGAATTATCGAATTCCACTAACTCTTTGACGGGAGCGGAGAGAATTTCAAACCACTCCTTCGCGGGTATTTTTCGCCCTCTTGCCTCGTACTTCCCTATGACCATGTACACGGGTACTTCCAGACTAAGAACGTCATCCCGAAAATCTACCTCCTGAATACGCGGGTAGAGAATCGAAAAGACATCGAGAAAACCCCTCATACCGTTGATTTTATCCATAAAGGAGTTTTCGGATACGAATAGGTTACTCGGCAGTTCCGTACTAGGGTCGCGGCCAGGATTTGAGTTCCACTGGTGTTCGTAAGAAATCGCGGGCTCGTAGGAAAGTATATTTTCGTAAGGAGGAGTTCCGTTGTTTTCGAGCCGGGAGACGAGACCATCTCTACCGGTATTTTTTGCCCACTCAAGGGTATCCTCGTAAAACATTTTGTCGGTCGCTACCGGACTAACCATCTGCCCCGCGCCGACGTAAGCGTGGAAAAGGTCGGGCCGCTCTTTTACGGCCAGAGTCCCCAGTATCGTCCCCCAGGAATTGCCAACTAGATAGACTTTCTCTTCGTTAAACCTGTTTCTCAGGTAATTTGTTACTTCCAGGGTATCGGCTACCATATTATCAAGGGTAAGTGATTTGGCCGGATCAAGGGCTGAGTAAGACTTACCGGTTCCACGCTGATCCCAGGTGGCGACGACAAAGTGCTGCTCCAGTCCGGTATCGGCCCTCATGGCACCCAGATCCGTTCCGCCGGGTCCTCCAGCAAGATACAGCAAAACGGGGTTGTCCTTACTTCTGCCCCTGATCATCAATACCTGATCATGGCCGCCAATTCTCACGGTTTCCAGCTCGGCCACGCTTCCTGGAAGCCGTTTACCGTCGCTGCCCAGAATAGGAGAAGTACCGGCGGGAAAAGCAATAATTACTGCGAGAGCAATCACCCCAAGAGTTCCCAGGCTGGTAAAAGAGACCGAAGCCAGGCCGGGCGAGAGGGGTGAGTTGGAAAAGTATCGCGCTCCAAACCAGCCACCGAACACCACGCCCAGCATCAACGGTAAAATCACGATCAGGCCCGGGACAAACCTGCCTACGATAAAAGCTATGATCCCGTAGGTTGATCCCAGCTGAATAAGGCCGACTGTTGGTCCATCGACGCCAATGCGGGTTAACTCAAACGTGAGTATGAAAAACATCGGAGAAAGGACTACGCTCCAGCGACTTTTAGTAACTAGTCCGACCCCAAAACCAATTAGGCCCGCCAGGACCATCCAAACAATTGCCTGAACCGTGGTTATCGGACCACGTGGGGTTAACAGCGCACCAATAATCCCCATGCCCCCAATAAGACACACCACGACAACATTCCCTATCAGCCAGTTTTGACGAATATCCTTCAACCTTTTTAGCCAGAAGTGATTATTCTTCATTTTAGTTCACCTCAACGAACTGAAATAATTTTGAGATTACAAATCCACCCAATTCACATCCTAACACGTAAAACGTATCTCAAGTTGCATTCAGTTTCATCGGCGGAAAGGCAAGTGTCAATCAGGACAAATGTCGTAGTTTGGGTGCTAACTGGCGTGAAGGTTCACTATGGAAACAAAGAAGAAAAAGCAGGCGCCAGACCGCGAGACTTATCGAGTTCTGGCGGCCTAACCTGCCCACAAAAGATTTATTTGTAGGTTCCCTATCCAGTACCAAATTTAATCTTTCTTAGGCTCAAGATCGTTAATATCACGTAACCTATTGAAAAAGCCGAATATAACGCGAGCGGTCCAGTTTCAATTGGCAGGTCGTAAACAAGGGGCTTTATCAGCTCAGCCAGACCCAGCGGAGCGAGGATAAAGAAGCCCAGAATGAACAGCGCCGGCGCAAGTAACGTTCCGGCCTTTTCACGCTTAAAAGTTTTGTACGCAACTATCGCAAATCCTGGCATTATAAAGCACAGATCGATAATCATGACGGAGAAAGTGTATTCAATTCGGTCCGCATTCTGGATCAAAGGTATCAACCTTACGACCCAGAGCGGGAAGAAGATAAGTGGTGTAACTACGAGAGCTGTCAATGATCCTAACCTGAGCTCGTTGGGAACTGATACAACTTCGATGTTATTCCAGGGAATACTGTAGATCGTAAATGGGATGGAAAAAGAAGTGACTCCGAATATTGCCATATACCCCAGATGTACTTCCGTATAAACCTGCTCAATTACGTAAAGTCCATAGGCATAAAAGAAAAACCCGAGAAGGCCAAGTATTGCAACCTGCTTTTTCGTGTCTCCCTTATTCACTGTCAAAGCTAGAATCACCAGTGCTAACGAGGCAGCTATTGCAAATATATCCTGGGAGAATACGCCGGGGACTATCTCCGTACTGACTACGCCGTCGTAAATTTCGGGCCTAAAGGCTCCAATGAGAGAAACCACAAGTGAAGCAAAGCCGATAAACAACCAAGAAGTTCTTAGCTTTGTAAATCCCTTCTGCATTTTAATCCTCCTGAATTTTAACAACCGACTGGCAAACAAAACCTCCAACCGATGATAATTTTTGTTCATCTATACTAAAGATGCATCAGTCTTTAACCGTTCCCGACAAAGCTTCTCCCAACTTTTTTGCCCAGTCTCTTATCTTGTCCCGATCTATATTATCCTGGACAGAAAAGCCGAATATTTCTATCCTTCCCCCGAACGTCTCGGCGGCCACGGGTTCGACGTTCAGCCGTGCTTTTACTTCCTTTTTGACGTATTTTTCGACTGCTTCTTCGTGACTTTTCTCGTCACCGCCTTCCAGCGACGATAGGAATACCGCAACGTTTTTGCCAGAAAAATCATTCTCCATGAACTTCAGAGCTTTTTTATAGACTCTGCCCATCCTTACTCCGGCTCCAATTATCACGTTTTTGTAGTTCTTAACTTTCGGTGTGGATTCCTTTAAATTGACCAACTTAACCGAAAGTTCGAAATCCTCTCTCAGTACTTGACCTATCAACTCTGCCGCTTCTTTTGTCGCTTTTCCTCTTGTCACATACGCTATAAGCGTGGTTTCATCGTTCATTTAACTCACCTCCAAAAAGTTCTGGTTGGTAAGAATACTACTACTTTACCTCACCATATTTAGAGCTATCCGTCTTCCAAACTAAAATACTACACAGAATATTCAGGCCTAGAATTCCCACGAAAACTCCCGCCGGAACGTAGTCGCCTCGCTGTCCGTAAAACCCGGCAGCACTTATCACCGAATAAGTCAGCAACCCCATTCCAAAAAAGAACCAGGTCTTCGACCAGTCCTTTTTGGCAAGCAACCCCAAACCTACGACAATAAGAACCGACGCGGTGATGAGTTCGACGGCTATATGCATCCCCATCTCGATAGGGGTCGAGCTCAGGGAATCGGATACTTCCCCGTCTCCCCCGATCAACAGGATCAGCCGGATAAGGACAATTGAGAATCCGACAATCAGGGAAAAGGCCGCAGAAGCTTTTCTGAGATTCACGGTTATCTCCTTGCTTGAGCCCGGGAAAGACCGCTTTTTCCTCCGACAAACCCGAACTGTCGTGAATTGGCGACCTTCGCGACTAAATATAGCTGGACCAAAACCAGTACCCCGTTGGAGTAAAAGAACGTCCAGCCAAAAGGTATAAGTCCGATATTGAACCCCAGGCTAACAAGGTAAGCCAGACCGAGAAACCGGCGACCGAATAAAAACAGGCACCAAGTCCCATCTCAAAGGCTATTGTCAGGCTCACGAATACGTAAAGGTTTGGTATCACCAGTGAATTCCAGGAGTTCCGATAGAACGGTATCAGTGCCTGGTCTGCAAATTCTCTGTAGATTTCCGGGGTCAATACGATCATTGCTACGTTTACGATCGCCCCGACCAGATAAATAAAACCGAACAACCTTCTTGAAAAATTCATTTTTACCTCCAGTGTTTTTATGATCAAAAAGCCAAGCTATTCAACGGTAGATCGTCTTGTACAAATGACTCCAATACCGGTTGATCCGAACAGTACCGGACATATTTCCAGCGAGTACTCGCTGAAAGTTAAATTTAAATAAAGAACAGAAGTAAATTTTTCACAAACCTTCTCTTGTTTGTCCTTTCTCGCTCTTTTCCAAGAACCGCTTTTTTCGCCAGCCTTTCTTCTTCGCCTTCTCGTAGTCTATCTTCGTGAATGAATCTACCCAGCTGCTCGCCTTCGTAACTATTCATTCTACTCACCTCCATTCAACTCTTATGCCCGAGCTTTTTCTTTAGAGACCTTTCAACTCATCTATGCCAACAGTCATATTTTACTTCCGTTAAAAGAGAAGAAATCCGACATAGGACCCTCCAAAAATGAGTCAAAAGTACCCCTCTCAAAAGCACTTATGGGACAAATGTCGTATATGCGGGTAATTACACACCCTCAACCGGTCAAGTACTTAAGATTTAATACATAATTTTGTCGGATTGGGCACTAAGAGCCGACAGGAAGTGGTCGTGCTTCTAGCTAGAAAATTGAGGGAAGTATCGGGGTAAGTTGAAGGTAAAATAACTCAAAGTCAGGTTCCGCTCCCGTCCTGACGAATTTAACTATCTGTCCATGGCCTTGTCCTGCCAGTCTTCCGGCAACTTTTCGATCGCGTACCTCAGCGAGGTCCTGGGCATTTCCTTCTTGTTATCCATCACGTAATCGAACACTGCTCTGGGGTGGTCTTTGCTCGCTTCCTTGAGGGTCCAGCCGTATCCCTTCTGGACCAGATCCTCTTCGTCTGAAAACAACAAATCCGCAATTTCCAAAGTTTCGTCCAGGACTTCTCCGTTCATAATGGAGTAAATCATAGTTACCGCGGCGCCTCGCCTCTTCCACGAATTATCCGAACCGCACCAGTTTTTGAGGTTCTCGATCAAATCGGGATACTGATAAACCAGTTCCCCCAGAGCGTGGGTGCAGAGGTCGTCGCAGGCTCCCCAATTATTGACGTACCTCTCGACCCAGCCTTCGAACCGAGAAAAATCGTCAGTTTCGTATTGAGCTTTCAACTTGTGGGCCCACTGAAACGCGATCGTTCGGTTCTCGGAAATTCCGGTTTCGAGCAGTTCCTCGCAGACTTCGAAGATATCTTCCTTCGGTCGGTTCTTGATCTCACCGTAGTATCGCCGGGCGAGTTTCCGGACCTCGCCGGTCCTGACGCCGTAGTTATCTATTTCGTTATTGAAGTAATTCTGTACGTCTTCTTTGTAATCCTCGTCTACCATTTCCAGTAATTCGGATTCGATCTTGGCAATTAAACTCTCCTCCATTTGCCCCCACCTCTTTCATATTATGTCATAAGGATTCTATCGAAGCCAGCTCTCCTCTTTCTGGCCGGGTCATTTCGGTACCCTAGGGGACCAAGAGGTTAAAAACTCGGACTACCGGGCGGAACTATATATACCAATTCCAGCCACACAAATTTATCCCCTCGAACTGGAATTTAACCAGCCCCGCCCGCAAAACCCCCACAACTTCGCATCAATTAGACAAAACTCGAAAGAAAAAGCCTCCCGGAGTAGTTCCGGGAGGCATAAATGGCACTCAGGTTTTGATCTGAATCCGATTCTATATTTCCTCTTCTTCGTTTAACTCATCTGTAGTGTCGCTATCTTCCTCTTCTTTTTCACATTTTTTCTTGGAAAGTTTCTCAACTGCCTCGGGTATCATCTCGATTAGCGAATCGAACTTAGATTCCTTGGCTTTTATTGAGACTACCGATACCTCTCCTTCTTTCGCAATTATCAGTGCAGCGGGTTCTATCTTCACTCCGCCCCCGGCTCCACCACCGCCACCTTTATCTCCGGAAGAACCTTCTTCTCCTTCTCCTCCACCGCCACCGTAACCTACGCTCATTTTACTTACCGGAATAACGGTAGCGCCCTGTAATTCTATCGGCTCTCCAAATATTGAGCTCGTGCTCGCGTAACTCTTCAAATCATCCGCCAGTTGTTCGATCATTTCAGTTATCTCCATTGGTACAACCTCCTTGTAGAAAATTGTGAACTAAAAATCAACTACTTCTCACCAACCTCCAGACCCTTCGCTTTGGCAGGTTCCAGAGGGTAAAAACAATTAGTAAAACTAGGTGGATTAACCTAATTTCCACGCCAAAAGTTCCCGATAAATCAAGTTTTTCTCTCTCGAAATCGGGCTGCACGTCTATACTGGCGGACGGCAAGCCACTATAGAGAATTCCTTTGAGTCCCTCTATCAATCCGAATAAGGTTCCAGTAAGGAACGGATCTCCGGAGCCTATTCTGCCCTTCAGATCAAGTTTTGCAATCCTGCCATGTTTTCTTAGAAAATTAAGACCGTTCTTCAGTAAATTTGAAAAATCAGATGCTAGGCTTAGCCACCCAATCGTATTTTTTATTCGATCTTTCGTCTTCCGCTCTACCTTCTCTCCTTCATCATCTTTAGCTTCCTCTTTCTCCTTGGCTTCCTCGTCGGAACCCCCGGGGTACAGGGTGAATTTCCACTTCGAAAAACTGACTGAAACAATAAACCCGTCTTCGTCCCCCTGCAGTAGGACCCCTATCCACCTGGTTAAAAGTAAGAGCAATAAAACCAGAACTGTGGTGAGAATAGCCCAAAGGATCATAGGCGTCCCCCCGTGCCCGTTTTGTATCGTCTGAAGTCGAGATTAAACAACGCTCCTAACACCGGAAGTTCCCGTAAGCAAACCGAAATTCCACGGAGAGTAAAAGCAGTCCTCGGGCTTGCTTTTAGAAACAACTTGTTGTTTTCTCTCACCTTATCTCACCGCTCCACAAATCATATTCTCAACTTTATCAATAATATTTTTCTAAGTTCTCTGCCAAGATGTCCTCGGCGGAAAGTCTTTTAATATCTCCTACAAATGTTGGAACTTGAATTTTTTCGCATTTTTAGTTAAGTACGACAAAACGCCGATGGAAACTGGCCGTTCATATGGACAATAATTATCTTGAAGAATTTTAAACTTTTACACTTATATTGGAGGAAAATGACAATGAATCAAAAAAGATGGATTGGCGGAATATTAATCGGAATCGGTGTCTTGGTTATTTTGGGGAATGTCGGGGTGCTGGAGAACTTCTGGGGTCTTTTGGCAACCTACTGGCCAGCACTGCTCATTCTTGCGGGTGGGTTCAACATTGTCACCAACCCTGCCGGTAAGGTCGGCGGACTTATAGTCGCAACAGCTGGCGTGTTGCTTTTATTAAATAACATCGATCAAGTTCAGATATTTACACACATTTCTTTCTGGCCGGTAATTCTGATTTTAGCCGGAGTATGGTTCCTATTCAGAGGTGGTAAGAAGCCGAGGGTTATAGATAAGGACTCGCTCAACCTGGTAGCCCTGTTTTCGGGAAATAGCAGTAGAGTCGTCTCCCAGGGATTTAAAGGTGGCAGCAGCGTCTCCATGTTTGGCGGAAGCGAGGTGGACCTGAGGGATGCTAAGTTATCCGGCGGGGAAGCCAAGTTTGACGTATTTGCCATGTTTGGTGGGACGGAAATAAGGGTTCCCGAGAACTGGGAGATAGTAACTAAGGGCCTTCCTCTTTTCGGAGGTATGGACGACAAGACCAGTGCACCGGCACGAGAGGGCGAAGTGGACTCACCAACGTTGGTGATTAACTACCTGGCCCTGTTTGGTGGCATAGAAGTAAAGAACTAGTCGATAAACTTTCTTGAACGTGATTTTAAATCTTGTTGATTATCACCCGACAGCCGGGCTCCGGGACTCGCTCTGCTATTGTATCTTACTAAACATAGAAGAGGGGGCCCGAGATCCCGGTATGGAAAAACCAAGATACTAACGTAACGGCAATGGCGCACAAGAAGCGTACTTGCGGACTTTTTGGAATATTAGTAAGCCTGCAACATTTTCTTGGAGGAGTGAAAAATTCATTTTAATTCTCATTGTCTAGGAGTAACTAACCCCCAAGGGTTGGGGCTTCATCGGCTATTTTGGTAAATTGGATAATTTTCAAACCAAAATCAACGATTTGGAGAAAATTGCTTTTTTGCAAGCATCAAAAATACTATCACCGTAGCTACTATTGCCGCCCCGGAAGCGTAGTTAAAACCACCGGCTTCACCCCACCTTGCAGCTGAAATGCCTGCCAGACCCCATAAAATTACTAGACCGTAAACCGTATCTCTGATTCTCAGGATCATATAGGCAGCAACAGCGACAATAACAAAAAACACCACGGCGAGCCAGAATTCTGCAGATAAGCCGAATCCTTCCCAGCCAAACTTCACTGTGAGCGTGGCAGTATTAGCAATGGTAGCCACGCTTATCCAGCCGAGATATATGCTAAACGGTAATAAGGAACCGTTTCCTTCGACTTGACCGCTCCTTAGTCGCCGGTAAAGAAGAATAAGAGACAGCAGCAGTGCAATCATTACAGCCAGTGAAGCCACAATAAGGTCGTAGTGCCAGGTAAAAATCCAGACCCCATTAAGAACGGAAGAGGCAGCAAAGTACCAGCCAATATCGGAAATAGCCTGGATCGGGCCTTCCTTTCCCTTAATGGCACCCCATATCAAGTACACCACCAGCAATGCAAGGGAAATGTAAATTACACCCCAGATTATGAACGTAAAGCCGGCGGGAGTGAAGACGTTGTAGTATTTGTCGGATATTTCCGCGGTGGTGATATTATTCAATGGAAGGTAATTGGCCAGAAAGTTCATAACTACCATGAATATAAAGGCAAGTATGTTACCCGTCATAAGTTTTGCAGTTCGCGAACGCTGCTGAGAAGTACTACTCATAATCTCCTCCCTTTAATTTTTCAACATTTGGTTTGAATGTTACTTTTTGTTCGATCGTATTTTATCATAATAAGACTAAAGCCAACAACTCAACAGCGGGCAGCTGTAGTGAGTTTTTAATACTTTCTCTTCTTTTTTTAAAAATAGTGCAACGTTTATTGTGTATTCCCAACTTCAGGGACTCCTCCCGAGTTGATTGATCTTGTTTCCCTTCCTCAGGCCCTCCATCAAGATTTTTAGCTTCTCTTCGGCAAAAAAAGATCTTTGTTTGCCCATCGTTCTATTAAACCGCCGTTTTGGATTAAACGATTATGGAAGGTTGTCCTAACTGATAGTGAGGTGAAAGAGGTGTTTATCTGAATTGGGTTTTTCTTACTTGAACGCTGAAACAAAACACGCCTCATGCGGCAGATCCGCACGTGTGTTCAGAGGAGAGAGAGTCCCGAGAGGGTCTTTCCTGCCCCTATCTTAGGGCAGGGTTCTTGACCTGAACGTTGTCTTATATAGGAAATAACTGTAATATTTGAACCGTTAGACTTCACTAACCAGATCTGAAATCATGGTTTCGTGGGCTGACTCCTGCTCTATGACGGGTGATAGGATGAATGCTTTTATTTTGGTAATACCGGCGGTTCTAATTCGTTACGGGCTAATGGGGTTTTTGAGTAAAGAGGCTCTAGAGCGGGCCAAATTCTTTCCACCGGTAGAGGGGATCGAAAAGTTCGGATATTACGTCTACTGGGCCTCAATGGTAGGGTTGCTTGTTTATTTGTTATTCCTGAACATAAAGCTTGGCTCTTTTTTCAGCTATGTAGGGTTGGCTATATATCTCCTCGGCACGCTGCTTTACGGAAAATCAGTAGTGGATTTTTCTCGCATTTCGGAGGACGGAGTAGCCAGATCTGGCCTTTACGCATTTTCCAGAAACCCCATGTACGTTGGGTTTTTTATATATTTTCTTGGCTGTAGTATATTAATCGGGTCCTGGATCTACTTTTTAATTCTCCTTGTGTCTCAGTTATCTGTTCACCTTTTAATCCTCGCTGAGGAGAGATGGTGTAAAAAACAGTTTGGCAAGGAATACCGGAGATACATGGAAGAAGTAAGGAGATATATATGATTTTATTGCTACTCCTGGGACGTCCGACAACTCTACCTAAATAAACTAAGGGTAAAGATGGAATCGTGTCTTAGTCTGGATTCCCTCTGAGAAAAAGTATCGTAAATAAGGAACTCGCTGAGGTTATCAACTTACACGAATCCGGGTATTAAGTCCCGATTTCGCTCAGAAATCTACTAAGTATAGACCTCACCGGAACCACAGAATTTAAGACCCCGTACCATAAATTGTGTCTCACGAGAAAAAAGGTTTCCTCCCCGCTAAAACTGGAACAACAAAATTCCACTTAGGAAAAGGAAATCCAATGACCGATAAAAGTGTACCATCCGAGAAGGAGTTTTGGCAAACGATGGAGGGTATGGTCAAGGATCTGGTAAAAGAACAAATGGAGAATGTGATAGAGTTGGAACGGTACAATTTAAAGGAGATAATATGAGAAATAATATTTTTACAGGGCCTTTAAATGATATTTGTCAAAAAGATCTATCCAGAGTAGGGGGCAAAGCGGCAAATTTAGGAGAAATGATAAAGTCTGGATTACCGGTACCAGAAGGCTTTGTAATAACTGTCGGAGCATACAAAAAGTTTTTGATCTATAACAAAATTGAAGTTGAAATAAAAAAATTATTAGTGGATCTAGAAAATACTAACCTTGAGGAAACAAAAAAAATATCCAGCGAGATCAAGAATTTATTTCAACAAAGCAAAATACCTGCAGATTTACTTACAGAAATAGATCAGTCCTATGACCGAATTGGGAATCCTGAAGTGGTAGTACGTTCTTCGGGGACAATGGAAGATTCACCAGTAACGTCGTTCGCGGGCCAGTATGATAGTTTTCTAAATGTTAAAGGAAAAGAGGGGTTAAATAAGTACATAAAACTATGCTGGGCTTCTTTATGGAACGCTCGGGCTTTATCTTACCGGTTAAAAGAAAAGATTGATAATAATAAACTTGCTCACGGTGTGATAATTCAGAAACTTATCAGGGCTGAAAAATCAGGTGTTTTATTTACCGTCAATCCGTTAAATAACAGGAGAGATCAAGTGTTGATTAATTCTTCCTGGGGACTAGGCGAAACTTTGGTTAGCGGAAATGTAACACCGGATCAATGGATTGTGGATAAAAAAGAGCGAAAAATCCTAAAAGAGAAAATTGCGGTCAAGGAAAAAATGTCTGTGCTGAAAGACAAAGGAACTAAATTAGTAAACGTCCCCGTGAGAAAGCGCAAACAGCCTTCTCTTGACCATAATGAGGTGTATAAACTTTTGGAACTCGTGGAGAAAGCGGAAGATTTCTTTGATCTTCCCCAGGATATAGAATGGGCTTGCCGTGATAATGAATTTTACCTGGTCCAGTCCAGGCCGATAACTACCCTGTTCCCCAAACTGGAACCTGAAGACAGTGATGGAAAATTACGAATATATATAAATTTTTTACTAATTGATAAGGTAATCCCCGAACCTCTTACCCCTATTGGTGAAGATATTTGGAAAAAGTTATTACAAAATATTTTGCCAATGTCATGGGTAAAAAGTGCTGTTGGAAGATTGTTTGTCGATACAACCGAGATATCCCGACTGGAAAGATGGTGGGGTGGGCTGAGAAATAATCCCTTTGCCATGGACCCCTTAACAATAGAAACGATTTTAGAAGTTCTGAAAAGGAATAAAGCAAAACTTGAACAACAGAAAAAACCACTTATAAAACTAATACCAACTCTATTTTGTGTTATGAGTCCTTCATTTTTCAAGTTTTTATTAACCTCAATACCAAAGGCATTATATGGTGTATTATCTTCCCCGGAAAAAGTAGTCGAGGGAGCTTATTCGTTTGGTGAAAATCAAGTCAAATCTCTCGAGCAAAAAAGGCGAAAATTACATACCAAGGAAGAAAAAATAAATTTTATTGAAAAAAACATATTACCAATTCTCTATTTTATACCTCTAAAGATACTCTATTATGCAGTTAGATCGCCAAACTATTTGGACAAAGCCAAAAAGCTTATCAACAAGTATCTGGATGATGCGTCTAGGCTGAATAAAGTTAAAAAATCACTTCCCCATAATGTGACCACAGAAATGGGTATGGAGCTACTAAGGATAGCCCGTAAGATTGATCAGTCAGGAGGGCACTTATCACCCGAAGGTCCAGAAATTAAGGAGTTTTTGAATCAGTATGGACACAGGACCTATCTGGAAATTGATCCAGGAATTCCCAGGTGGAAGGATGATCCTGAATACATAATTAACTTACTTCAATCTTATATAAGTAATAAAAGTTATAATGAACGGATAAAAAAATTCCATCAGGGCAAGGAAGAGGCAGAGAAAACAATTCAGGATATTACGGCCCGGTTAAAAGAAAAGGGAGCCCGTAAGGATGCTAGGAAAGTTGAAAAGTTATTGGAGAATTATCGAAAAACATTTGGGGTTAGAGAGCTGCCAAAATACATAATGAGCAAAGGCGTAAGGGTTATCAGAGAAATATTACTGGAAGTAGGAGAAGAACTAGTGGCAGAAGAAAGATTAGATGATAAGGAGGACATATTTTTTGTTAGGCTTAAAGACATTAAATCAGAGGGGAAGCTTCAACCATTAGTCATTCAAAATAGAGAAGCCTATCAGAAAGAATTGAAAAGAAATTCTATTCCCCGGGTGGTTACCAGCACGGGAGAAACGATTTTTTCTGTAAATGAGAGTGAAGAAGATAATGGATACGACGGAATACCAGTATCACCAGGTGTATACGAAGGGCAAGTTAAAGTACTGGAAACCCCTGAAGATGGTAACCAATTGAAAAAGGGAGATATTTTGGTTACAAAAGCTACCAGTCCGGCATGGACTCCGTTATTTTTAGAAATAGGCGGATTAATCACTGAAATGGGTGGCCCTATGTCGCATGGTTCAGTTGTAGCCAGAGAGTATGGTATACCGGCAATTGTTGGTATAAGAGAAGCAACAACCAGGTTTAAGGATGGGCAATTTATAAGGCTAAATGGAGAAACAGGAAAAATAGAAATAATAACATAACGATGATAATTACAGAAGAGAAGAATATAACCAAAACCCAAAAACTCAACTGCGAGTTTAGAAACACTTTTAACTGAAATGAGACTTGGTAAATTGTCCGGAAAATTATTCACGATAAATTATGAATGAGGACTAATTCTGTCTGAAGGCAGCTACGAAAAACATCCCGAAAATATAAGTTACTCAAACTTGATTGTCTTTGCAGCCAGAACCTCTTTGAAGTTAGGCGCTTGGCTTGATCCGGTCAGGTGCTTTGGGCCCCAAATTGCTACTACGCCAACGGTTATAAGGACAGCCGCCGCGGTCCGGAGATACTCGTGTGCCGTCGTTAGAATCATCAGCTCCCCCGTAAAGTTGACCATGAAGTGTATTATTACTGCTGTAAGGGTACTTCTGTTCGTGTTGTTATAAATCCAGGTTTGAAGTATCTGAAGACTTATAATGCCCGGACAGAAGGTCAACCAGAACCGAAGAGATCCAAATACCACTTCGCTGCTCTGATAGCTTCCGGCAATAAAAAATAGCGGCAGGTGCCAGAGCAACCAGAAAAATCCCAGAATTAAACTAGAATGAAGAGCGCTGTACCTCGCCTGTAATCGGTCGAGTTCGTAGCCCACCCAACCAAGTTCCTCCGGGAGCGGACCGTACAGCATTATAAATATTGTGAGGGTGAAGATCCTAACTGGGTTAGTCGTCTCAAACCTGGGTAGTTCCAGCCCGACAAGGGCGGAACCCAGCACCGCAAACAGAATATAAAAGACGGGTAATAGCAAGGTAACCGCCCACCAACCAAGACTTACTCTTTTCACGTCAATCAGCCGGTGCCAGTAATCTCGCCAGCCTTCTTTGCCGTAAGTGAGGTAGGGTAGTAATGTGGGTGGTATCAGCTTTCCGAAAAGTCCCCCAAGAAATATGAGTGTAATTACGAGGAAGCTGTCTATTCTCCCACCAGAAAGTGCCGCCGGCACCCAGAACGCCCAGGTTAGAGTGAAAGTAACCACGAAAAATAGCCAGGGATTTTCCTTTCTCTCTTTCAATTTTTCCAGCATCAACTCTCGCATTTCTCTCCCTCCAGTTGATAATAGAATACAGCCAATTTGACCCGATTTACCCGGAGAAATGTAGTAAATCCAGTAAATGATTTGTGGCAGGTTTTTCTTGTATTTCTACTAGAATCACATATTTTAACTTCTTTTGGGTTGTAAGGTTGCTAAATTCAGGGTTGTAATTGAGTGAAGGGTCATTATAACCGTCATAAGGCTTGCAACGCGTGCTCATTGACGGAAAAGGCTATTCATAATTTTCCCACAAAACTTGACACAATCTTTCATGAGGATTCCGCATGGTACCGCCCCACAAAATAAAAACTAGTTAAAAAGTTAAGTTGAGTGTATAATCTACTAACTGAAACTATGCTTAAAGGAGGAATACAATGAATGTAAACGAACTACCAAAAACGAACTTCAAAGACAACGAAACAGAGTGCTGTCCCCGGTTTTATCCCAAACACTGGGACGAGCAGGATTTTATCTTTGAGGACAAGCTTTTTCTGAAGGCAACCACCATCAACTTCCTGCACAGACCGCTTAACATGGGTTCCGTAATGAAAAAGACGTGGAAAAAGATCGTGGATGCCAAAGCCGACTCCGATGCAGAGTTCGCGTTGCTTTCCTACGATCCTTCACCCTGGAAAGGTGAACACTACTTCACAACCACCAAGGAAGTGCCCGGCGAAGAAAACGTCAGATTGAGCGGGACGTTTTTGACCAAGGTATTCGAGGGGCCCTACAAGGAAGCCGGTAGATGGATTGAGGAGATGGAGAATTACGTAAAATCCCGAGATAGAGAGATGGACAAGCTTTACTTTTATTATACGACATGCCCAAAGTGCGCGAAGCACTACGGAAAGAACTTCGTGGTGGGCTTTGCCAGGGTTAAATAAGCTTTTAAGTAGGAGGAATTTCCCTCTTGGCCCGTTGGTTCAATTAAATCACTACTATTCCCTCTCGAACGCTAGACCGGAATAACCCACCTCTTCGCCTTCTACGGTAACCACTTCCCCCGAGCCAATTGCCCTTAACAGGCCCTCTCCGATAGGTTTCAGCAAAAAATTCATATCGTTTCCTTCCCAGCTGGTATCCATGGTAATCCATCCGTCCTGAATTTTTAGCTGGAGTTCCCTGAAAGAATCGTCATCCAAATAAGGAAGGCTTTCCTCTGTCGGAGTATATTTTCCTTCCTTCCCCTCGATGAATTCGGGTAAAGCGTAGGGCTGAACTTTATCGAATAAAATTTTCATCCCCAGATCTCTATACTGCAGAATCAATCTGGGGTAAATGGTCCCGTCTCTGGCTCGATAAAAATCAAACACGGTTTCGTCAACCCCCATAAATCGTCCGACATTAATGTCAAAAAATAGTATCTTCTTGGAAACTCTGTGCCTGTGGTCATTAATTTTTCTCAACGACAGTTTTTGACCCATTAAATGAAGTTTTGGGTTATCTCCCTCTAAGTTTAAATCCATCACCAGCGGAAGGTCCCCGATTCCGACGTATTTACCAAGATATTCTTCAAACTTGATAGAATCCAGGGTAACCCTTTGATCGTCAAGAGCCCTGGTTTTTGCACTGGCTGACCCTGTTTTCTCATTTACCAGTAGCTTCAGGGCTTCATTGGCAATATAGTGCCGTGAAAATACGTGGTTTGAGTTATAGTAAACGACAATTCCCAGGTTCTCTTCCGGAGCTGCTGCAACCAGCGCAGAAAACCCGTTAAGCGTTCCACCGTGCCTTATATTCGTCCCGATACCCGGAATAGGTACTTTATCGACCTTCCATCCCAGCCCGTAAGGGTCGTCGTCCAGCTCGTTCTCCGGGTACTGTACTATGAGCATTTCATCCAGGGACTCTTTGCTAATAACCTGCTTTCCAGCAGAGTTCCGCCCGTCGTTTAAAATCATCCGGACGAATTTGGCCGTGTCTTTCACGCTGGAAATTATCGAACCGGCAGGTCTATCTCTAAGCGGAAATTGGTCGATTTCCTTCGCCCTTTTGAACAGGAGTCCTTTCATTTCGTAAGACTTCGAGACTCGAGCGGCTTTTGATTCATTATAGCCGATAAAAGTATCCTCCATCCCCAAAGGCCGGAAAATCTCGTCTTCAACAAACTGGCTATAGCTCTTACCGGTAACGGTTTCAATTATCACTCCCAGCAGGGCGTAGTTGAGGTTAGAGTATTTGTAGCTAGTTCCTGGTGATAAAGCCAGATGATCGTCTTTTAATTCGTCCACCAGAAAATCCAGGGAAGGGGTGTTTTCGATATTTATACCTTTGTAGTGATCGCGCTTCAGGCCGGAATGGTGATTCAGGAGGTCTCTCACGGTAATCGGTCTCGACATCTCGTCGATCCCTTTGATGGAAAACTCGTGGATGTACTGTTTTACGGGTGTGTCTAAATCTACCAGACCTCTATCTACGAGGATCATGACCGCCGTCGCGGTAAAGGGCTTGGTAACGGAGGCAATTCGATATAAAGTTTTAACCGTCGCTTCCCCTTTGTTTTTCTTGTCTTCGTAACCATACCCTTTGGACCAAAATAGTCCCGACTCGTTCACCAGTCCGACGCTTAGGCCCTGGATATCATTTCTCTTTATCTCTTCATTTATCAGGCCATCTATCTCTTGTATCGACCGAGCGTATTGGTCGCTGCCCTCGATGAGGACTACCGTGCCGAGGTCAAAAATGACCAAAACTAGTAACATGAAGGCCGTCAGGACGAGCATTTTTCGTTTCACTAAATGCATATAATTTTCTCCTTTTCCGATATCCTGGTATATGTGATGATGCCTGAAAATTCCCGTGGTCATCGGCTAATTCGGTAGACTATCAGGAACGCAAATAAAATCAAAACGAGTCCCGCTATAAAAAGACCTATTCCAATACCCTCAATGATGGGAACTTTTACGCCGATTTTCCCGTCGATATCGATTCCGCGAGAACCATCCTCGTTCATCAGGACCAGCGAGTAGCGGCCTTCCTCGACACCCCACTTAAGAACCTTGGGTTTCCTTTCCGGCAGTAGAGGCCGCCCAGAATGCTTCCTCTCCCGGAGGTGACCCCAGCGCACCACCCGGAAATTCTCTATAATTTATCCTCGGCGGTCGGAAGGGCCGGTTGATATCGAGTTCCCTGATTTCGTCGTAAGCAACCCCGTTCAGGTAGTTAAATAAATCACCTTCTTCCGCCACCCCGATAAAAACTCCCGAATCCGTATTGCTCGTTGCTTTTAGTTTTACCTTTACAAGCTGAGACCAGTCGAATAGCCAGGCGGGCCCAAACTCTATCCGGGCAGGATACGTGGTCACGCCATATGAATCACGCTCTACGGTTATAATTCTGGTGGAATAGTACCCCTCCGAGTCCCGTAAAAACGTGCCGGACCAGAGCAGAGCGCCACCCCCTGCGACAAGACCCAGCCCGATAAACAGCACTATAACTGAAACCGCAATTAAGAATATCTTTCCTCCACTCATCCTTACCTCCTCGAGTTGGTTAGTTAGATCGACGTTCCCCGATAGGCAAAGTTCTATATCTAACTCTACATAATCCTTTCCCAAAGGGCACTGGCGAATAGTTGATTCGTCTCGGACAAATGTCGCAGAAGTGCCTAGCTGATTTACGGTTTCAGTTTTTTAACCAACTATTCTCAAGACTATTTGAGTTAGGTAAAACTGAAGATTTATTCGAAGATTGGTGCCGGGTCAAACTTTTGACCTAATTCGGCAACCACTTTTGACTGAGGCCTTTTACTGTCGAGTAAGTTATATTTGTCTACAATAAAGCAAGTTAGCCGGGAGATGATAAATATGTGGTGGAAAATCACAATTTTCGGCCTCATCGCAGTGATCGTGCTGGGTACTACCCTGGTTTTTGTAGACAAGAGATTATTCGATAGAAAGGTCGAGAAGGAAGTACGAGAACTTTTTGAAGCGACAGTTACCGGAGAGCCCGAAGCAATAACTGAAGAAGACCTGAGTGGCTTACCGGAACCCGTACAGAGACATTTAAGGTACACCGGGGTCGTGGGGAGAAAGAAAGTGAATTCAGTTCGTTTAAGGCAAGAGGGTCGCTTCCGGCAGGGGGAAGAAGGTTCCTGGATGGATTTCAAGGCCGAACAGTATTATACGACCGAACAACCGGGCTTTATCTGGAAGACCGACATGAGTTTTCTGCCGCTCGTCTCGGTCCTCGGGCGAGACAATCCC
>JAGXLB010000174.1 GCA_018334915.1 Candidatus Bipolaricaulota bacterium
GGGCTTCCTCGGCAAGTTTTGGTGAAGATATCTTAAAATAGATCCGTAAGGGTTGGTTGATTTCCCGCTCAAGTCGACTCCAGGTATTTTAGAAAAGAAATATCAATCTCTTGCATCAGGTTGAGTGATTTATCCCCGGACCACAGGCTGCTGATAATGTCTTCTTTCTCGGGGGAAAAGGCAATCAAGTCGTAACGACCTTCCTTTGCCTCTGTCAATATCTCTTCCTGGGTAATTCCTATCCTGTAACTAACCTCAGCTTCCAGGTCTTGATCATCCAGGATTTTTCGGGCAATATCCAGGTAACCGAACTCGTCACGGTCATAATTCTCTATTGACTCCCTCAGGTGATCTTCCTCGCCCGAGGTGTACCCTTCAAACTTCTTGTCCCCTTCCGCAAGTACCGTCAGTAATGTTATTGCTATATCGGACCCATGGAACAGCTCGGTTAAATGCGTGACCAGAGTAGCACAACGGTCCCGATCGTTAGGGATGTGAATCAAAATTCGCTTGCAGTTTTTTTGTTCGCCTTTGTGAACCATAGCCGGTAACGGAGTTACCTGAACGAGCTCGTTGACGTGGGCCCCCAGAATGTTTTTCCGAAAGCCGCCCCGCCCATGCGCCTCCAGCGAGAGCAGGTCGAAAGAATTCCGGTCAAGCCGATCCAATACTTCTTCCACGGGATCCCCTAAAGCAATGTGAGAGGATACGGAGAAATCGGTCGCCACTTCTTCTAGTTTCGTTTTAGCCTGGTTCACTACGTGTTCCAGTTCCGGTGTTTCGGTCTCTTCGCGCTGTTCCCTGGCTAGCTTTCTTCTGGAATCGTCTTCTATTTCGGTTATCCGCTCGTCAACGTAAATCAGGTGGATATTTCCACCCAGTCCGCTTAGCAGGCTGGCCAGGAAGTCAAGTGCAGCGTAATTTTCCGATTTCCGAAGGTAGTGTAAAACGTTGAATTCATTTTTTTTCATTTTATTCACTTCCCCAATATACTTTTAACATCTTTTGCAGGCATTTATATTATTCCTAATAATGCCCACCAGGTAAATACGACTAAAAACAGAACGAAGAAACTAGCCATAGTCAACCAGACACCTGCAATAAGGAAGTCTTTTGGCTCCACATGACCCGTAGAATAGATTATTGCGTTCGCGGGTGTCGCCAGTAACAGCAGGAAGCCGAGTGAAGTCGAAATGGCCGTTAACAGTCCCATCGCCAGAGGATTTATTGATGCTAGTTCGGCGAGCTTTAGCGTTATCGGTCCCACAACACTCGCTGTAGCACCAGCACTCATCAAGTTTGTCATTATCATGCTGAGTAAGGAGCTGGTAATGGAAATCGGAACCAGCCCGCTTAGCCCCAGGCCATCCTGGACAAACGAAAGAACCATATTCGCGATCCAGCCAGCAGCACCGGTTCTTTCAAGGACGGACCCCAGACTCAATGCCCCCATGTAGATCAATATGACACCCCAGTTGATATTGGTATGGTAATCCTCCCAATTTACGATACCAAAGACGAGATAGAGTATCGCGCCAATGAGGGCAATTATCCCCAGACCTATCGTCCTCCCCATTGTAATCCAGAGCAAAACTATCATGAAGAATATTGCCAGGGTTACGCCGGTTTCACCCGTAATCTCTCTTTCCTCCAGTTCAGCCCGGAGTCCGGCAGTAGCTTCCGATAAATCGGTAATGCTTGGCTGAAAAGCCCGGTAGAGGATCCAGGAAGTAACAGGTATCAACAGCAGGGTTATTGGTATCGAATAGATGATCCACTGGCCGTAGCCTATGCTAATTCCATGCATTCTCTGAAGGAAACCGAGTATTATTATGTTTCGACCTCCCCCGCTCGGAGCGTAGAGTGCACCTATACTGGCTCCGTAAGCAACTGAAAACAAAAGATATTTGCTTAACCCCGCGACGTCTTCGTCCTGGGTCTCCTTCATAGTCCTTACCAGTGAAAGTACCATAGGGGTCATTACCGCCGCCACTACGTGACCGGCTATAAACCCTGCCAGCAGTGCACAGCTACTAACCAGAGCAAAACTTATTCGTCTCGCGCTACTGCCCAGTTTGTTTATCAAAAATAATATCAACCGCTGACCCACATCCTGGCTGGTGAGAGCGACCCCGATCATAAGTGCCCCCATTATGAAGAATACGGCGTCGTGCATGAAGGACCTTGCAACCTCGTTTGGGCCACCGAGCCCCATCAATACCTGATAGACAGCAATAAATAGTATAGTTCCCGGGGCTGAAATCGGTTCGGCGATAAACAGAACGACAACCGCCACCAGGAGAGCCAGGGCTCTATGTCCTTCAGGAGATAAGTTTTCAGGAGTAGGCAAGGAGAGAACAAGGACGACCAGCAAGGTGGTTATGAGGAACCAGGTCCAGCGTGACTGAAACCATCGTCGTAACTCTTCCATCCTTACCTCCTTTAAGTACTATAATAGGGGAACCTTTCCCGAAGCAACTTTGCGGTCTTGACTTTCTTGCAATTAATATTTCTGGTGAGTTAAGTATAAAGGTAAGAACTTCTCACCCAATCAACACTGTAATTTACTTTAAGATAAGTAAGGGAACCAGTCAAGAAGGCGGAATTTATCGGCTCAAACCCCCATAATAGTTTTCTTGTTTCAAGCCCCTATTGTCTTAGAATTTGAGAGAAAGCACTCTAGGTTCTCCGGCTCGAGCGGACCCATACAACACCCCGGAGGGTGAAGGAAGTGAGTTTAGTGTCCAAATCACTTGTTTTCCCGCTTCTTATACTTTTCTTGTTAACCACAACTACAGTCGCTTCTGGGCATAAATATCTGGAAACCGGAGGAGGAGATGGGAGGGAAGACCCTATCTTTGTATCAGATCACCAGATTTCCTGGGCAGCTTACGAAGAGCTCGAGACAGAAGACCAGGTGGATTACTACAGTTTTACCGCAAGGACCGGCGAGGAAATTTACGCCTCTCTGTTGATTCCAAGGATAGATAGACTTTCCCAATTCAAACCAGCACTAGCTCTAATCGGTCCAGGACTCGAAGAGGTGAGTAAAACTAAACCAGCCCAACTACCTCTGGAGGTTAGGGGCGGGGAAGACCTTTTGGTTAAAAGATACGAAAGAAACAATACGGAGTCTTTCTTCGAGCCTTTTACCCAGACAGACTACTGGGAGCATCAGGTTATCAGGAACAGGGCAACAGAGAATGGAACGTACCACCTCGGAGTATGGAGTCAGGAAGGGAAAACTGGAAAATACGTGCTCGCTATAGGAGAAAGGGAGGATTTCGGACCACGGGACATTCTGAAATACCCGTCTGTTTGGTGGAAAGTTAGAACCCATAATGAAAAGTATCTTTCAACCTACCTTATCACTGGAACAGTTATTGCAGGGATCATGGGAGGGTCCTACCTTCTTTTTAGAGGTTTTCTTTAATTAATAAATGAGTTAAACGAAGGAGTCTCGTGAACAGGGTCCATAAATTCAAGGAGAGAGAAGAAAAAGAAGATGGGGAAAATATTTTGGGGGAAGTTTCCATCTATCCTAGGAAGCAGCTCAGCTGGCATAACTCGGGTTATCTTAATGAAGACAAAGAGGGTAAAAAGTTCTTGAGACTATACGGAAAGTTGATCTATGAAGGAACGGGAGTATCAGATAAGGAGAATTATCTTTTGAAGACAACATTGGGGAACTTCAGGCTGGTAAAGAACGAAGGCGAGAATTTACTCGTAGAGAGATTTTTGCCCTCGAGCTCAGCCAGGGTGGTACCTAAATCGAATCTGTAAAACTTTGACACTCTTTGGAAGATAATTTCCAATTATCTGAGTTGTGGAAGAAATTTACGTAAAAGCAGGTGCACCAGTAACTGAATCTGGTCCAGCGGGTAGAGAGCGTGGCGGAGAGACTCACACCAGATCCATTACCAAAAATAATTTTACTGCCCTAAAACTCCCCGAAAGCGTCTAAAACAAGACGGTTGTATGCCAGAAGTCTAAAAGACACCGCAGAAAAGCGGAATCCTTGAAAATATAGTTAGATGATCTTGGCGCTTGTCCCGAATTATCCGGATTCATCTACGGCTATGAATTTAACGATTGCTGGAAGCTTCCTTTCATCCAGTTTCACGAAGAAAGGTATCCCGACCTGGCCGACTGGTTAGAAGCTGCGGCAGAAGAAGCGTTAACCGTAATGAACTTACCAGATAAACACAGAAAAACACTAAGGACCAACAAAAGTCTGGAGCGGTTAAACGAAGAGACCAAAGGCGTACCAAGATAGACAGGACCTTCCCCAACAGGGCAAGTTGCCTACGTTTATTTGCCGCACCCTGCATGGAACAGTCCGAAGAGTGAATTACCGAAAGAAGACACGTCAAAAAGGAAGGATTAAAAAGTTACTCGGCAAGGACAATCAACAACAAAAAGAAACAGATAATTCTGAACTTGACCTCCAACAGGAAGTGGTACTTGCTTAAATACGAGTACCGAAAAATCGGAGTTTCAATTTGCGATTATGAGGGAACTGGGGTTTTTACACTCTTTTCTTGAGGGAGTCAGAACTTTTATCCTACTAGACTTTACAAATAGCAAGCCTCCCGGGAACAGCCGGGAGGCTCTTCAGAGTTGCTTGAACTAAGAGGTTTGCTTTTAATCGCCGTATTGTTGTTTACGCCCACTCCTATTCGTCCTCGTCCTTGTCCTCAGGTGGACCCTTATCTTCTGGCGGGCCTTTATCGTCACCCTCTTCGTTTTCTCCATTTTGTCCTTTGTCATCGGGTGGGCCTGCTTTATCTGGCTTGCCTTCTTCTTTCCCGACTTCCTCAGGAAGCTGGTAAGTAGTCTTAATCGATTTTATTACCAAACCCACCGGCTTGTCCCCATTTACGACATTTTCTTCCAAATCTGTGAATACGCTCTCCAGCTCATCCGGGCTCAGATGCCCCGTCTCAAGGGATTGAACTACGGATACTACAATTCCCGGTGGGACTCCATCATCAATTAGTGTTTCCGCCTCCTCTACCATGGCCGATTCGGATTGAACGTCACTATCCCCTAGTACTCCTTTGATTACTTCCCGAGCGCCAGTTCCGATCTTTTCTGAGGGCGTTTGCGTCTCATCCTGAGCCAGCCCGGCTACTCCAGAGAATAGAACCACCAAGGAAAGAACTAGAGAAAGTGTAAATTTAGACCTAAAATTTAATCTATCCACCTGGACCACCTCCCGTGAGTTGGTCCCGCATCATTTGAACCTATTATATTAGAAATAATTTATCCTGTCTAGCGGCAATATTCTTGTTTTCACTAATAATTCGAAATTATCAATATAATTCGTCCTCAGGGGGCTGAGT
>JAGXLB010000175.1 GCA_018334915.1 Candidatus Bipolaricaulota bacterium
ATCTTTTCTTCAACCAGATTTTACCAAACTCTCGGTTGTTTGCCAAAACTCTTTCTTAGATGGTACACTTTCATCATTCATTGGGGTGTCCTTCTCTTTTTAGAAGCGATGAGCTTTTATTGGAGGACACTCCTTTTTACGTTGAGACACAATTTATGGTACTGAATCGTCAAGACAGTTACTTCCCTCTATCAAGCAACTTCACTTACATTACGGCTTTGCCTAGGTTTAGTACGTCATTCGGGTCAAAGATCTTTTTAATACCCCGCATTAACTTTCTCTCTTCTTCGCTCAACGCCGCTGGCAGGTTCTTGAGCCGTGTTTCACCAACTCCGTGCTCACCCGTTATTACTCCACCCATATCAAGTGCGATCTGGTAAATTTCTTCTTTAAGCTCTTCAAAGTAACCAGGTGCCTCGCCGTCTACATTCATAATATGAGGATGGACGTTTCCGTCGGCTGCATGGCCGTAAACCGGTATTCTTGTATCGTATTCCTCAGCCAATTCTTCAATTTTATCAATTAGAGTACCAACTTCGGCCGGCGGTACCGTGACGTCCAGAATATCCGTAGTCTCTTCTTCAAGCGCCGTATAGACGTTGCTCCTTATGTCCAGAATTGATTCCTGTTCTTTTCTTCTCTGCGCGAACAAAGGCTCTAGGGCCCCGTTTTCTTGCAGTACACCGACCATAGTTTCGGATTTGTCAAAGATTTCTTCTTCGTCTTTACCGGTAATTATCAGGATCAAAAATGCTTCTCCTTCGTCAGCTGGCCAGGATTTACCAAGATGTCTGGCGGATTCTTCGATAAGCTCCTTTTCCACGTATTCCAGGGCCAGCGGTATGTGACCTTCTATCAGCACTCTTGGTACGGCACTCATTGCGCTATGCCTGTCTTCGAACGGTACCAACAAAGTGGCCGTTTCGTTGGCTTCCGGATAGAGCCGCAGGGTAACCTCGGTAATTATCCCCAGCGTTCCTTCGCTTCCCATTAGAAGATGCATCAAATCGTAACCGGTGTTGTTCTTGAGTATCTTTCCCCCAAGCGAAACTTGTTCTCCCGTTGGCAGCACGACCTCCATTCCTTTTACGTAATTCCTCATAACACCGTATTTTACTGCTCTAGCACCACCCGCGTTTTCCACTACTAAACCGCCAACCTGAGCACCTTCGTCACCTGGATGCGGCGGGAAGAACAGATGGTCAGTTTCGTCGACTTTTTCAAAGAGATTCTCCAGCGTAACCCCGGCCTCGCAAGTCACCATCAGATTGTCTTCGTCGAGGTCTTTGATATCATTCAACCTCTCCAGAGATAATATGATGGCGGGCTTAGTAGGTATAGCGGCTCCGCAAAGCCCCGTTCCCGCACCTCTTGGAATTACGTTCACGCCTTCCTCGTTAGCCAATTTCATCACAGCGGATATTTCTTCCGAATCTTCGGGTTTTACCACGACTACGTCCTCGATTGCCTCGGGCGAGGCCGGTTTCGGCGTTTCATCGTAAAGATAACCTTCAATTTTCTCCAGATCCACGATAACCCAGTCTTCTCCGGCAATAGAAACAAGCTTCTCAATCAATTTATCTTCCATTAATTTCCCTCCTTCAGCTGTCTTATTAGTTCGGGCACGATTTCGTAGAGGTTACCGACTAGCCCGTAGTCAGCATACTCGAAAATCGGTGCCGAAGGATCGTTATTAATAGCAATAATGGTATCAGATTCCTTCATTCCGGCGAGATGCTGGGACTGGCCCGATATTCCACAGGCAATATAAATCCCAGGTTTGACACGTTTTCCACTGTAACCGACCTGATGCTCCCGTTCTATCCAGCCGTCGTCCACGAGGGGTCGGCTCGCTCCAACTTTTCCACCAAAGGTATCGGCCAGATCTTCGACCAGCTGCATGTCACTTTCTTTCTTTAACCCTCGTCCTCCGGCAACTACTACTTCCGCGTCCTCCAAGTTTACTCTCCGGCCCCTCTTTTCCTCAATTATCTTTACTTTCTCAGCGCCTTCCCTCGAGATCTTGACCTTTACCTCCACTACCTCGCCTTCTCTTTCCTCGTTACGGTCAGCTTCCGCGAATTCCTTATAACGAACGGTAGCAAGCTGAGGAGAAGTCCTTGATTTTATGTGTGCCAGGATATTACCGCTAAATGCGGGCCGGATTTGAACAAAGTTCTTTTCTTCATCTATATCCAGACCAGTACAATCGGCGGTTAAACTAGTATCCAGAGCCATAGCAATTCTCGGCGCCAGCGACCTGCCAAAGTTCGTTGCTCCGATAAGTATCACCTCGGGATTTACTTCCGATATAAGACTCACCAGGGCCTCTTTATAACTTGTTTCAACTGGCTCGCTCAGCGCCGGATCCGTTCCACGGTATACTCTGTCGGCACCCCGATATACCAGTTCTTCGGCAGGCAATTGCTCCCCCGAAAGCAAAGTAGCACTCAGGTCCCCTTCAAGCTTGTCGGTTAGCTCTCTACCCTTCCCGAGCAACTCGTAACTAACGGGATGAATCCTTTCCCCGTTGTTCTCCGCAAATACCATTACTTCACTCATCTATTTACTCCTCCCGAGATCCAACTTTTCAAGCAATTGATTGACGGCACTACCCGGGTCTTCCCGCAAAAGCATAGACTCCCTCTTTTCCGGCGGCGGTACCTCCATATTCGCAACCCTGGTCGGGGAACCAGTAATTCCGAGGTTTTCCTGATCTATCCCAATATCTTCAACGCCCCAGTTGGCGATCTTGGCCTTTCTGGCCTTTTGTTTATCCTTAAAGGAGGGAAGTCGGGGCTCATTGACGTCCTTTGTCAATGTTATCAAGCCCGGAAGCTCCATCGACTTCACGTAAGTCGCTCCCCAGCTTTCCGAGACGACTTCGACCTCGTCCTCCTTTCGTGCCTTTACGCCGGAGACAAAGGCGATATGAGGAATATTCAAAAACTCCGCAACTTCCGGACCAACCTGTCCGGTATCGCCATCGACCGTCTTTTCTCCGGAAAAGATCAGATCGAAATCTCCGACCGCCTCAATCGCGTGCCCCAGAGCGAGCGATGTTGCCCAGGTATCCGAACCGGCAAATTCTCTACCCTGCAACAGAATCCCCTCGTCCGCCCCGCGAGCAATTGCGTCTTTTAACGTCGATTCGGCCTGTTTCGGTCCCATGCTTATGGCAATTACCTCTCCGCCCAGTTCTTCTTTATACTTGACTGCCTCTTCCAGGGCATTGAGGTCAAATGGATTTGGCTCGAGAGGAGCCGATGACCTATCTACCCTCCCTTCTTCGTAGTCGAACTCGACCTGGTCCATATCCGGAACTTGTTTTATCAAAACTATAAAGGTTAAATCCCGCACAAAATCACTCCCTGTATTCAGCAATTAACGACTCAAGTTCTGAACCTTTCACGTAAGGTAGTGAGAAGGGGCCTTCAGGAAGCACCAGCAATTTTTCTCCCACTTCGAGATCAGCTGATAATTCCTCGACAAAGCCTTGAAGGTTCTCTATCGGTTTTAACATCATATCCTCTACTAGGTCATCCGATAAGGATGATTTGATAAACACCTCGTGTTCCTGCAGGACCTCGCACAACACCTGGTTTTCCCATTGGGCAATAATCGGACCGTTCTTTTCTATATAATTTAACACAGAATCCGAGTCTGCTCGGTCCTTGCTCAAAGTATAAAAGTTATCCGGGCCCACTCCTGCGGAACATTCAGAAGCAATAACTATCGGGGCTCCCGGTTTGGCCACTAGAGAAGCAGTATACATTCCTTTGACAGTTTGATAGAGGTCCTGATCCAGCGGATAACCGCTATTGGTCGTAAGGACGGCTTCATAAGATCTTTCCAGCTCGACCCCCGAAACATCCAGATCACTTGTCACTCCCTTTAAAAAAGCTTCCCTAAAGTCCCCCGCCACCGCATCTACTATCTCCTGTTCCTTATTCAGAACTACGTTTAAAATAAAATCCAAGCCGGACAGTTCTGCCGCCTCCGTTGCCCCTTCGTGAACGGGGTTACCGGACAACACTCCAGTACTCGCCCGTTCGGCTCCTATGTTTTCGTAAGAGTGGTTGGCGAGTATTGACGATTTGGACGCAACTCCGGGTAAAATACTTTTCCGCCCCCCGGAAAAACCTGCGAAGAAATGCGGTTCGATAAAACCGGTAGATATTATCAGGTCGGCACCGGCAACACTATTATTTATCCGGACATCGTAGCCCTGTGAGACTTTACCAACTGAGCTAATTTCGGAGTTGACCGCATCATGGCCAATATAATCAATCCCATCGGGCAGTTTTTCTCCCCCGGCAAGCTTCATCGCCTCCGATCTATCCGGAGGTTCATGTAAACCTGTAGCGACCACTACTTTTACTTTCTCCGAATCCACTCCGGCAGCAGTCAGCCTGTCAACCAGTATTGGCACGAGTAAATCATCGGGACATGCCCTGGTCTTATCATCGATAATAATTGCGACGGATATAGTTCCTGCTGGCTTTTCCTTATTCTCGACGATTTTTTCCAGGGGATCCGTTCCTATTGGTTCTTCGAGTGCTTCCAGAACCGCCTCTTTCGGATCATCCCGGGAATCCGTTTCAGGTGTCTGAACAAGCTCTACCTTATCCTGGTCGGGAAACTTTATTTTTAGTTTACCTTTACCATAGGGTAGTTCGATCTTCAATTTCTCCTCCTCGTAAAACTTCCAGTCAGGAACGTTCTTCGGTTATTTTCTCTATATAGCCGCTTTCCCGAAAGGCCTCTAATGGTTCGGGCCGTCTTCCTTCTTCGACCATAACTTGCTTTATTAAAGGCCTAACATCTGTTTCGTACGCTTCTTTCAGAATTTCCTCACTCTTAACGGGATTGGTACTCCTCTGTTCATTTTCGAGACTCGTCCGGTCGACTATCAAAGCCTTTGCATATAGTTTTTGAACGGTGTTTACCGTTTGTATCATGGCCTCGATCTTGTTTTTGATTATATGCATTTGATCAACCATATAAGAAATATCCAGTGATTCAACTTCAGGATCCGATTTGGCTTTGACGATCTCCTGAAAGATAAGGAATATCTCGTATGGATTAATCGAACCGGTCGTCAGGTCATCATCGGCGTACTTCTTGTTATTGAAGTGAAATCCCCCGAGTGACCCTTCATCTATCAGGAAAGAAACTATATGCTCGATATTAGTTCCCTTCAGATGATAGCCGGTATCGACGAGTACCTGGGCCTTTTCTCCTAACTTATTGCAATAATTGAGAGACATTACCCAGTCGGCAATATCCGTATGGTAAAACGCCGGCTCGAAAGGCTTGTACTCGATCAACAT
>JAGXLB010000026.1:0-4056 GCA_018334915.1 Candidatus Bipolaricaulota bacterium
TCTACATTTCCCCGTTCCCGAGAATACTTTTCATAAATCCCCGTCTTTATCGTCCCCATAGTAGCTAATAAACCGACAGTTGAACCTGGTTCAAGCTGATCAACCGTCGTCTCTATCATATTCAAGACAGGCACTTCAATGGCTTTTTCTACTTCACTAACGAAATGATGGGCAGTATTACAGGGCATAATGAGAAAATCGGCTCCAGCTACTTCCAGTACTCTGGCGGAGTCCTGGAGTGCAGGAACGGGGCTATCACCGTCATACAGGATAGCCTCAGTTCTGTCCGGAATCTGGGGATTGTTTACTATAACTATAGACAGGTGTTCCTGATCCGTATCGGCCGGAGTCTGATCGATTATACTTTTATAACATTCAATAGTGGCCTCCGGCCCCATTCCACCGAGTATTCCAATCGTTTGCTTTTCGTAAAGTCTATCGCGGCCCACAATTACCTCAAGATGTGATTAACGCATTCAAAGTGCAAATTAACTGTCAACAGTAATTGCCAAGTCAGGACAGTTTATCTCACATTGCTGACATTTTATACAATCGTCCGGCCTTGCTACCTTTGCTAGATTGTAACCTTTTTCGTTCATATCTTTCGACATCTCAAGTACGTCCTTAGGACAATAATAAACGCAAAGCCCGCAACCCTTACATAATTCCGCTTGTATAAACACTGGACTTTTTGACTTCGTCGCTGGCATGTCAAATTACCTCCATTTGGTCAATAACTTTCAAAATTCCGTCCGGGCTCTCCGCAACGTAGGCCCCCGCTTCTCTTAAAAGGTTAACCTTGTACTCAGCCGTTCCCTCCTTACCTTCAACAATAGCACCGGCATGACCCATCTGTGCTCCCCTGGGAGCTGCTTTCCCTACAATAAGAGCCACCACAGGGGTCGTAATTTCGTTAGATATGATCTCGGCGGCCTCCTGCTCCATAGTTCCCCCAACTTCCCCCAGTAGGACTATAACCTTTGTTTCGGGATCAGCATCAAACATCTTGAGAACTTCCTTTTCTCGGAGCCCCCAGAGAGGACCGCCACCGATGCCCACTACAGTGGACTGACCGTACCCCCCTTCGCTAAGTGCTTTACATGCTTCATAAGACAAAGCACCGCTCCGAGACAAAACCCCCACCCGACCCTCGACTAGCATTCTTTCAGGATGTACCCCTAGTTTGCATTTTCCAGGTGAGACAACGCCTGGAGTGTCCGGTCCGAGTATGTGTACCCCTTTATTGACTGCATAGGCAATGACCCTCATTATATCCTGGGCAGGAAAACCTTCTGCAGTTATTACCAAGAAAGGGACTTCGGATTCAATCGCTTCAAAAGCAGCATCCTTTGCAAACCTAGCAGGAACAAAATTGATAATGGCATCAAAGCTATGTTCTTCCAGCGCTTCTTCTATGAAGTCGTAGACAGGCACGCCATGAACCTCTTCTCCTCCTTTTCCCGGAGTGACACCTGCCACCACTTTGGTTCCTGCTTCCTTCATGATTTTAGTCTGGAATGAGCCAATTTGACCCGTTATCCCCTGCACCAAAACCCTCGTTTCTTTATCTACTAATATCGCCAAATGGAATCATTCCTCCTCGGCCATCCTAACCGCGGTTTCGACGGCTTCACGGTGATTATCGAACGTATCGATACCGATATCTGCAAGCATAGACTTGCCTTCTTTTTCCTTTGTTCCACACATCCTGACCACAAAAGGTATGGGCTCTCCGTTCTCCCGGACGTACTCAACTATACCTTCCGCTATTTCGTCCATGCGGGTTAAACCCCCGATAAGCGTGATCAGCAAACTTTCTACTTCGGAGTTGGCGAGAACCACTTCCAGGGACTTTTCCGTGACTTCGGCGTTTGCCTCACCACCCATTTCGCAAAAATTCGCGGGTTTACCACCTGCATCCGTAATTTCATCCAGGGTAAGCATGCCGGTTCCCGCTCCGTCAGAGATTAATCCGACGTTTCCCTCGAGTTGAACGTAGGTTATTCCGAGCTCTTCCGCAAGTCTTTCAGCACGGGTTTTCCTTTCCTCTTCCGGCAAAAACCTCTCATTTTTTAACTTAGAATATTCCTCTCCATGTCGATAACTGGCAGCATCGTCAAGCAATATCTTCGAGTCAAGAGCAATTAATCCTTCGGTGGTTTCGGCCAGGGGGTTGATTTCTACAAGAGTGGCATCACGCTCGATAAACATCTCATACATCGAGCGTGCTATTTCACGAAAAACGGATAATTGAGATTTCAGGCCGATTCTTTTGGCCAGATACCGGATCATATAGTCCTGCAAACCTAAAGATGGATCTACATTTAGCTGAGTAATCTTCTCCGGTTCTTCTTCCGCTACCCGTTCGATATCCACCCCTCCGGCGGAACTGGCAATCGCGGTAATACAAGTTTCTGACTTATTTAAGAGAAGACCAAAGTACAATTCTCTTTCTATTTCAAGTTCTTCTTCAATTAATACAGCCCCAACAGGGAAACCCTTTATCTCCGAGCTCAACAGGTCCCGTACGAGCTTTTTTGCTTGCTGATACGTAGATACTTTTTTTACTCCTCCCGCCTTCCCTCTACCTCCCACCGGAACCTGAGCTTTTAGGACACCGGGAATCAAGCTCTCACTTTCAGGAAGTAATTCAACCTCATCTTCTTTCAGGTTTCGTACAAGTTGGCTTTTTGGTACCGGAATATTGTAATCTTCAAACAGCTTCTTTCCCTGGTATTCAAGCAATCTCATTCAGTTATACCTCCAGGGAACCCTCGGTATCTTTTGCAAGCTGTATACCCTGCTCAGCCGCCTTAACATCTACTTCCAAAAATTTTTCGTTGACGTTTCCTTCAATAGTCTCGAGAAAATCTTCCTTTGTAAATAAGCCCGTTGCTTGCTGCAAGAATCCGAGCATAACCATATTTGCGACTATTTCATGGCCGATTTCTTCCGCAATTTCCCGTGCCCTCACTTCAATTATTTCTATATCTTCCCGGTCCGGTCTTTCTACCAGTCCTGGGTCAAGAACGAGGTATTTACCTGACTTGAGCCGGGATAGGTAAGTTTCCAGAGCGGGTTGAGACATGGCTACCAGCAAATCAATTTCATCGGCTAAAGGAGATCTAATTTCGTCTTCAGAAAGGATCAATTCCGCCTGACATTCTCCTCCCCTCGCCTCGGATCCAAAAGATTGAGTTTGAACGGCATTCAAGCCCGCTCCCTGTACGGCGGCAGTGCCAAATATTACTGAAGAGAGCACGATTCCTTGTCCGCCAAAGCCACAAAATTGTAAATTTTTTTGCTTATCACTCATTGGCATCCCTCGATTGCTTTCATTACGTTTCCTTCGAAGGTCGGCCTGGAACGTTTAAGTAAATTTCCAATCACAAAGCGATCTTCTAATTCTTCCTCCGACATATCTTCAGCTTCCTTCTCCGTCACCGACTTATCGTCAATCCACTGGACAACTTCGGTCGGACTTCCCGTACCCAGAGCGTAACGGCCAAAGTGAGTTGGGCACTGGGAGATAATTTCCACCAGAGAAAACCCTTCATGTTCCAAAGCTTCCTCCATGGACTTAATGGCCTGGGCCGAACGGGCAGTGTTCCAGCGGCTGATGTAACTTGCACCAGCAGTTTCGGCAAGCTTGTTTAGATCAAAAGACGGTTCCACATTACCAGAAGGTGTGGTTGAAGTTGTCAAACCTTTGGGGGTTGAGGGAGAGACCTGTCCACCCGTCATGGCAAAGTTTAGATTATTTACCACGACCACTGTTACGTTAAGGTTCCTTCTCGCCGCTTGAATAAAGTGATTGCCACCGATTGCAGCAACCCCTCCGTCACCTGCAAAAACGACTACGTCAAGTTCGGGCTTATGTAGTTTTATCCCAGTCGCCCAGGGCAATACTCTGCCATGAATACCGTGCAAAGCGTCCACGTCCAAATAGACGGGTATCCTTGCAGTACACCCCACTCCCCCGACGGCAACTAGATTATCAAAATCTAAGTCTACATGATCGGCTGCCCGCAAAAAATAACTCATTACCTGCCCACA
>JAGXLB010000026.1:4731-20079 GCA_018334915.1 Candidatus Bipolaricaulota bacterium
TCTCTCATTAGAGCAATGGTTGTCTCAGACATAACCACGACCGGGGTCCGGTATTCTTCCGCAATGTTGAAGGCCTTTACCGTATAATCAAAGAGTTCTTGTACAGATGAGGGAGCCAATACTACCATTTCATGATCTCCACTTGCTCCCCAGCGCATCTGCATTACGTCTGCCTGGGTTGCAAAGTTTTCACCTCGGCACCGCTGGACATCTATAATAACACAAGGGGCTTCAACTGCCGCGGCATAGCTCAACCCCTCTTGCATATAGTTGTAACCTGCACTGGCCGTAGCTGTCATGGCTTTGGCGCCACAAAGCGAAGCTCCCGTTACAGAAAAAATTGAAAAGAGTTCATCTTCGCTCTGGACAAATTTTCCACCCACCTCCGGCATTCGTTCGGACATCCTCTCCGCTATCTCGTTTGCGGGAGTAATAGGATATCCAGCAAAGAAATCACAACCAGCCGCCAGTGCTCCCTCCACGGCGGCATAGTTACCCAACATAAATTGTGTACCCGTTAGTACACGCTTATTTTGACCAGCTGTCACCATGTTTTCCCTCCATTGTCAAAAAAATTAAATGTCTGTCGGTACTATTGCATCAATCGTTAAATTAAAAGCTTTTTTGGCAAATTCCCGGGTTTCCCCTGGTAGTCCATTTGTGTGATAAAAAAACAATTGGCTTTCATCTCCCTCTTTCCCCATCCAATCTCTGGATTTTAATTTCTCATTTACCGTTCTAGCGACTTCTCGAGCTGGATCAATTATATCTACGCGAGAGGGGACTACCTCCTTCAATGTATCTTTCACGCAGGAAAAATCAGTGCAACCTAAAATCAAGGCATCAATCCCTTTTTCTAAAAGCGGATTTACACACTCTCGTGCTAACCGATTTATTCTTTCTTTATCGTCAATCTCGCCCTTTTCCGCCAGTCTAAGTAAATTCGGACAAGCATGGCCGTGCACCGTTTTTTTCCAGTTATTCTTTACGAAAGTTTCTTCATACGAGCTACTGTTTATCGTACCGGCGGTACCAATCACACCGACTCTGCTATAGCAACCTCGATTTAAAACAGTATTAACTGCAGGATTAATCATCCCCACTACCGGTATCTCCCCTGCAATTTCTTTGGCTTTATCCAAACCAGCAACCGTCGCCGTATTACACGCAATTACTATTGTTTTTACCTCTCGGGAAGTTAAAAAATCTACAATCCTACTTACAAACCCCTCAACCTGTTCTCTTTGTTTGGGGCCAAAAGGAAGATTGGCAAAATCGGCAAAGTAGAGGATATCTTCATCGGGCATTTTTTGGGCAATTTCAGAGGTAACCGCCAAACCACCCAACCCTGAATCAAACACCCCTATTGGTTTTTCCGGTCTTCCTAGCATGATATCTCCCTATACATATAATCAGTGATTACCAACATACACCTTTTCAACTCCTATCTTCGGAGATCAGCCAAGAGAATCCTATTAAACTACTTAACACGTGATCTGCGATTATATTTAGGATAAAAGATGTCAAGTAGTGGTTGGGGTTATCGTCCCCGGGATTGGAGTAAAGTATTCTCAGTTTAGTTCTCGAGTAAAATCTTCAATCCGCTTGAACGCTTTCTTAATGTCTTCCTCGGAAGCAGCGTAACATAGCCTTAAATACCCTTCGCCATTTTCGCCAAATGCTTTGCCCGGCACGGTTGCCACGTTTTTCTTTTCCAGAAGTTTTTTTGATAACTCAACAGAAGAAATTTCAGCATCGTATTTAGGGAAGCAATAAAATGCCCCCTGCGGGCGTTCACAAGAGAAAAGCGAAGATTTATTTATTAAAGACATAATCAGTGAACGCCTATTTTCGTACTCCTTAACCATTTCCCGTAAAGCTTTTTGAGACTTTTCACTTACCAAAGCCTCGCATGCACCCCACTGCGAAAAAGAATTCACACAAGTAGCCGAGTGCTGATAGAGTTTCTCCATACCATCTATGATCTTTTCTGGAGCCACTACATATCCCAGCCTCCACCCCGTCATGGCAAAACTTTTCGAAAAGCCATTAACTGTGATGATGTTCTCGAACTCTGAGCCCGGACTATAGTGTGAACCTTCAAAAACAAGATCTTCATAAAGCTCATCTGATAGAATGAAACTACCATTTTCTCTCGCCATACGAGCAATTTCTTTTATCGCCTCTTTATCGTAAACTGATCCTGTTGGATTACATGGCGAGTTAAGGACTATTAATTTAACGGAATCATCCATTTCGTCTTCAATTAAATCTATATTCGGTTGAAAGCCTCTTTTGTCATCCAAGTTAACTCTTATCACGTTGGCCCCGGTCAGGCTAGCCGAAGGGACAAACGTCACCCAGCTTGGTTCCAATATCATGATAGAATCGCCTGGTTGGAGAAGCGCCTGAAAGGCTAAATATATGCCAAACTTAGCCCCGGGAGTTACCATAATTTGACTTATATCGGTATCGATAGAATTTTGCCTTCTAAGTTTATTTTGAATAGCCTCCCTCAACTCGTAATCGCCTTTTGTTGGTTGATATCCGGTTTTGCCCGTTTTTAAAGCCTCAATAGCTGCTTCTTTTATATTTTTCGGTGTATCAAAATCAGGCTCGCCTTCGGCTAATTGAATTATATCAATGCCTTCCCTTTTCTTACTCTGAACGAGATTGCTAACCTCTCCTGTAGCCGAAGGTTCCAATTGGCGCGTTCTATCAGAAAGTGTATATTTCATAGATGGTCTCCTCCTAACCATGAAAAATTTCAAGGATAATAACGCTCATAAATGCCACTCTACTATAGATATTTTTTTATGTTTATCGTTTCCCTCTTCTGGGAATTTAGTTCGTTTATAATCTTTAGAGTACGCCCTTCCGCATTACCAAGGTGCAATTGTACTGCTTCTTCCACTCTTGGCTCATCCTTATTTTCCATAGCTTCGATTATGCTTAAATGTTCCTCGTTACCTTTCTCAATAAACTTATCTTTTTCTCTATGTTGAACCGATTCAGCAAGAAAACGTATCCTCACACTTCTATTCTTTATGACAGACAATAACTCATTCAAAAAATCGTTATCTACCGTTTGAAAGATCAGTTTATTTAGCTCTAAATCTAGTTCATGGAAAACTTGAGATGTACTTTTCTGATCCGATGAAGAAAATTTGACCATTCTCTCTTTCAAATTTCTCAGTGGGTCTGGGGGCAAATTTTTAGTTGCTTCCTTTGCTACCTGAGGCTCCAGGAACCTCCGAACTTCGTAGGTTTCATGAACATCATTCTCGGTAATCTGAGTTACCTTGGGCCTCTTGTTTCGAGACAGCTCTATAAGACCGTCCGATTCTAATTTCGATAGAGCTTCTCTAATTGGAGTAGGACTAATGTCTAATTCTCTTGCGAGTTCTTCAATGGACAACTTTTGTCCTGGCAAGAACTCGTTTACTAAAATTAATTCCTTTAACAAATTATAAACTTCCTCTTTTAAAGAATCGCCCTCTTTCTTTTCAATGCTAATTCCTCTAAACATAATTACGCCCTCCCCATTTTCAATATATGTTTTTTCTATATGATAATCACATATAGTTTAACAAAAAGAAAAACACTAATGCAAGACTCCGGATCACTTCTTCAAAAATTTATCCCAATTCTCCCCTACCCCTCCTGAATTGAAGTTGACACTGCCCCTTTCTCCATTGAATTTAGATTGTCCTAGAAAGGGATTTTATTTATTCAGTTAAACCTTAGACCTGTTTAATTTTGTTGAAGGAGCTGGAGTGCGGTTTCAGCTTCCCAAAAACTTTATCCCTCTTATCTAGTTTTTACTCCCATTTTTAATGGTCTGCGTGGTCTGCCCAGTGACTTAAATTCTCTCCTCAACAAACTACAACCGAAAGATATGATAAGGCAATCCCTGAGACGATTACTGCCGGGGCAATTTGTAGCCTTGAAATAAGATTATGAGTTTGGTAGATTCTATATGTTTTCTCTATATAAGTTCTATATATTAGAATTTCGAAGTATTTGAAGACATATTTTTACCAGGAGATACAAACTACCAAGCGATAATTCTATGGCCAAGATTTACAGAAATGCGCACTTATACTTATATTATTTTTTCGAGGTGAATCACTATACCTACTGAAAATCAGAAATTACAGTCTTTGATCGGCGAAATTTGGGCCTCCAATGAAACTAGTGAAAATATATCTTATCTGACAGAAGAGCTGGAAAATAGATTTTCGGGAACGCCCCAAGAACGAGAAGCGGCGGAATATGTTAAAGGGAAGCTTGAGGAGTACAAACTTGATAACCCAACCCTGGAATCTTTTGACATCCTCGGATGGAAAAGGGGTGAAACTCACCTTTCCCTACACTGCGCTTCTGAGATTGAATTAGATTGTATAGCTCTTCCCTATTCCCCGTCAAAAAACGTTGAGGCTGAGATTGTAGATCTTGGTTATGGGCTCGAAGAAGACTTTGAGGAAAACGTTGAAGGCAAAATTGTTCTGGTAAACAATGAGACCCCCGAATACAAAGGAAGAACAGTACATAGAGGGGAAAAATACCTTCAAGCGGTCGAAGGGGGTGCATCAGCTTTTGTCTACCAAAACACGACGCCAGGTAATCTACCTTCCACTGGATCCCTGGGGTCGAACAAACTGGGTCCTATACCCGGAATAGCAATCTCCAAAGAAACAGGGGATAAAATAAGGAGAATATCATCCGACGGAGAAATTCAAAAAGCTAGTATTTCAGTGAAAGCGGAGTCGGGAAATTCAACTTCTCAAAATGTTTACGCAAGCGTTTCCGGTGACAACAACAAAAAGAAAAGCGAGATCCTCTTGGGCGGACATTTAGACGGTCATGACATTTCACCGGCCGCGGAAGATAACGCTTCCGGCACCACGACTCTCCTGGAGGTAGCCCGGGTTTTATCCAAGCACAGAGATTTGCTTGGCTCTAAAATTCGCTTCGTGAGCTTCGGTTCTGAAGAGATGGGTTTAGTCGGCAGTAAAGAATATACAAAGGCTCATAATTTGGACAATATCAACTTGATGATTAATATGGACGGTGTTGGAGTTGCCCGTGAACCAAAAGTCATAACCTGTAAAACGGACTACATACCTGGCCTGGTAGATAAAGTATCGTCTTACCTTCACTACCCCCTTGATATCGAAGATTATATAAGTCCTTTGTCTGATCACTGGTCCTTTCTAAGGAAAGGAGTTCCAGTTTGTTATTTGTTTCCCAACTCCAAGACCTCAGGACGGGGGTGGAGTCACACGCCAATGGATACGCTGGACAAAGTAAAAGTAAAAGACGTTAAAGAGAGCGCGATGATTGTCGCCTTACTACTGATCGAACTGTCCAACTTAGAAAAAAGTTTCCCCAGGCCAAACCCAGAGACAGTCAAGAAAAATCTGGAGGAAAGGGGACTAAAAAAACAACTCGAATGGTTTAAAGACTAAATCAGCATTAACCCACCAGTTTTCAGGGATTCTATAAACTCACGAGGTGGAACATGAATAGACAAATCTTGAACCTATACAGGGAAAACGAGGAACAAAAACAAATACTCGAAACCCTGAGAAAGGCAGTCAACATCGATAGCCCAACTACCTATGAATCAGGAATAACAGAAATCGGCAATTTGTTCCAGGAATTTTTGGCGAATATTGGCTTCCAAACAACCAAGCTGTCCGGTAAGCAATACGGGGATCATGTCCATGGACAATACGGGGAAGGAGGTCCGGCGATATTGTTAATGGGTCATATGGATACCGTATTCCCGCAAGGAACAGTTAAAGAACGCCCATTCACAATTGACCGAAGCAAAGGGCGAGCCTATGGTCCAGGAATACTGGATATGAAAAGTGGTATTGTTATCATGTTGCATTCATTAAAACTCTTCCTCGAAAGTAGACCACAAATACAGGGGACAATCCATGTATTGTTAAATGCAGATGAAGAACAGGGCTCTCCTGAGAGCAGGGAGTATCTGTGGGACATATTGAACGGTATAAAGTGGTCTTTCGTCTTCGAGCAAGGGACTCCACGGAATGAGTTAGTTCTAAAACGAAAAGGGGAGGGTATTTATACCCTAACTACACGTGGTAAATCGTCTCACAGCGGCTCAGAGCCCGAGGTCGGAGCAAATGCTATTGATGAGCTAATGCACCATTTGCTCGAGATCGAAGAATTGGCGGATCCTCCAAGAGGAACCACCGTTAACGTGGGGACGATTGAAGGCGGAGAAGAGCCTTCAATCGTACCGGATTACGGGAAAGCACAAATAGATTTCAGGGTCGAAACCAAAGCAGAGCAACTCAGAATTGAGGAGAAAATTCATAAATTAGTAGAAAAAAATTACGTAAAAGGGACGAAAACTAATTTAAAAGGTGATTTCCACCGTCCCCCAATGGAACCTGTTGAAGGAACGCAAGATTTACAAGATATATTTGAGAGCGTAATAGATACGCTTGGAGTGGAGACCAGTTTTGCGAACCATCCCCGAGGCGAAGCTTCGGACGGCAACTGTATAGTAGATGCAGGGGTACCTTGTGTAGACGGCTTGGGGGCAATTGGCAGGGGTGCTCATGGAGAAGACGAATACATCGAGGTTAGCTCGCTGTTCACAAGAACAAATTTATTCGCAAATGTCCTAAATGAAGTTTTTTGAAGGAGGAAAATGTTTGACATCGTCTTTAAAAACGGGAAAGTGGTGGATGGAACTGGAAACCCCTGGTATAGAGCTGATGTCGGGATAAGAGGTAACTACATACAATCCATTAGGCCGGAAATAAATGAAGATGCATACAGCACAATTGATATCAGCGATCTCTACATATCACCCGGCTTTATTGACACTCATAGCCATTCTGATTTAATGCTCCTTAAAGAAAGTCAACGCCCAGAAAAGATACGACAGGGGGTCACGACAGAAGTACTCGGACAAGATGGTACAGCTCCGGCCCCTGTGCCCGGTACCCATAAAGCGTTTTGGAAGGATTATAATAAAGGACTGAACGGCAAGCTGGAATCCGATTGGCCATTTTCTACCATGGGAGAATATTTAAACGCTCTGGAGGGCCAAACCAATACGAACGTCTTGTCATTGGTACCACATGGTGCCTTGAGGTTACAAACAGTGGGGCTGGACAACAGGGAAGCTACCAGTGAGGAACTCAATTCTATGTCGAATCTCCTTGCAAAATCTATGGAGGAGGGGGGGATAGGACTCTCTACGGGCCTGATCTACACCCCGTGTACCTTTGCCCCAACTATAGAATTAAAGAGACTTTGCTCAACCGTCTCCAGGAAGGGAGGCATTTTTGTCGTTCATATGAGGAATGAGGGCAGTTGGATATTCAAAGCACTCTCTGAGGTCATCGAAGTAGGTAAAGAAACTGGGGTACCCGTACATATATCACATCTGGGTGCACAAAGCAAAAAGGTATGGGGTAAGGGAGATAGGATCGTAGAAACAATCCTTGAAGCCAGAGAAGAAGGTGTTGACGCTACCTGTGATCAGTACCCCTATACTGCGGGGAGTACACTGCTCAGTGCACTAATTCCTCCCTGGGTTTTCGAAAAGCATAGCGAGAATTTACGAGAAGCTCTAAAGGACCAAGATACCAGAGAGAAAATCCTGGATTTTTTGGAAGAACATACTGTCGAGGAATGGGATAGCCATTTCCACAGGGTGGGAGCCGACAACATTTACATTTCTTCTGTTAGCTCTGAAGCTAACAAACAACTTCAAGGAAGGCCACTTCCCGAGGCAGCGGAAATGCGAAACGAAGGCATTTTTGAAACCGTGCTAAACATACTGATAGAAGAAGACATGGAAGCTTCAATGGTGGTCTTTTTATGCCAGGAGGAGGACGTGGAAACAATAATGAAAAGCAAGTTTCAAATGTTCTGTACGGATGGGCTACTTGGTGGATTTCCACATCCTAGAGTATACGGTTCCTTTCCTCGAGTGCTGAGAAAATACGTGCAGGAGGAAGAGGTACTGGAACTCGAACAAGCAATTAGAAAAATGACCTCTCTGCCAGCCAACAGGCTAAGTCTTTCCACCAGAGGAATCGTCAAGGAGGGTTTTCGCGCGGATCTGACTATTTTTGATATAAACGAAGTTAATGATCGAGCTACTTATGAAGAACCCGCCAAATTTCCTACAGGTATAAGACACGTACTTGTAAATGGGAACTTTGTCGTCAAGGATGAACAACCTACGGACTCCAAACCTGGGAAGGTTATCAAAATTAGAAACCCTTAGAAAGTAGGTTAGAAACATTTGATTCGGTCTATATTATGTAAGATTTTTATGGTATTTGTTCCCCTGATAACTTGGAGGTGGGGCACGTGGAAGACAACTTAGTCGATGACTACGGCCATAGATTAAACACAAACGACGTGGATAAAATGCGAGTGGTATTTGCCAAACTCTATTATTATTTGAGCAGACCTTTTTTGGATTCTAGTTTTGCTCCAGAAGGCAGATCCTTACTAAAGGAAAGCTTAGAAGAGTATGCCTCCATGAGAAGCTCGATAATTAAGAACACACTGGATGACAGCAGTAACCACTCCAAACTTCTCAAACTTATATTTGAAGATCTATCCAACTATTTCTCGGCACAAACCCACTCAAACAATCAAGCAACTATTAAAGTCACCAAATCCCCTGTGATCAGGACATGGGTTAATCTATCTTCCGACCCAAAAGCTACTACTTTAGTCGATAGTTATCTTCAGGAAGTCCAAAGCACCTTGCTGGAGAATAATATTCAGGACTTAAGCCGCGCCAAACCAGCTGTTTTCCGTCCTTCAAACATGGATTTCGATGAGGTCACTTTTGAGATTCAGGGGGTTTCCGGCTTTTCCAGTAAACATAGACCCGAAGATATAAACGAGGAAGACGTACCCAACCTCTTTCGACGAACCAGCGATTACTGGGCGTATCTATACTATTTCCTAGCTAAAAAACTCCTGTCGCTCGGTCAAGCCGGCGAAGCAGCTTTGCGCAGAGCTATTAGGGAATTTGGTTCCCATCGGGGTAAAGAACTACGCCGGAAAGTGCTGGCAAGCGGACAAGAAACTTCAATTAAATCCCTATTTGAAAATTATGATTTACCCGAAGACCCCAGATTTGAACAAGATCTGATCCGACAGGACGAAGAAGTTAGGGTCTCAAAAGAAACAAAATGTAATTTTTCAGAAGTTTGGTCTGAATTAGACGGAGGTTGGGAAATCGGCAAAATATATTGTGAGGAAGTGCATCACGCATTTTATTCGGCTTTCGAACCCGCAATACAAGTCAATATAACCCAAACCTTGACTCGCGGTGACGACTATTGTGACTTCGTTTTGTTCATGAGAAAAGCAAATAAATTTAAGGACGAGAAAGGGTGGTGATACCGACGTTTGAGTAACAGATGTCTTCTTGGGCTTGTTATAAAACGAGAACTTTGAGATTTAATAATGCACTACAAGCCTTACTTACTTTTCAATACACATTTTACCACTAAGGAGGGTAAAAACATGAAAGTTAGTTTTAAACGGAGTTTGGCCATCAGCTTATTTGTCGTTTTGCTAGTGGTTCCACTTACCACCACGGTTTTTGCCAGTCAAGATGATGCTGCTCCGAGGTACGGTGGATCCCTCATCGTTCCCAATTCCTACGTTAGCGACGTTGAAACTCTTGACCCCATCGGCGTAAGTGATCAATCAGCAGAAGAAGGACAAATCATCATCCAGCTCAATGATAGCCTTTTAGCCATCAATCCAAAAAACAACAAAATCAAAGCCGCCATAGCCAAAGATTGGAAGTTAACTGAAGACAAGAAAAGTTATATTTTTGATCTACGCGAAGGCGTGAAGTTTCATAACGGAACTGAAGTTACAGCAGAAGATTTTAAATACTCATTTACGAGACTACTAAAAGAGGGACGCTCTGAAAATTTACTATCCAATGTCGTAGGTGCCGAAGAGGTAATGAGCGGCAAAAGTGATAATCTTTCCGGAGTAAAGGTTCTGGAAAAATATAAGCTAAGGATTGACCTGAAAGAAAAAGACGTAACTTTCTTGTATAACTTAGCTAATCACGGCACCTCGGTAGTTCCCAAAGAAGAGGTCGAGAAGCTCGGAGATCAGTTCGGCTCGAGACCAGTGGGGGCAGGTCCATTTAAGCTGGAACGCTGGGTTAGGGGCAGCGAGATTGTGCTAACTCGGTTTGACGATTACTATGGGGGCAAAGCCTACCTGGAAAAAGTAGTATTTAAACTCATGCCTGAATCCACTACCAGAAACCTCTCCTTTAGACAGGGGAACTTAGACTATAACTTCGTCGACATGGCCAACTACCAGCAAATCAAAAAGAAAACGGAACCCGAGAATCTTATTGAAACCACTGAATTGTGGACCAGAGCAGTGCTTTTCAACACAGGGTGGGGTCCACTCAAAAATAAGAAAGTCAGGAAGGCAATTAACTACGCCATCGATAAAGAAAAAGTCATAAAAGATTACTACCAGGGAATGGCCTACCCGGCTACTGGACCAATTTCCTCTGGCTACCCAGCTTACGATGAAGACATCGGTTACAACTATAACCCTGAGAAAGCAAAGACATTGATGAAAGAAGCTGGATACAAGGACGGGTTTGAGATAGAAATATTGGGCCCCGAGGCATCCGGTTATGGTATCCCCGCCGCCGTTCCCCTGGTACCATACTTGAGTGAAATTGGCATCAATGTAAAGCTTACTACCTTAAGCTGGGGTAACCTAATGCCAAGGCTTCAAGAAGGAGACTTTGAAGCTTACATTTCATCAGTAGGGGGGAAAATTAGCGCTCTAGAAGTCATAAAAACATATACTTGCGATACCCCGAGGACAGAAGGAAATAGAAGTCTCTTCTGCGATCCGGAGTTCGATGAATACATAGAGGAAGCAGAAAAAACATTCGATATCGATGAAAGGAACAAAATCATCAAACAAGCGGTCAGCACATTCACGGATAACGCAGTATGGTTCTTCTATAATTACCCCAAACCGGTTATAATAAAGCAGCCTTGGGTGCACGGATTAGTCGGTAATTCTAGAGAAAAGGCATTCCAACCTTTGGATGAAGTCTGGGTCGACGAAAGTTCTCCACGATCCTAGGGTAACGTCAAGGACGAAAAGGATAAATGAGAATCACTAATCCTAGATCCATTCGGCAGCGGCCTTTACATATATTGGGGGCCGCTGCCTCTTTTCCAAGCCGAGAGACAAATTTCTTTTTTACAGAGTCAAGAACTCTGCCCTAGGGGGCTTTTAGAAGAACATTTGGATACAAACTTAGATTTGAATAACGATAATTGATCCAGCGCTCAATTGAGGGGAAGTAATTGGTCAAACCGAGAGTACGAATCACAATGGTTAACTTAGCTAGCTTATATACGCTCACCATAACTGGACCTAGTATCGAATTTCAATTGTGCGCCGGGGGCTTTCTCGGTAAATGTTGGTAAATAGGTAGGTTTTTGCTCCCAAGTATAGTTAAAGGATAAAAATATGATCAGTTATATTATAAGACGGCTTCTTGAAGCTGTACCCACGTTTTTCGCTGTGGTTACGATAGTTTTTCTCGTAATAGAGTTCGCTCCGGGTGATCCTGCTATGATCCTTTCCGGGGCAGGAAGGCAACAACTTTCAGCTTCCCGCGTAGAGAGACTCCGGGAAAAGTGGGGGTTAAACGAGCCTTTACATCAAAGGTACTTCAAATATATGAGGAATATACTGACGTTCAGATTTGGAAAATCCCTAATGACTGGTGGGTCAGTCCTCAACTTAATTAAACAATCTCTACCCTATACGCTAAAGCTGGTGTTACCAGTGTTCTTTATTGTGGCACTTTTGGGGACAATACTCGGTTTCCTGGCCGGTATTTACAAAGGCACGATCATCGACACATTTTCCATGCTAATGGCTGTGACCTGGATATCTATTCCAAACTTCGCACTTGGATTCCTGCTGATGTTGGGGGTTGTACACTTTTCTTTTATCAACTTACCCATTAGCGGATCGGGGTCTCTCAAATATATGATCCTCCCGGGGATCACTCTAGGTGCTAGATATCTCGCCTTACTGGCAAGAGTAACACGAAGTTCCGTCTTGGATTATGTCCGTTCAGATCACGTAAGAACCGCAAAAGCGAAAGGACTAAGTCCTTTCAAAGTCAATATCAAGCACATTTTTAGAGCTGCGTTAATCCCGGTGACTACCATTGCCGGGCTGCAGTTTGTCGCCATGTTTTCCAATACCATAATAGTTGAGAAACTTTTCTCCTGGCCTGGACTGGGACACCTGCTAGTACAATCGGTTACCACGCAAGACATGGCCGTAACAGCGGGTTGTGTGGTCCTCATCTCACTGGGGTATATAGGGATCAATCTTCTGGTAGATATACTGTATGCCTACCTAGATCCTCGTATCACCTACGATTAATTCGAGGTAACAAAAATGAAAAAGCAACTACTAAGAGATCGAAGACTGTTAGCTGGTACTATCATTACGGTCTTACTTATCTTAACCGCAATTACGGGCCCTTACTTAGTTCCATATGATCCAATTACCGACATAAGCTCTCCTCTCCAGGCCCCAAACTTAAACCATCCCTTTGGCACGGACCAATACGGTCGAGACCTGTTTAGCAGGATAATATGGGGGACTAGGCTCGCTCTCTTAATTGGAGTTGGCTCACAACTTGCCAATACACTGGTAGGTATAGTCCTGGGTGTTCTCGCGGGTTATTTTGGAAGTTTAATTGATGGGTTAATTATGGGAGTTACCAACATTGTTCTTTCAATACCTGTGCTTGTCTTTGCTTTAATGTTGATGGCATTCCTAGGACCCGGGCTAATTTCACTGTTAATTGCCCTAGCCATAGTCAACTGGACATATTCCTGCCGAACCATAAGGGGCTCGGTTCTATCCGTAAAAGAGAAGGATTACGTAGAGGCCGCGGAGGGGCTCGGAGCTTCAAAATTCCGAATAATCGTGTATCACTTAATCCCCAACATACTGAGTCCAATCTTGGTAATTGCAACCTTGGGTATCGGAAGCGCTATTATCTTAGCATCTTCTTTGAGCTTCATCGGGGTAGGGGTCCAACCACCGAATCCCGGTTGGGGAGCCATCCTCAGCCAGGGTAGAACTTACCTTCTTTCCGCACCCTGGATGGTAGCTTTTCCCGGGTTAATGATCTTTTTCGCGGTATTAGGATTCAATTTGCTCGGGGACGGCCTCAGAGATTACCTTGACCCACAACTTGGAAATGAAATGGGGTAATTCCAACGTGAACACAAAATCTAAACCCGACTTAGTTATTTTAAACACTGACTGTTATACCTTTAACAAGAACTTTAGTACCACAGGAGCAGTTGCAGTTCTGGACGGCGAGATATTAGCAACTGGAAGTACTGAGGACATCCTAGACCTCAAGGGACCCCAAACCAAAGAAATTAATGGACAGGGGAAGGTGCTAATTCCCGGCTTTATTGATTCGCATACACATTTTGCCGAGCTAGGCGTTGAGGAGAGTAAATACGTTGATCTATCGGCATGCAAGTCAAAAAAGGAGTTGGTCAAAAAAGTAACAGACGCGGCAGCTAAAAAACAACCCGGTGAGTGGTTGATAGGGGTAGGTTGGGATGAAACTAATTGGAAGGGAAATGCCCGAATTATGGACAAGGAAGAGCTTGATGGCTATAGGGGAGATATTCCAATAGCTCTGAGGCGAGTAGACGGCCATCTATGTTGTGTAAACAGCAAGGCCTTAGACGAAATCAACATCGATCCCTCGACAGAGGGATTCCAGATTAAAGATGGAAAACCCACAGGAAGATTAATGGAAGAAGCTCGTATACCGCTACGTCATGAAATTCAGCCCACGCAGGACGATTTTTCGGATGGAATTCAGGCAGCATCTAAAATAGCCTTCCAAAAAGGAATAACGGCAATAAACGAAACAGGTATCGACGAGCATCAGTTCCAAGCCTATCAAAGATTACGTCAAAAACGAGAGTTAAAAGTTCGAACAACACTCTATTTTGACCACGATCTACTAGAATCCATGACTCACCTAGGTTTGCAAACAGGCCTGGGGGATGAATGGCTAAAAATTGGGGGAGTAAAATTTCTGGCGGATGGTTCTATCGGTGCCAGAACGGCCTGGATGAGTGATGAATACCAGGATGATTGCGAGAACAAAGGTTTTCCAATCTGGGACACCGAAACTTTTCAGGAGAAAATCGACCTTGCCCACGATAACAACATTCAAACAGCAACCCACGCCATAGGGGATCGAGCAATCGACCAGGTCGTAGGGTGTCTAGAAAATGCTACACATAGAGCGAAGAAGAACCTCCGACACCGTATTGAACACTTCGAGGTTCCCTCTCAAAGAGCCATAGAAAAAGTAAAGAAATTGGGTTTTGTGGTCTCTGCACAACCAAACTTTGTGCGGAATTGGGGTGGTCGGAATGGAATGTACAAAAAACGACTCCTCTCCGACAAATTCAGGGCTATGAACCCCTTCAACCTCCTCATTAGAAAAAATATACATCTTGCTTTTGGGTCTGACTGTATGCCCCTTGGGCCATTATATGGAGCAACTGGGGCGGTAAATGCACATTTGCCCGAACAGCGTCTGGAACCCCTTGAGGCAATATTGTGCTATACCCGAAATGCGGCGTATGCAGGTTTTAATGAAACTTTTTTAGGCTCGATCGAACCGGGCAAGAAAGCTGATTTTGTATTACTTGACCAAGACCCCTTCAAGCCGAAAACGTCCCTTGAATCAGTCGAACCATTATTAACTATGGTCAACGGAGAGATTGTATTTGAAGGCTCTGGGGAAGTCATTGATTAAATCCACTAACCCCGACTAAGCAACATTCTAAACTAAGCTCAACCATACCAGTGGCCGGAATTTGGTTGTAAAATAAGGTAACGAAAAGGTGCGACTTACTATAGAATTAAGGATGAAAGCAGTTACATCGGAGAATTAAAACAGGACATTTTTTCCAAGTCGTTCAATTAAATACCTTCAATTAAATACCTATGTGGCTCCCGGGTTTCCCTGTTATTTGGTCAAGTAGTGGGCTCTCTCACCAGTGTTTCTTTGGTCGTCGCTTTCGTTACTGTTTGGGTCACTTGATAGTTATTCTCCATTTTCTCCCTCACCCCGGTAAACGATCTCTCCGTTAATCATCGTAAACTGAACTTGAAATTTACGATCAAAAGCTATCAAGTCAGCCTTGCTGCCAATATCCATGGTACCAATTTGATCCTTTATGCCTAATA
>JAGXLB010000027.1 GCA_018334915.1 Candidatus Bipolaricaulota bacterium
CTATTTTGGTTTGAGTCTCGCCTCTTTTCTTTAGTGCATAAATAGTGTATCGTTGTTCTGAGGTAAGCTGCGTGTAGCTCATTTCTATCGTGCTCCTTTGATTAAGATTGTGAGACAAGTACGATAGGCTACCGTAGCTTGCCTCTTTTTTCTAGATCAAAGTTGCACTTACTTGTTGGATCCAAGTTATTAAAAAAGAGAGAACCAGCCGAGAACATCAAAATTAACTGCTGAGCCCCCGGCTGGAAGTTTTTCGTTACATTTTTTCTAGTCAGAAGCAAGTTGGTTGCATCGAAGTATACAAACTATTTTTTGCTCAAACGGGCTCAAATAAGAGTTCCTTCCTTGATTACCTGTAAACGGTCGCAATCCTGTAGAATTGAAATATCATCTAGCGGGTTACCTTCGACTAACAGAAGATCGGCCAACATTCCTTCTTTTATTTGTCCCACTTTGCTTTCTATGCCCAGCAATTCGGCATTGACTTTGGTGGCTGAAAGGAGGACTTCCGAATTATCCATATCGGCCTCACTCATCAATTTTAATTCTATTGCATTTTCCCCGTGTCGTAATAGCGGTCCACCCCCGCTATCGCTACCACAGGCAATTGTCACGCCCTTATTTAAAGCCAAATTGAAGCTTTTCAGGTGGGCTTCGCGAATTTCAGCAGCTTTCGATTTAAACTCCTTTTGAACTTTCTCGTCGTCGTAATATCCACCCCTGGTTTTATTTCTGTAAAGCGGGGTTAGCGTGGGTACAAAAACAGTCCCTTTGTCCCTCATCATTTCCGCGATTTCTTCGGTCATCCAGAACCCATGCTCTATTGAATCTACCCCTGCCTTTACAGCTGCTTTCATCCCTTCCGTTCCCATGGCATGAGCAGCTGCTTTTTTTCCGGCCTTATGGGCTTCCTCGATAGCGGCTTCCATCTCTTTTTGAGTTAGTTGTTGAGCGCCTGGTTTTGCACCGTTACCAAACGATCCCCCCGTTGCGTGTAGCTTGATGAAATCCGCACCCATTTTCAATTGCCTTCTAGCCTGTTTCCGTGCCTCACCGGGCGTGTCACATACGGCTAAATCCTCATTAATGTCCGCGTTCGGAAACTGACTAACATCTCCATGACCGCCGGTCATGGAGAGACCGTGGCCGGATACCATCAACTTGGGACCCTGCAGTTCCCCTGTTTCAATGGCTTTCTTTAATGCTACGTCCACGTATCTCCGACTCGAGCAGTCTCTAATAAAGGTAAAACCGGCTCTTAAATCCTCTCTGGCATTGACAAAACTTCTGAGGGCCAAATAGCCCGTCAGTGCTTTAGCTGGATATTCTCCCCTTTTTTCTTCCCCATTGCTATAAGTATGTACGTGGGCATCTATTAGTCCAGGGATTAAGGTTTTTTGAGGAGCCTTGAGAACGTCGATGTCTTTTGAGGACAAATCTTTGTCCTCTGTATCTACGATATCTTTTATTTTTTTTTCTTCAATGATAACTGCTTTATCGGTTTTGATCTTCTTATCCGATCCAGTGAATAACTTACCCGGTAAAATTGCGAAAGTATCATTTGTCAATATATCTTTCATAATTGCCCTCCTGAGATATTTGCTTTTCGCTATCCGCCTTCAGCTCTTCTGCGTTTTGGATCAAGTAGTTCTCTCAACCTATCTCCGATAAGATTAACCGACATAACTGTCAAAAATAATGCAAGTCCGGGGAATACCGCCATCCACCATGCACGACGCAGGTAGGATCTTCCTTGACTTAACATAAGCCCTCATTCTGCTGTGGGGGGTTGGGCGCCTAGTCCGAGGAAACTGAGAGTTGAAGCGGATATAATGGCTCTTGCTACGTAGAGTGTGGTTAGAATAATTACTTCAACTATTGCATTTGGTGCGATATGTACTGACATTGGTTTTTTTACATCTTTTGAGATATGCTTCTTTTTCCACTTATCTAGTCTGAGTATGAATACAAAATTAATTCATACTTTTTAGTTGGTTCCACTCGCAACGGAACGTATTTTTTTCTTGACTCGTCCGATTAAATCCGACCAACCTTCGCCGGAACCCCCTCCAATATGTGGAGTCAAGACGACATTGTCCATCTCCGTTAATGGATGGTCGTAGGGCAGAGGTTCCTTCTCGAATACGTCCAATCCGGCCCCGGCGATTTCACCGTCTTCCAGAGCTTTTACAAGTTCTTTTTCGTCTACAACGCCACCACGAGCTGCATTAATTAAATAAGCGGACGATTTCATCGTTTTAAATTCGTTCCTGCTGATGAGATCCTCTGTCTGGTCGGTGTGAGGGAGATGAAGGGTGATAAAGTCAGAAATTGATAACAATTCATTCATGTCCCGGTATTCTACGTTTAGTTTGTCTTCCCAGCTTGAAGGAATTTTATCTATTTCGTAATAAACTACGTCCATACCCAAGGCATTTGCTCTTTGGGATACCTCTTTTCCGATTTCACCATAGCCAATTATTCCGAGGGTTTTTCCATAAACCTCGAAAGGGTCTACGGGTAACCACTTAAATTCAAAGCTTCTTTCTGTCGTTACCTCAGGAGTTAAGTCCTGGTCTCGATAATTTCCTTCCTTTACTCCGCGATGGGAAGGGATAATATCGCGTGCACAATTCATCATAAGGGTTATAGCGTGCTCGGCGACGGCAATACCACCTAGTTGAGGGATTGATGCCACCTCTACGCCTTTATTTTTGCAGGCATCTTCGTCGACCCAGATTGGCCAGTGGCTGAGCTTGATGATCAACTTGAGATCTTCCGTTTTGTCGAGTAAGTCCTGGTCGACCTTTTTTCTCTTTATCATCAAAACGTCAGCGTCGGGTAAGTTTTTTTTCAAGATATCCTCGGAACCTTGGTCAAATATGGTCAGTTTTACTTGTAAATCGGATAGCGCCTCTCTCCAGCGATTCTCGAATTCGTCCGTTAAAGGGTCGGCAAACAATACGTGTAAATCTTGATCTTTCATTTCAAACCTCCTCTAAACTAAATACAAAACGGCCCGCCTTTCGGCAGGCCATTGTAAACTTAAATTCGTTAATTACAAATTAATCTTCATCTAACCTACGTACCCTTTTACTACCTCGGCCATTCTATCAGCTGCAATTTTGAGTTGGTCGGTTGGGGCGAGAAGGGAAATTCTTACGTAACCTTCACCGTTTCCATAGGTAGTTCCAGGAAATATCTGAACCTTTGCGTCAGTCAACAGGTCCTTGCAGAATTCAAAGGCGTTCCGGCCCGTCGGTTGTATATTGGCAAAAATGTACATGGCACCAGCAGGATAGCCATAGGTCAGGCCCATTTCATCCAGAGCATCCATTAGGTAATCTCTGCGTTCCCGATAGACATCAACGGTTTCTTCAATGCATTCGTCTCCGCCCTTTAAAGCAGCCAGTGCTGCTGCTTGAGAAGCATGGTTGGTCGATATCGTCAGAGTATGCTTTAGCCTTTCGGTCTTTTCTATGAAATCAGCAGGGGCAGCCATATACCCAATTCTCCAGCCGGTCATCGAATAAGCTTTTGAGAATCCGTTTAGAACTATGGTTCTTTCGTACATGTCGGGAAAAGAGGCCATGCTTACGTGTTCGTAATCCTCATAAATTATCTTTTCGTAAATTTCGTCCGAAACTACAAGCAGGTCTTCCTCTTTTGCTATATCTGCAATCTCCTCCAATGTATCCGGAGGTATAACTGCACCTGTAGGATTATTTGGCGTGACAACTACTAGCACCTTGGTCTTTGGTGATAAATTTTCTCTAATTGCATCCGGCTGAAGCGCGAAGTCATCTTCCTCGGAAGTTGGAATAAGAGTAAGTTCTCCTCCGGCGAATTCCACTACGGCGTCGTAAGAAGTATAGTGGGGGTCGGCCATCAGGACTTCGTCTCCTTCGTCTAACAAAGATTGAAACAAAACGTACATCGATTCCTGAACTCCCGTACTTACAACTATCTCGCCGTCAGGGTCGTATTCCAGTTCGTTATCTCTTTTTAGCTTTTTCGCTATTTCTTCCCTTAGTTCCTTCATGCCCGCCCAATGGGTGTAATGGGTGTAGCCATTTTCTAGAGCCTCGATACCGGCTTTGGTGATGTGCTCGGGAGTGTCTCTGTCCGGATCGCCTCGACCAAGTTTTATTAAATCCGGTATTTCTTCGGCCACGGCCAGAAGCTCTTCTCTTTCAGTTTTTGATACACTGCTAACACTACTTGAAATCCTGCTTGATAATAAAGATTCAGTCATTTTTCCCTCCAAAAAGTTAATTTTAAGTCAGCGCTGACAAGTAAGTTTTTTAAATTAGTTTGCTACTCTCTCGACGGATAGCAGCAATTCTCTTTCGCTATTTATCTACCTTTACTGGCTGAGGTATTTGTAAGCCATTCACCGTTATCTACCAAGTGAGGTTACTATTTTTATCTCCCCGGTGATTAACTAAATTTATTCAAATCAAAAGTAACCAGTTCTGGAGGATTTTCAGAAAAATCTGAAGGGTATAAGATTCTAACTGTAAAATTCTATCGATAATTTAACCTTCTCAACTTAACTGTCCTTACGAAATGATGATAATACAAGTAATCTGGGCTGTCAACGATTTTGCTTTTAGTTTTTAACCGCGCAAAAAAGAAATCCCCAACTTCGAAAAATTCTCTCTTTCAATCTCTTTAGTTAGGTAAGATAAAATAATTTAAAGCCGCTAAAACTGATCTTTGAACTTGCAAATCAACAGTAGAATTGTGTAGATTCGATTGTTGGGCATTGTCACTGTAACTATTAAGATACGTTGGTATTGATTTTAAAAAAGAGTTAACAATTTTGGTGATATGTATGAAAGTACCATTTTACGATCATAGACGAGAAACAGAACAGTTAAGTGGTGATATTGGAGAAGCAATTGAACGAGTGCTGGCCAGTGGTGAATATCAGGAAGGTAAGGAAGTGCGTGAATTTGAAAAAGAGATTGCGGATTTTCATGGCTCCAGTTATGCCATTGCCACGGGATCATGTTTTGATGCCCTTTTTAGGTCTCTTTTGGCTTTGGGAATTGGAGAAGGAGATGAAGTAATAACTGTCTCCAATACGGATATCGCTTGTTCAACGGTCATTCACCATACAGGGGCGGACGTTAGGTTTGTGGATATCAATGAGGAAACATATAACATGGATCCCGCCGCTCTTAGAGAGGCGGTAAGCGAAAAGACTGAATGTATTCTTGTAGTTCATATGTACGGCCATCCTGCCGAGATGGATGAAATAATGGATATTGTGAGGGAAAATGGATTGTCCGTTATAGAAGATGCAGCCCTCGCTCAAGGAGCCGAATATAAAGGAGAGTATGCAGGAACAATAGGGGATATTGGATGTTTTAGTCACGCTCCTTCGAAGATGTTGGGCAATATAGGCGACGGCGGATCAGCAGTAACTAATGACCCAGAACTCGCAAGACGTATACGAGAGCTTTTTATTTATGAGAGCCCCGGGGACGATTATATAAATATTGGTGACCAAAAAATACATAAGGGTTTTAACTTCGAAAACGAGGGATATCACGGAAGGATGGTCGAAATTAGCGCCGCAGTACTACAAGTGAAATTGAATCATCTGGAAAAGTTTATAGAAGAGAGAAGAAAAATTGCCCGCTTATATGATCAAAAGTTGAATAATCTCGAACTGATTACACCCTATGAGGCCGGGAGCGTAAGTCATTCCTACAGGAATTATACAGTGCGAGCTTCCGATAGAGACCGGGTGAGACGTGAATTAGCCAAGGAAGGTGTAGAAACGGGTATGCATTATACACCACCATTGCATCTTCAGCCGGTCTATTCGGATTTAAGCTACGAGGAAGGCTCGCTACCCGTTACCGAAGAAACATCTGCCGAACTCTTCACCCTTCCCATGTATCCTCAGTTGACGGAAGCAGAGATAGAATATATTGTGAGTACTCTGGGAGAAGTTATCTAGTATTAAAAAGGAGATAAATGAACTGAATTATATATTCAATAAAGACAAATTTGAGAGGTGATACTATGGCTTACGGGCGTTCTGAAATTTCCTACGACGTGGTGGCAGAGTTAATTCCTATTTTCAAAAATCAGTTAAAGTGGTGTAATTTGGGTTCGGAAGAAAATCTGCTCGTAGTGACTGATACAGCCTTCAATCCCGTCTATTCTGCGGCCTGTTTCGGGGCTGCAAGACAAATTGGAGCGGATGTGCATAAAGTAGTACTTTCACACCGAGAAGACTGGAACGAGGATACTTTGAGAGGGTTTTTTAGTACCGCCGATTTGATACTTTACCCGACCACGCATCCGCTGCACTATAGCGTGGCCATGAAGGAAGCTCTGGAGGAAGGAAAACGAGCGCTCTGTGTAATGGTTCCTCTGACTATTCTCGAGAGGAGAACTGCCAATGCTGATATAATTGAAAGGACGAAAAGAGGGGCAGAACTCCTGGGAAAAGCCGACGAAATAAGGATTACTTCGGAGTCAGGGACGGATCTTTCTATGAAAAAAGGAGACAGACCGGCTATTGCGACGTACGGTGTAGCTGATGAGGCCGGACGGTTGGACTTTTGGGGCGGCGGGTTTTTTCAGACAGCTCAACTGGAAGGTACGACAGAAGGAGAATTGGTCCTTGCACCCGGGGACCAGATATTTTACCTCGGCCGTTATGTAGAATCAGAAACGAAGATAATATTCGAGGAAGGAAAGGCCGTAGCCTTCGAAGGCGGGACTGATGCTGCTCTGGTTGCAAACCTATTAAAAACATCCGGTGGAGTGAACTCGCTTAAAGCGGGTCATATTGCCGTGGGGACAGATCCTGACGCTATCTGGTCTGCTGAAACGATTCAGTTTCCCCAAGTAGGGGGAGGTGGAATCGACGCCGAAGCTTACTATGGAAACGTTCAGGTGGAGATAGGAAGCAATAATGATGTTCTATTTCAGGGTGAGAACCCGGCAAATGCACATCTAGGGCTATGCATGCTAGATTGCGACCTATACCTTGATGGAAAGAAAATTCTCCAGAAGGGAGAATTTTTGCCGGAGGACATGAAGGCCAATTGTCTTAAGGAGTCAAGGTAGCAGCGACAGAAGCAAAAAATAGCACGGAAGGGAAATAAATTCCTTCCCTCGGTTTACTCGGGGGAAGGTTGAAACAAATGGGATAATTACAGAAACCATGCCACAGTTATTTTGGTGGCTCTTTGAACTCCACTTTTGTAGCATGGAGGTCTTCATCACTGATAATATTATGTCTCCTTCCGGAGGGATCCTTTTCTGGTTCATCGTAGATCGTGGTCATTCCTAGTTTCTTTGCCTTTTTCATCTTCTCATCGAAATTGAAATTACTAAAGCATATGTGTTCGATCCCTTCACCTTTATTCCTAAGAATTTCCGCCCAGCGAGTGTCGTCAGTCATGGGTTCGTTAAAAACGAATTTTATCCCGTTAATTTTTATTGAAGCCAATACCACCTGCTCCTTTTCGTACTCGCGTATCGATCCCTCGACATCAAAAAGTTCTTCCCATCTTTTCAAAGTTTCTTTCGCGTCTTCAACGACAAAACCTAAATGATCGATAATTTGAGTGTTGTCTTTCATGTAGTTCACCACCTTTATTGAAAAATATTGAGAGGAAAGCTAGTAAGTGTAAATTTAACTGACTAAACCTCATTGAATTCTAGAACGCCAAGGAATTCTTGTCAATTATAAACTTATTGACCAATCCGAAGATAGTATCTATCCTGAGTATGCGGAGATAACCTCTTGCCCCCTTCGGGAGTCACGAGAAAGTTGTCCGAAACCAAAAAACCTTTTCCATCTTCAACTAAGGCCCCGGGGTGGAGACAAAGAACCATATCCTTTTTTAATTCAAAATTAGGAGATTTTAGCGAATCCGGTCCGTCGGTCCCATCCAATCCTGTACTGTGACAGTCTGGCGTATGTTTACCTACAACGGAAAAACCCAGCTTCTCAAAAGTTTCATCGTTTTTATCTGAAATAGATTCTAACTTGCTGCCTGGCTCAATAATTGGAGAAGAAGACTTTACAGATTTTAGATATCCATCGAGAATGGCTTTCGTTTCTTCCGGTATGTTATGAAATGAAAATACTGTAGTTATTTCCCCCCAGTAGCCCCAGGGGGATTCATAAACTATTTCGAAATTTATTATATTATTCTCTTTCATTTTTTTGTTTTTTGGCGGAGGAACAGTAAAGGGCGTGACATCAAGGGAAAGCTTTGTTCGACCCCAAAAAGAACCTCTGGATTTAATGAAATTCTCTACCGAAGCACATACATCCCAGTATCTTTTACCAATTTTTGCTTCGTTTCTGAACACATCAATGCCTCGATCCAATAACTCTCCATGCCGTTCAATGGCTTCGATTTCAAAGGGAGTTTTTACTTGCCGGATGGAGTTAAACTCCGAAGTTACATCCCGAAGTTTATATCCTTCAAGCCTATTGTAGAACTCGTTGTATTCGCCCACGCTGAGAAGATTATTCAAGTTTACAAAGCCGATCTCCTCATTGGAGGTAATGTAATCTCTCGCCAGATCAGATGTCCGAGATATTAGATTCTGCGGTGATTCAACTCTAGATTTTTTGGTAGTAGTTTCATTTCTGGTCCATTCTGCCTGATATGAGCTCCGAATTTCAACCCAGGGTTCAGGGTCATCTGCTCCCAATACCCCGAAAGCTCTCCCCTCCCAAAGGTGAGCATTTGTGATATATCTTAAAGCCCCGATGGAACCAGGAGCTCCTGCCCCCACGATAATCAAGACTTCAACGTTTTCCCGCTTCATCATCGATTGAACATTTTTGATCCGCCTTTGGACGTCCTTTTTTAGTTGATCGTAGTTTAAAATATCAACCACCTTTTTCCTTTGAACAAAATTTGCGTAACGGGATCAAGATCCGGGCCAGGTCTTTCTACTTGATTATATTCGAGGTGTTCTCTGCCTTCTACAAGATATTTGAATTCAATAAGTAAAGCGTAATCCTTCGGGGTCCGCTGAGTCGTACTTGCTTGATGAATCAAGTTATCATTGGTTTCGACGGTGAAGTGGATATTAAATTATACCAAGCCGGCCGATATCCTCGCAGCAAGCATGGAGTCTTCTCGGCCAACCCGGTAAATAACAAAATAATTTAATTAATATGGGTTAACTAGATTTTCTATTCAGCTCTCCCGTGACGTCGGCATAGAAAAGTACCCACTCTCCTGCCTGGACTATGGGTTGGGTCCTAATCCCGAATATTTCTCCATCGCTTGGAGCCCGGACTTTTTCCCGCTCGTTTCCGAATAGATCGTAAATTCGACCGACCACCGTTCCTTCTTCCATGGATTCATGGAGCTCTAAATCTTCTTCCGGTACCCAGAGCCCACCGTAGTTAGCAAGTTCCGCGATTTGTTCACCCATGCGCCATTCCTTAGCGTATTTAGCTTCTCCTTCTATCATATCATAATGGCGCATAACATTTAAGAACGCTCCCGCGAGTAAATCCGTATCTCTGGCGACCTCTTTGGGTTTCATCGAAGCGTTCCCACCCTGTTCGACGGAAATAGCCGGTTTACCTTGTTCAAATAATTCTGCCATCGGACTGCCCGTTGGATGGGCGCTTTCCAGGAATAGGTCCCAGTTAGGGCCCATTGCCTTTGCCATTTCCATGGATAGTTCGTTAGCAAAAAGGGTCGTTTCGAGGTAACTGTGGGCACCACCGGAATGGACGGAGATTTCCATATCCGCCGTTTCCGCTAGTGCTTCCTTGTGCGCCCAGGCTATTCGGTCGGTTAGGCGACCTTCTGGATCTCCGGGATAATTCCTGTTCATATCGTAAGCAAAGGGATCCTGAGGATTTCCCCTTGAAGCCGCATCAAAGGCGGGTACATTCATTACCGGAATTCCAACGAAAGCACCCTTTAAAGATTTTGGGTCAAGCTCCTCCAGCATGGCCCTTATAGCTAACGGGCCCTGAGGCTCGCTCCCGTGAATACATCCGTTGATCCATAATACCGGACCATCCCCGGATCCGTTAACTACCAGGACGGGAATAGCAACGTCACTGCCGGAAGGCGTATTGGTAACATTAATGGATCCAGTATCCATAGTTCCTTCTTCCGCAGAAGCGGTTCCTACTGTAAGATTGCTCATGTAAAATTTCCTCCTTTGGAATATATAGAATAGATAAACTGTTTATTCACTCAAACCTTCGACTTTTTTCGATTTTGTGGCTTAAATAAAGCGTTATATAAATACAGTCTATCGAATTAGTGAGGAATATTTCAACGCTCGAGCATTTGCACCAATGAACCTTTGGGTTGACTTCACTCTGACATTGCACGAACTGGTATTTTTGCTCATAATAATCGCACGAAAAATTGAGTTGTGGCTTTCTAAATTCCACGACAGGAAAGATAGGAAATTTTTCCCTAAATGCTGTACTGTATAAGCAAGAAATACTTTAAGGTTCTCCTTACTTGTACAGGCTAAATAGGGATGGATCAAATAAAGTGTTTATCACACTTATATAATTTTTAACTTACAAGGTGGTGTGTAGCATGCAGGACAACAGCGACATTATAGACCATATGGGTTTTGTAGTTGAGGATACTCGAGAGACGGTAAAGAAATTTGAAAAGCTTTTTGATGTCGAGGGATCGGTAAGGGAATACGAAGAGGAACAAGTTGTTTTAGGAACAGTTAAGGTAAATGGTATAAAGTTTGTCTTCAACGAACCGATGACCGATGATACTAGGTGGGCTAGATTTTTACGGGAAAAAGGTGAAGGCCTTGAGCACATCTGCTTTAGCAATTTCGACTTTGATGAAATTACCGACAAAGCAAGGTCCAAAGGATTTCAGTTAACTCATGACCCCCACAAAGACGTGGGGGGACGAAGGGCGAATTTCGTTAGCGAAGAGGATATGCACGTTGCGAAGCTCGAGTTCATTGAGCCTTCTGAAAGCGATAAAGTGGAGTAGTATTTATTTGTGCGATAACTACAGTTAGTAATTCTTTTTGCTAAAACACAATGTTTTGGCTTGTCTAAAAGTAAAGTTTTTCAGGAGGGAAATAACCGTATGAAAAAAGTATTGATTGTTAATTTGAATACGACGGAAAACATGACCGAAAAAATGAAAGAGGCGGCAATATCCGTAAAAGATGAAGATACGGAAGTCGAAGCAATAACGCCGGAGCATGGGCCGGTTACTATTGAGTCCTCTTATGACGAGGCATTTGCGATCCCTCCCGTACTCAAAGTCATTGAAGAAATCGATCAGGAAGATGCGGATGCGATCCTTCTTGGTTGTTTCTGTGATGCGGGAGTTCCAGCGGCTAGAGAAATAGCTGATATACCGGTAATTGCGATGGAGGAAGCCACTTTATCCATTGCGTTAACCCTGGGTAATAAATTTAGCATTATGACAGAGAAAAAGCCCAGAGTGGCCATGAAGGAATTGCATATAAGAAGAGCTGGGTTGATGGAGAGGCTGGCTTCGATAAGACCGCTAGGTCTTTCCGTAGCAGATATGGACGAAAATCCTGAAAAGACAAAACAGGAAGGAATTAAGCTGGCGGAAAAAATGGTAGAAAAAGATGGAGCCGAGGTTCTAATAATGGGTTGTGCGGCTATGGCAGGGTATAAGGACGAAGTGGAAGAGGCGGCCGGGGCTCCCGTGCTTGATCCGACGGCTACAGCCTTTAAAGTTGCTGAATTAACTGCTGATCTGGGAATACAACACAGCAAAGTCGGTTTGTATCATCCTCCATCCCCTAAAGAATTTAAGTAGAAATAGATCAGATACTACGAATTTAAAATAAGGCTGTGGTACGGAAATCAAAATTAAATCCCCCGCTTTCGGGGCGGGGGATTTTGTAATCTTCAATGCTTATCCTAAAGATAGATTAACAAAGGTTAAGCTTGCAAAGTAGACTTTCCTTATATTGCTGGTTGTTACCTAAGTGTAGAACTTCTCCTCACTTTCTTTCGGCACAAACTATCGGAGCACGCCTGCTCTCTTTTTGCTTGTCTGTTTGCATTAACATCTTCTATCGTATCAAGCATAATAATCACTCCTTATTGATTTCTACTACTAATTCGTAACCATTACTGCAACATTACTATACGCCTGATTATCCACGATGTAAACCCCGATCTTAGAAATTTGGAAAATTATCCATCTACCGGGAGTGATTGCTGCAGAAGAGGTTCACCAAAAACAGCCGATTCACCCCCCAGGGCAGGGCCTGAGGGGTTCTCGGCAAGTTTTGGTAGACCTAAAAATCAAGTTTGTATTAAAAAAATATAGATATTGATTTGTTACATTTGCGTTGAGATGATCTTTATACTTTCATTCTAATACGCATTGACATAATATTTGCAGGAAAAAGAGGGTTGATAATGATACTTTTAACTGGTGCAACAGGATTTTTTGGTGTAAATGCAACGAACTTATTGTTAACCGAGGGAAAGGATGTCCTGGCTACAGATATATCCGGGTATCCGGATAAGGCCTTATCTTCCTTCTCCGATAACGGGAATCTGGAGTTTGTGGAGAGCGACATAAGAGATAGGCAACAGGTAAGAGATCTTTTCGAGAATTATAAAATAACTGAGGTAATTCACGCGGCGGCAGTAACTATTTTAGGCTCTGAGGGCATTGATAATTCTAGATTAATAATGGAAGTAAATGCCAAAGGATCGTTTGAATTGATGGATGCGGCCTATAGGGATCAGAACGTGGAAAGTTTTGTATACGTGAGTTCTTCTGGTGTTTACGGGAACTATGGGTCGGGGAGAGTCCCCGTTCATGAAGATATTCCCTATACACCCAGTACTTTTTACGTAGCGGCGAAAATTTACAGCGAGTTGCTCTGTAAGAGATATGACGAATTTTCGGATCGCCCTTTTACGATAGGTCGTATTGGTTCACCCTACGGTCCCTGGGAGAGGCCGACAGGGGTCAGGGAGAGAATGTCTCCTCTGTATCAATTAACGCATGCAGGGTTCAGTGGCGAAAAAATTAAAATATACGGGGAAGAGTATTTACGTGACTGGACTCACATGGGAGACACCGCTCGTGGGATAATTTCTTTGAGCCAGGCCAGCGATGAAGAACTAGAGTATGGAACTTACAACGTTGCTTTGGGGATGAGTGTTTCTCTTGACTATATTTTAGGAAGACTCTCGAAGTTCACCCCTGATTTTAACCATGAATTTGTCGGGAAAAAGGCACAAGCTGACCTGATTTTTGAGAACGAATATAATCGAGGGCCTTTAGATATCTCCCGAATAAGGCAAGACTGTAATTATCAACCAGAATATGATATTGATAAGGGACTGAAACAATACACAGAATGGATAAAAGAAGTAGAATCACCAGAATAACTAATGAGGGGGGCTTATGATGTCCGATAAAGCATCTCAGAACAAAAACGAGTTCACGGAAAATGGAAAGTCAGTAGTATCAAAGGTGCCTCATTTGAACGGGGATTACCTGCCTTCTACTGTTCGTAAAGCGGTCGATATGCTGGGCGGTATTGATGAAGTAATTTCCGCCGGGGATGAAGTCATGATAAAACCTAACTTCAATACCCCCGCAGAAATACCCCTGGCCACCAACCTGGAGTTTCTCGGCGCAGTTATCGAGTTGCTTCAACGGGCCGGAGCAAAGGTAAAAGTAGGTGAGTTGTCCGGAAGATATTCCTGGCCTACGGAAGAAGTTATTTCGGATCTGGGCGTAATGCCCGTGTTGCAACGGTATGGAGTTGAATTCATAAACTTCCAGTACGATCAATGGGTTGAAATGGAGCTGGATACTAAGTACTGGGACTCCATAAGCGTTCCCAAGAGCATATACGAGGCCGATAAGCGGGTCTATCTGGCAAATATTCGCTGCCACTCCACAGCAAGATTTACGGCGTCTTTGAAGTTAAGCGTTGGCTGGATTGATCCTCAGGACAGAGAAAAACTACATGAAGATGACAATACCCATGAGTACAAAATACCAGACCTACACCTGGGCTGGCGGCCGGATTTGGTCATGATCGATGGTCGAAGGAGTACGGTGACTCCCTCGGGTCGGGGGGATTACGTTTACCCGAACGTAATCATGGCTTCCGGAGATATGGTGGCCATTGATGCGGAAGCAGTTAAATTGTTGAAGGAATTTCCGGAAGACAATGAGCTGGACGTACCTTTAGAGGAAATGGGGCAATTCAATAGAGCGATAGAACTAGGGTTGGGGTCTATGGATTATAAGCTGAAAGAAGCCCCCGCCAACACGAGTACTGATCAGTAAAAAGTTGCTTGGATCAATGTTAAGTTCAAATTAAATGAGCAAATTTTTCCTGCAGGATTTAAACCTGTGGGATTATCAAATATCTTTAGGAGGTATTAATTGGGAAATATGGAGTTCAATAGTGGTAAGTATTATCTTTACGAGGAATTAAAGGACAATCTTCTTTCCATGGAGAGTGAATTTTCGGATCTGGCTGAGGTATATCCGATCGGGAAATCGCACCAGGGCAGAGAGATACTGATGATAGAGATCTCTGCCGATAATGGTCGGAACCTCGACAAACCTGGGTACTACATTGACGGCAATACGCATCCGGAAGAATTATCGGGTTCCACGGTAGCCTTATCCATTGCCTGGGATCTGCTTTCGGGTTACGGAAAGGACGAAAGGATTACGCGGTTACTGGATTGGCAGGTTTTCTACATTGTGCCCCGTCTAAATCCCGATGCGGCGGAGTTCTGCCTGACAGAACCTTACTACGCCTGGCATGGTAATGGCAGGTACGTACCTGGAGAAGAGCAGGCGGGTCCAGGTCTCCACTATAAAGACATCAACGACGATGGCTGTATAGTGGATATGCGAGTAAAAGACGAGAAAGGGGAATGGAAGGTGTCCGATAAAGATCCCAGGGTCATGCTTCAGCGGGAACCGGACGAGTTTGGTGGGGAATTTTACAGAATGTTTCCCGAAGGGTACATAGAAGAGTTCGATGGGGCGGAGATTTCCGTGCCAAAGCCGAGGGACGGAAACCTTAACAGGAATTATCCTTACGGCTGGGGTCCCGAAGGTGAGCAATACGGGGCAGGAGATTATCCGATGTCCGAACCGGAGGCGGAAGCCCTCGTAAAATTCGTCGATGATCATCCTAATATCGTTGGAGGGATTAACTTTCACACCAACGCGGGATTAATACTTCCTCCGATGGGAATAAAAGGAGAAGATATTCCTTACCCTGATAAGCGGTTGTTCCAGAGGATAGGTGAAATGGGAGAAGAGGAAACCGGCTACGAAGTTTTGATGGACGAAAGCAAGTTTAGCCCGGCAGGGTCCACCAGCGATGACTACAGAATGGGGACTGCCGGCGATTTCTTTTACGGGCAAAAAGGGATGTTACCCTTTACCGTTGAACTCTGGGACGTCCATACTGCTGCCGGCATTGATAAGGACTGGTACTACCCTGTCCGAGACCTTTCGGAAGACAGGAAACTAAAACTGATGAAGTGGAATGACGAAAAGCTAAACGGAGATGGCTTCATAAACTGGACTAAATTTGATCATCCTCAGCTGGGGGAAGTGGAGATAGGTGGTTGGAAAAGGCTGTTCATGTTCAGAAATCCACCCCCAGGGGAGAAATTGGAGGAAATGTGCAGGAAAAATAGGGAATTCGCCCTTAGGCACGCCGCCACGTCCCCTCGTCTGGAAATCGAGAGTCTGGAAATTGAAAACCTCTCTGAAGGAGTCTTCAAACTGAGCGCTGTAGTGGCCAATCAAGGATATTTACCAACAAACCTTACTGAAAGGTCTAAAGAAATTGAGGCAATAGAACCAGTGAAGGTGTCTTTGGAAGCCGATGGAGTCAATTTGGTAAACGGACCGGCGGAAAGGAACATCGGCGATCTATCAGGCAGGGCAGAACGCTATCAGAAATACGATCGCTTCCGGGATTGGGGTCAGCCCCAGAAAAAGGTCGAGTGGATATTTGAAACGGACAACGATCAGCCAGAAGAAGTCACGGTTAAAGCTTGTTCGGAGAAAGGCGGTAATGTCAAGAGGATAGTTGACCTGTCAAATTAGAACCTTGAAGCTTATCGGAATTATCATAGGGGCCCCGCATACTTTTCTGCGGGGCTCAATTATAATAACAATATTAATGTGGTGGGATAATTTATGGTAAAGAAAGAAGATCCTCAAAAAATAAGTACCAAAGACCTGTATCGGCTCGAAATACTTTCGACACCTTCTATCTCTCCTGACGGCAAATACGTGGTTTACTCTAAGAAGTGGGTAGACCGAGAATCCAAAGAAAAGTATGCAAATCTATGGTTATTGAATACGGAAAACAGCAATCACAACCGGTTGACTCACGGGGATCAAATCGACAGAGAACCTCGTTGGTCGCCAAATGGCCAGGAGATTGCCTTCCTCTCGGACAGAGGTGAAGAGGAAGATTCCCAGCTTCACTCGATCCCTCCCGACGGGGGTGAAGCTAGACCGCTAACTTCTCTCACGGGAACGATACAGAGCTTCGAATGGAAACCCGATGGTAGAAAGCTCCTGCTCCAGTTTAGAAAGCATGAAACTGATGATTCCGAACCAGTATCCCGGCAAATAACCAGAGCTTTTTATAAAGAGGAAGGCTTTGGTTATCTTCCAGAAGGGAGGTGGCATACCTGGACGGTAGGCCTAAATGAAAAAAAACCAGTTCAGATCACGGACGACGAAGCCTTCTCGAGCTGGGACAAGAACTGGAATGAGCTGGAACCGAGCTGGTCACCGGATGGAAACAAAATCGTATTTAGATCCACTCGTAGTGAAGATCCAGGGATGGACCTAGAAGCCGTTGATTTGTTTATTATATCTCTGGAGGATGAGAAAATTACCAGGATTCCCACTCCGGAGGGACCTGTCCAAAAACCGTCTTTCTCGCCCGAGGGAAATTACATTGCATATTATGGTAGGGAAGGTAAAGGGCAAGATTGGAAAAAAACGGATTTGTGGATCGTGCCTTCTAACGGAAAAGGTTCGGCGAAAAACCTAACGGCCAACTACGATTATGAGGTTTCTCACTGGACGCTAAACGATCTGGGCGATTTTAGGTTTGTATCTCCTACCTGGTCTGCAGATGGTAAAAAGATATTCTTCCAATCTACCAAACATGGCAATACCATCTTAAACTCCGCGGATATCGGCAGCAAAGAATCTAAAGTAGGGTCCATTGTAAACGATTTCGGAGTTGTGGGTGACTTCTCTTTTGATCAAAAGAAGAGGAAATTTGTCTATTTGCATTCCAGCCTGAAGGACCCGAATCAATTATGGAGCAAAAGTTTGGGGGATAACTCATCTAGCTGTCTTACCGAAACCAATTATGAAGTCCTGGAAGACAAGAATCTGGGTGAAGTGGAGACTGTATGGGTCGAGGGGGGCGAGAACAACAAAATTCAGGGTTGGATAGTAAAGCCTCCTAATTTCGATCCGGAGAAAGAATATCCTTCTATTATGGAAATACATGGTGGCCCTCGATTGCAGTACGGAAATCTCTTTATGCACGAATTTTATTATCTGGCAGCTCAGGGGTACGTTGTCTATTACTGCAATCCCAGAGGTGGAAGAGGTTACGGGGAAGAACACGCCAAAGCCATCTGGCGAAACTGGGGTTCGGCCGATTACGACGACCTGATGGCTTTTGCAAATTTCATTGAGGATAAGCATTATATAGATGAAACCAAAATGGGAGTAACCGGTGGAAGTTACGGTGGTTTTATGACAAACTGGATAATTGGGCATATTGATAGATTTGCCGCGGCGGTAACTCAGCGAAGCGTAAGCAATCAGGTTAGCATGTTTGGTTCCAGCGATTGGAACTGGGAATTTCAAAGGGACGATGAGCCAGTTTTACCCTGGGAAGACCTGGAGAGTTACTGGAAACAATCCCCGATCAAATACATAGATAACGCAACTACACCTACGCTAGTTATTCACAGCGAATCCGATCTTAGGTGCCCGCTTGAACAGGGTGAGCAGGTTTATGTAGCCCTCAAGCGATTGGGGGTCGATACGAAAATGGTTGTTTTCCCCGAAGAATCACACGGTCTATCTCGCGAAGGCAGGACTGACAGGAGGGTTGAAAGGTTAAAAACTATGAAAAATTGGTTCAATAAATATCTGAAGTAAAATCAATTCGGTTTAACTGATATTTATTAAACGGGTTGAACCAAAGGTAGGATTATCTGGATAAAGGTGGAATCTCCGTTAAGAAGACCCTTGTCCGTTATTATGTACGAGACCGTACACTTTGAAAAACTTGACATAGACTGCTCGTAAATTTATAATCTACCATAAAAATCGGCCGATTTGGTGTTAATTTTTTAACAAATAACAAACATTCGAGGAGGTTTGAATGTTTAAAAGTTCACGTACCTTATCAATTTTAGGACTTGTTCTTACGTTACTCTTGGTTTTCTCCGGAGTGGCAGTGAGTCAAGTTAAAAACCCCAATACAATTACTGTAGCTCATATAGGTCAGATTACCAGCATAGATCCGGCTTATCCGAATTTTTCTAGTAACGCAAACACTTTTTTCTGGGCCACGTACGAAGGACTGGTTAGGTTTTCCAAAGACGACCTTAACGAGTTTACTCCGCTTTTGGCTACTAAAGTGCCTACAAGGGAAAACGGTTTAATTACGGAGGGAAAAGACGGAAATATTTCTATTACATTCCCCCTCCGGGATGGGGTAAAATTTCATAAGGGTGGAGAGATGACCCCCGAGGACGTGAAGTATAGCTTCCTCAGAAAACTTACTCTCGAGCCGACAGGCGGCGAAGCTTCTGACGTTCTTTTTGCCCTGACAGGTTACAACAGTCTCAATGCTTGGGCAAGAGATCTGGAAGACGTTGAAGGATTTAGCGAAGCTTCCCAGGAAACTGTCAATAAGATGTACGGAGTACTTGACGAGGCAATTGAGATAGATGGTATGGAAGTTACTTTCCACCTTAAAGAAAGAGTAGGTTTGTTCCTGACATTTATTGCCAAGGAAACCAACGGTACTGGGTTGGTTTACGATAAAGAATGGGCAATTGAACAAGGTGCCTGGCCCGGTTCACCGGAGACCTGGCAAAATTACTACGATCCAAAGCAAGAAGAGACCGCTCTTTACGACATAGAAAATGGTACGGGTGGGTTCCAAATAAGTCGTTGGAATATATCTGATCAAGAAATGATTCTGGATAGGTTTGATGAATACTGGCAGGGACCAGCGGAAATAGAAAATGTTAAACTTGATTACGTTGAGGAATGGTCGACGCGTCAACTTATGTTACAGAAAGGCGATGCCGACTTCGCCTACGTACCCACACAATACATGTCACAAGTCGAGGAAATGGACGGTGTCGTTGTAGAACCTCCAAAGCCTTCTGGCGTCATTAGAGTTCTCTTTTACCAGTGGCCGATACAGGGAACAAGATTTACAGGTAGCGGCAAACTGGATGGAAATGGAATTCCTCCTGACTTCTTTGCAGATGTAGATGTACGTCAAGCATTCAACTATTTGATGCCTTATGAGCGATTTAACGAGCAGATACTCAATGGAGATGCATTCAGAATACCCGGCCCCCTATCTTCCCAGTTCCCGGCAGCTTCCAGTGACGTTCCAATGTACGAATACAATAAAGAAAAAGCAATAGAACACCTGAAGAAAGCCCACGACGGTAAGGTCTGGGAAAAGGGTTTCAAGTTCACGGCTGTATATAATGCAGGAAACACTTTAGCCAAGACAGGACTTGAAATGTTGGCCGCGGAACTAAGGCAGATCAAACCAGAATTTCGGTTTGATCTACATGCCTCAACCTGGAACGAATTTATCCCACTTAGAACACAGAATAAAATTCCTTTCTTCTATAGCGGTTGGGGTGCTTCCC
>JAGXLB010000176.1 GCA_018334915.1 Candidatus Bipolaricaulota bacterium
TGGGTTTAATACCCTGGATCGTAATCGCCCTATACTTGTTTGGGACTGAATCTACTGCCGGTACCTCTGTACCAACTTTCGTCTATGGTATCTTCGCTTCCTTATTTGTCTTCTTCAACGTGTTTGCAATAAATATGGTCCTTCAATACAAGAAAATTGGACCGTGGAAGGATTACGTATTTGGAGAACGGGTATACATAGTATTGAGTTTATTGGCAAAGAGCGCCCTGGCCTGGCAGGTATTCGCAGGGACGCTTCGACCTATGTGATTTAACTCTTTCTAAACCAGTGTCGTTTTTCTCTCAATAGCCCCTATCAATGAGTGATATAAAACTTACTCCCAAATTGTTCTGATCTGCTTGTTTCACGGTTGTGTCAAGTTTAGTGTGTAAAAGTCTCAGTTCCCTCATGATGGCGAACTGAAACCTTCTACCTAACTTTACCGTTTAGGAGTATACCACTTCCCGTTGCAACTCATCTGCCAGGTCATCTATGATCTCCTCTTCTTCCTCTGATTCTTCTGAGAGGAACTCTTCTAATGCTTCCTTGTTGACGTATCTCCTTCCGGTAACCCACTCTTCGGACTGTTCCATGCAGAGTGCGGTAACTAAACGCAGACAACTGGCTCTATTCGGAAAGATCCTGACTACTTTGGTCCTGCGTTTGATCTCCCCGTTGAACCGCTCCAGGCTGTTGTTGGTTCTCAGTCTCTTTCGGTGCTTTTTCGGTAATTCAAATACCGAAAGGGCGTAGGGCAAGTTCTCCTCGAGCCACTCGGCAAGGTCAGAATATTTGTCCCGGTAGTGTTCTATCAATAACCTGGCCCTGGCCTTTGCCGTCTCCTCGTTGGGAGAGTTCAGTACTGTTCTTAAGTAGGTATGGAGCTTCTCCTGTTCGTCTTTACTGTCTACTTTGTCCTCGGCTGCCCGCTGGAGGTGGGTGTGGCACCAGCACCAGGTGGTATTCTCGAAGAACTTACCAATTGCCTTTTTCATCCCCTTGTGTTTGTCGCTTACGATATATTCTACTGATTCTGGATCTACTCCTCTGTTGATTAAATCAGTAAAGACCTCGCTCCAGCTGATCTCCGACTCGGTAGTCTTCATGTAGGTACCGAGGAACTGGCGGTAGCCGTCCTCGTCTATTCCCACTACCATCAGTACTGCCCTATCTCTAATTTGGCCGTTTTCGCGCACTTTTTCATAGGTAGCATCTACTACAAGGTAGGGGAATGACTTGCCGGTGGATTGGTTATCTTCGCCCTGACTTTCTTCGTCCAGGGAACGGTTTCTCCAGTTCTTCAATTGTTCATCCAGCTGTTTGGTCAACCTTGAGACCTGGTCCTTGGAAAATTCGGTACCACAGAGCTTCTCGGTGATCTTTTTGGTCTTTCTGGTCGATACGCCCTGAAGGTAGGCTTCCTGGAGGGCAAGTACCAGTGCTTTTTCGGACCTTTGGTATTTCTCGAAAATCTCACTCGAGAAGTTACCCTCCCTGTCACGGGGTACCCTAAGTTCCAGGGTACCTACCCGGGTATGGATGTTTCTTTCACGGTAGCCGTTTCTGTGGCCGGATCTGTCTTCGGCTCTTTCGTACTTTTCCGCGTTTAAATGTTCGGTCATTTCCTTTTCCAGCAGTTGGTTGAGGGTTTTCTCCAGGACGTATTTCAGTGGGTCCTCTTCGGCTTCGTCGTCTCTTAGTTTTTGCAGAAGCTCCTCCAGCAGCTTATCATCAATTTGAGGCATTATCAGTTCCTCCTTTTGTGTGATTTTCGTTCTTATACATCATGAAGGAACTGCTCTGATGCCTCAACTTTCTTTTTTTCTTTAGGACTTTTACACATTTAATGCTACACTATCTGTTTCACTATGTCCCAGCACAAGCAGGAGATAGTTTCATATTCAAATGTTAAGGGAAGTTTGGACTAACCAATTCGGTACCGTAGATTTTACAGAACTATAACCCTCGAAAAGTCTTTGATGCAACCTAGATTTAAGGGCAAGCCCCAGTTTTTTGCTGGGGGTTTGATTGTTGGGGCTGCTGGAAAGATTGTTAGTGTCTCACAGATAGATCCGAGGAAAGGAGATAGGTTAAATGAAATGGGTAAAATTCTGCCGGAATAAGTGGGTGTTTGAAAGCCGGAATTTACATGATTACAGTTTTGACAAACTTATTTTAAAGCTGGATGAAGGTAAAATGAGCCCTCACTTTTTACTAACTTAACGAACTCTTGGTAGGATATGCTTTCCCAGTTGATCTCTTCAGCCACTTCTCTATCCAGGCTTATTTTGCTTACTTGCTCTTCACTTTCATTGTCATACTGATCCTCGAGCATTAAATACGAATAAAGGTGACACTCGAGAATTTTCGAGTTAGCAGGGTCATTATATAGCTTTTTAACGAATTCCATAGCGTCCGTGTATATACCATCTTTGATCAGACCCTTAGTCGAGTTATCGCTAGCTCGATAACGAATAGAGAGGGAATATCCGTCAACATTCAAGAAATGCATAAGGTCAAATTCTTTAATAGTTTCTGGCTTGTTTTTCCAGTTTACAGTTTTCCCCATCACGTCATAAAATAGCTGTTTAACATTCTTGTTGATCTTTTTATTTTCGTTGGTTTCCTCTCCCGCTTGCGTGTCTTCCTCAGACAAATTCGCCTCAAGCCAACTACTCTTTACGCAATTTTTGCTGATCTCGGATAGAAAATATTCTGCTTTGGATAAATCAATGTAATAGTAACAGCTAGTTTTGACTGCCTCGAAAGGCACCTTTACTTCCTCTTCTGCTACAGTTGAAACTACGACCAGCCCAAACAGAAGTATAAATATCGTTAAAGTTATCGCTACTTTTCTCATTTTTTAGCCTCCTTTGCCCACCTTTATTATGGGGAAATGTTAGCAAATAGCAAAACTAGGATTAATTGGGTCAGAGAATCCCATCCACGAAAGTTAATGATGTCGCTAAATAGAGTTCTGAAATGATCACATTTAGAAGGAGTGGTGGTTTATTTGCTTTGAGATACCCTTGGCCCTCCTCATTCGGCATGTTTTTCACGCGGACGTGATCGATCTCTATTAGTTTTGAATAAAGGGTATTAAAATCTTTTAGCTAGCTATCTGAAGCCAGGCGGCGAAAGGTTTTGATGTATCGTTAAGCTTTAGATTTCGGAATTTGTGTTTTCAAGTAGTACCTGTTAAGGTAAGGTGATAAAAGCGAGGTCGAAAAATAGTGTTAATTGGTGCTATTTCAATATACTTCTTTGTGATGTTGCTTATTTCGGGGTTGTTTGGATGGGGGGTCATTCCAGCAAAACTGTTTTACAGTTTAATCGGTCCCATCGTAGCAGTAGGCCCTACAGCAATTTACTATTTTTATATAGAAAAAATAAAACGACCAGACATCCGCTTTGGAAATGATTTTGAGTTCTCAGTAGCGCCGTTGGAAATTGAGCCTGGTGAAGATAAGGAAGGAGAAAAAACTATCACCCCCACAGTATACTTCAAACTTGAAGTAGAAAACCAGGGAAGGGCTACCGCAGAGGATTGTATGGTGAATGTTGAAGTTGAAGAAAACGGAGATCACGTTGCTAGGTGGGCAATACCAGAGAATCCAGAGAGATATAATTTACTACCAGGGGAGACAAAAACCGTACATATTTTCAGAGTTACTGTACTCCATCCAGCTATAAAGGGATTCACTTTTGATCAAGATACAAGAAAGACGGAATACACAAGCGGGCGGAAAGCAAAGGAAATAAATCCCGAATTTATTAATCCTTCGAGTTACCGCCCAAGAGACATTTCTCCAGAGTCTAAAGGTAGGTCTAGTTTCGGGGGCTGGGCAGGGAAAATAGTTAGATACAATTCTTGCTCAATAGCAGTTCAGGCCATAGCAGAAGATTATAAGTCTGTAAAGAAAAGGGATTTTGGCACGCTAAAATTAACCAAAAAGGCAGTTGAGGTATGTGCAGATAAAGACAAATGGCAGAATCAATGGGGCGGTGATGAAGAGCAAGGTTTTTTCGATAAATCAACCGAGGTCAAGAAAAACGTTTCTAAAGCATGCAAAGAATGTTTAGATAATCTGGATGAATGTTCTCTTTAGTGCCACAATAATATATCTTCTATCTTGCCGAACCTTTATTTCCATCTTTTGCTTTTAACTACAAAACCTATCAAATTAGCTCGGGTCATCCTGGTTCTGTATCAAAGGATTAGGGAGTTTTAGAGCAAGTTCAATAGGTCCTTAAGTCGGTTTTATGAGATTTTGCCTATCTCACTAAGGGCCTATTTTCTAGTATTTTCCCGTGAACGGGAATCTATCTTAGATAGCCTCCCGACCTTAATCAATCTTAAGAACCCTTCGTCTTGGTGTATTTCCCGTTATAAGTTGGGTAAAAAAATTTCACCCAAATATTAGACCCAAAGTATAAATTAGAGTTAATGGATTCGCTAGAGGCAAAATGGGTCAGGCTCTGAAAGAATTAATGATGATAAGAGGCTAAGTCATCCTCATTCGGAACCTCAACATCTAGATCCATATCTGCCATTTCAAGTTCCGTTTTCTCACAAATTCTCTCCGCAATATGTTCTGGCCCCATTGGTTCATCGTATTTGAATCGGATCAGGCTTACATCGTTCTTTGTACACTTCATCTTTTTTACTTTATCTCTCTTCTTAGTTTCTTCGTAATCCTCTTCTCCGCCAAAGAATTCCACTGGTTCGTAATGTTGTCTACCCATGTACTCAATTGCTAAGTTTAATCCAGGAACGTGAATATCGAGATGTTGGTTTCCTAACCAAATTGGTGAACCTCTATGAATTACTTCACATCCAATCGGTTTTAACAGACTAGTAACAACATTTTTTAGCTTTGTCTCGCTTACCCATCCTTCCCCAATTCTCGGCATACCGTCTTCTACTCTAACTTGATTTTCTGTCTTCTGTACCCAATCTTGGCCTAGTAGATCGGCGATCTTTTCTTTGGCAGGAATGTAATGAGTGACAATTTTACCTGGGTTATAAGGAATGTTAGCTGTCATTTTTTCTTTTGTTACATCTTCCATTGTAACTGACTGCTTAGTGTCTTGTTTTAGTTTCTTATCCAGGACAGAACAAACCCTATCGACGTTCTCTCTTCCGTACTCCGTCAAGTCTTCGGGATCTAAAATATCTATCGCTTCAGGAGGCTTGTCAAGCTTACGTTTCAGGTTACAAATTCTTCTCTGAG
>JAGXLB010000177.1 GCA_018334915.1 Candidatus Bipolaricaulota bacterium
CTTCTCCGTCGTAATCGTAGGTTGCCAGATGATCGAAAACCAAATCCGCGACCCTGCTGCTGGTAGCGTCCTGGATATCTACCGGATCTAGTTTCTTAATGTCCGTGGGATTGGCAATACGAAGAGTGCCAGAACTATCTTCCGCGTTACAAACACCCACCACCATAAACAGGCCCAAAATCAAAAAAACTGAGACCAAAACCGAAAACTTATTCTTCAAAAATTCCACCTCCAAAAGTTGGATACTAGTCATTTATTATAACAGAGCTATTTCCATAAACAAATTTTTTCCGGATTATCATTAACATTCCTAGATTTACATTCTTCTTAGCAGTGCAACGTTTATTGTGTATTCTCAACTTCAGAGACCTCCTCCCGAGTTGATTGATCTTGTCGGTTTCGATTAGTTCCGTAATGCTCTTCAAGCATCTCGTTCAACGGTTTGCTAAACTCTTCTTCTGTCTCTATACTTTCATCGGTCATTGGGGTTTCCTCCTCCTTTTGAATTTATTCATTCTATTGTTAGGGGAGGGGGCCTTTTTTCAGGTTATACAAAACAAATGGTACGGTATGCAAAATTTTGTTATCGATCCGACAATGGGCCATCTAATAATGAATTATGGGGGCTGCTTATGCGACGACCTAAAAAACTGAAAAAAGGTGATACAATTAAGCTTGTTGCTCCTGCATCTTACACCAACTCCGAGTCTCTTAAAAAGGGAATAAATTACTTGGAAGCCAAAGGATATAACATTAAATTAGGATATTCGCTACTTCACCTTTCGCGCCACTGGAGTTTTTCTTCAGAGGCCAGAAAGAGAGCACAGGAAATAAATGAAGGGTTCAAAAACGAGGAGATCGACGCCATGTTTTGCGTAAAAGGAGGGTATGGCTCACCCCATCTTTGCGATAAATTGGACTACGATTTGATAAAAGCAAATCCAAAGATATTCTTGGGTTATAGCGATATTACTGCGCTCCATTTCGCCCTCCAGAGTCAGACAGGTCTTGTGACTTTTCATGGTCCTATGGTTGCTACAGATTTTGGGAAGGACATAAAGAATTATACCGAAACAATGTTTAACAAAGCCGTAATAAATGACGAGCCCTGGACCATAACAAATCCAAAGGAAGGCCCTATGGTAAAAACATTAAACAAAGGAGAAAGTGTCGGGGTTCTATTAGGAGGCAATCTTTCCTTGATTTCTAACCTTATCGGTACCCCATACGAACCCAAAATGGAAGATAAAATTCTATTCATAGAAGAGGTAAACGAGCCAATTTATGTTATCGACAGGTACTTGACTCATTTGAAACTATCAGGAGTTTTTAAAGAAATTAAGGGCTTGATTTTCGGGAAATCAATTGATTGTAGCCCAAAAAACAATGGGAACCCAGGGCTTGAGGAATTAATCTCAACATTTTTTCAAGATTACGACATTCCAGTCTTATATGATTTAGCTTGTGGTCATGGAGAAAACATGGCAACCTTACCAGAAGGCGTCAGGGCAAAAATCAATACATCCAATAAAACTTTGAAAATACTTGACTCCCCAGTTATTTAGAGCATCACTTTTTATCCTTTGTTGCTTCACTACAGGGAATAGCCAATTTAAAGGTCAGGCTACGTTAGGTAAATAGGATCATTTTATCAAGAAATTAACTTTGAAAAATTATTCAAATTAAAACATCTCAATAGGAGGAAATATGTTAAGTGATTTAAGTTGGAGAAAAGCTAAAGAAAAAATAAGTAGAGCACAGGTAGCGCTTATACCAGTAGGAAGTACGGAACAGCACGGTCCCCATCTTCCTCTCGGAACCGACTATATTATTGCAGAAGCCATTGCCAGAAAAGTTTCCGAAAAGGACGAGTTTATCTCCACTCCCCCTGTTACTGTAGGTGTGTCCAAACACCACCGGCAATTTTTTGGAACTTTATGGGTTTCCACAACCAGGCTCAGAGAATACGTCAAAGAAATTTCTCTGTCTTTAAAATATCATGGAATTGATCGACTTATTTTCGTAAACGGCCACGGAGGAAACGCCAACCCTCTAAGAAACTGTTGCAAAGAGGAACTACGAGAGAAAGGGATCACAGGTCTGGTTTATGAATACTGGAGGGCTAATCAAGAAGAAATCAAATCTATATTCAGTGAATCATCAGTGGGGCACGCTGGAGAAATGGAGACTTCCATGGTTATGAAAATCGCTCCCGACCTTGTCCAAGAGGAAAATATCCAGGAAGCCGAAGAAGGTGCCGCTAACAGGTGGGGGCTAGAGAAGTTTGGGGTTGAGACTTCATTTGATACCTTAGATTTTTCCTCCAGTGGAGCAATAGGTAAGCCTACTAAGGCTTCAGCCCAAAAAGGAAAAAAGATTTTCGATATATCATGCAAACAACTGTCCAAGCTTGGCAAATGGTTGGCAACAACCAATGAGTTAGCGGAGAAGCCTCACCTAGATTAATCAAACCCTCAATTAGGCTTTTCTGGAACGTGTTTTTAAGTATCTAGTTCATCGTAATAAAAATTTTACAACCGCGAAGGGGCTCCAGCATTTAGTCAAGGTTAATCACCTACCAGGAACACGGGGTTTTTAAGCTCACTGTGCTTTTGTGACCACAGCTGGCTCAGCACTGCGGCAAGTTCTGCGCTCTACAACATCGCGTTGACAAAGGAGGTTTTTAAGAAATGAACATAACTGAAGATTGGGTTGAATCAGTTACTTTAGGAGGAGAGATATTAGGTGGTGGGGGTGGAGGGAGTGTAAAGCTTGGCAGGCAACTTGGACAACTTGCTGTAAAGCTTGGAAACCCTACCGTTTTGAGTATTGATGAATTTGATGACGAGGAGTTTATTATCACCGTGTCGGCAGTTGGAGCCCCTTCCGCAATTAATACCGGCTCTATTCAACCAATGGATTTTGCCCGAGCGGTTTGGGGTCTGGTTAAGCAAACTGACAAAACCATTTCTGGTCTGATGACAAATGAGATGGGAGGTCTTGCTTCTGCGAACGGGTTAATCCAATCGGCTGTCCTTGACATTCCAATAATTGATGCAGCAGGAGACGGAAGGGCACATCCTACAGCCCCGATGGGAGCCATCGGTCTTAGTACAAAAAAAGACTTTGTATCTTACCAATACGCTGTCGGAAGGGACGAAGAAGGAAATTTGGTAAAAACATTTGCCCAGGGAAAGCAAACCACCGCCTCGGCAATATCACGAGCAACCGCCGAAAGGGCAGGTTTTATCGCTGTAACCAGAGACCCGGTAGAAGTGAATTACGTCAAGAAAAACGCAGCTATTGGCGCACTTACCCAAGCGCAACAACTAGGTGAAGTGGTTAACGACATTGAATCAAGCGAGGAAAGAGTACAAAAGATAATAGATCAGCTTGGCGGTGAGCTAATTATCAAGGGCGAGGTAAGCTCTGTAGGGCTAAAAGAACGCGGAGGATTTGACGTTGGAATGGTTAAAATTGGAGAACATCAACTCACATTTTGGAACGAGTATATGACACTTGAGGTGGGAAATACGAGATTAGCAACCTTCCCGGATCTGATACTGACTCTGAGCGAACAAACTGGTCGTCCCGTATCGAGTGCAGATATTAAAGAAGGTAATGCTGTAAGTCTCGTTGTCGTTCCTAAAGAAAATCTAACGCTAGGTAGTGGAATGCAGGACCCATCACTCTTTAAAGTTGCCGAACAGGCTGTAGGAAAGGAGATTATTAGGTATTCCTTTCCCGATGCAAAATAATACTACAAAAAACACAAAACACGGGATGTGAAATCAAGGATTACCTGAATTTGAGATTCCATTAACAAAATCATACCACAAAAATATGGAGGGATGTGCAGTGTTAAAAAGTAAGTTGCCTAGAGCCATTGCTGTTCCGTTGGTGGTTGACGTTTTGTTGGAAATAATGTAATAGAAGTTGTTCTAGATAAAACACTCCTGCCGGGCAAAATTCTTAGACAATCACTAACCTGGAATTTTTATATGGAAAATTCGCTCTGGTAGAACCATTCAGCGCAAGAAATAGGGTGTCATAACACTACAAATTAAAGGAGATATAATGAGCCAACACATTGGAATTGTAATGATAGGCACATCTCCCCGACCGGATATAATTTCCGAAGTACGTAATTATATTACCGAGGACGTGGAGATTAACCAGGTTGGAGCCTTAGACGGTTTTTATAAAAAGGACCTAGAATTTACGGAAATCAAAAAGCAGGAAGAACTGGTTACTAGATTGCAGGATGGTTCTGAAATTCACGTTCCAAAAAGCTTTATTTTGCCAAAGATGCAACAAAAAGTAGACAAACTGAATGAGACGAGTGTGGATCTAATAACTTTACTGTGTTCGGGGTCTTTTCCCAAACTTAAATCGGACCTTCCCCTAGTTTATCCCCATAAATTGATCTATGGCACCCTGGAAAGCATAGGTATAAAAAGAAATATAGGGATTATTGTCCCATCCGCCAGCCAAATAGATTCAATGAAAAAAGATTTTGAAGATCACGGTTTTTCGACAGTGTGTACGAGTGCATCCCCTTACTCAGATGAAGATAATCAATTGGAAATTGCCGCCCGGGACTTATGTCGTAAAGAGGTTGACCTTATTTTACTGAATTGTTTCGGTTATTCGCTTGAGATGAAGAGACTGGTTTCAGAAGCGTGCGGGGTTCCTGTTATTCTCGTTAGATCGTTGTTGGGAAGAACGTTAGGAGAGCTAAGCTCTTAGGGAAATCGCAACTGGGAATATGGTATATCTTTTGTTGCCCACCTTTTGGGCAACGGTGAGGCAAACTCAATAAAAAGATGGTTATCCCGTTGCCTCGCTTAGGGCTTTACGGGCTGGGCTCGGTCGTTCTAGCTGCTCGTGCTAGCTTAACGTCCCACATCTGCAGTAGTTTGGCTATTACCTTGTGGTTTACAGTCAGCCCGTAAGACTCTTGTTGTTCCGTCTTGATCTTTGGTCTACCGTAATCGGGATTTTCATCGATAATTTCGTCCAGTTTCGGCTTGAGGTAACCGTATTTCTCTTCGTAGTCCACCTTCTCATTTTGATGGTATTAGTAGGTTGACTTAGAGAGTTCGGCTGCCCGCAATGACACGTTCAATCCGTGTTCTTCACAGGTATCTTCGACTAATTCGACCTTTTGCTCAGTGGTCAATCTTTGTTTCCTAAAAAATTTTTCAATACTGCGATCTCCCGCTC
>JAGXLB010000178.1 GCA_018334915.1 Candidatus Bipolaricaulota bacterium
CAGGAATGAATAGCGCGTTGGCTGCTGCCAGTCAGGGGGCTGAGGTAACTTTATTGGACAGAAATTGGGAACTGGGAGGTCAACTAGTTAAGCAAACTCACAAGTTTTTCGGTTCGGAAAATCAATTCGCAGGTGAAAGGGGCATAGATATTGCGAAAATCCTGTCGGAGAGGGTCCATGACAATAGTCGGATAACGGTGAGGAAAAACTCCAGCGTATTGGGAATTTATCACGACGGAGTAATGACTTTTGAGCAGGATGATAAATATAAAAAGTTGACCAGTAGACAGACTGTGGTAGCTACCGGAGCCGCTGAAAAATTTCTATCTTTTACCAATAACGATTTACCTGGAATCTATGGCGCGGGAGCTGTTCAAACTCTAATGAACCAGCAAGGCGTGCTGCCTGGCAAAAACGTATTAATTATCGGGGGAGGAAATATTGGTTTGATTGTTGCCTACCAACTCTTACAAGCTGGGGTATCTGTGGAAGCGATTATTGAAGCCTTGCCTGAGATTGGAGGCTATGAAGTTCATAGAGACAAGATCGAGCGTATGGGGGTGCCAATATTAACGTCTCATTCTATCAAAAAAGCTTACGGGGAAGAAAGAGTTGAGGGGGCGATCATTGGTGAAATAGATTCTTCCTGGGCGTTTATTGACGGAACCGAGAAGGACTTTAAGGCTGACGTTATCTGCTTGGCGGTGGGTTTATCACCTCTCATTGATCTTCTTCATCCCCTTGGTCTAGAGATAAGTTACGTGCCGAATTTGGGAGGCCTGGCCCCGAAGCGCGACGAGTACATGGAAACGACGATCTCAGGTTACTTTGTGGCGGGGGATTGTGCTGGAGTGGAAGAGGCGAGTAGTGCAATGATGGAGGGAAACATAGCTGGGTTGTCTGCCGCAAATTCTATCGGCTATACTGAGAATTTTCAGGAAAAATACAGGAAAAACAAGGATGAGTTGCGGAAACTCCGAGAAGGGGAAACGGCGAAGGACGTGCGCGTAGGTCTGGAAGAGGTGAGGTTATAAATCATGAATATAGATGAACAGACTACAAACCAGCCGTTAAATGGTGACCTGTTGCCTTCTGAAGAAAAAAGAAAAGAAGGACCTTACGCTCTGTGTGAATGTCATCAGTCAATTCCTTGCAATCCCTGTGTGACTTCGTGTCCCACTGGTGCGGTCTCCCTGGATAATATTAACGATACCCCTGATATCGATTTTGACAAGTGTGTAGGTTGCAGCCAGTGTGTCAGTGCCTGTCCGGGGTTAGCATGTTTTGTAATTGATGAAACCTATTCAGACGATTCGGCGTTAATTACCCTTCCCTATGAATTTCTACCTTTACCGGAAGAGGGAGAAACCGTTGAAGGATTGGACAGAAAAGGGGATTTTGTAAGCGAGGTTACCGTACAAAACGTCGAGGACGCTGGAGAGAACGAGAAAACCAGAGTAATTACAATTATTGTACCGCAAGAGGCCGTGCATAGGATCAGAAATATCGAGATTAGGGAGGAACACCATGGTTGAGGACAAGACGTACCTTTGTCGGTGCGAGGATCTGACCAAGCAAGATTTGCATCGGATTCTGGAAAAGCGCGACGACATCACCTTAGAGGAGATTAAACGTCTAACTAGGGCCACAATGGGACCGTGTCAGGGAAGAACCTGTAAAAAACTTATTGCAAAGGAAATCGCCCGATTTAGGGGTGAAGATCTGTCTGAAGTTGGTTTGCCCTCCTACAGAGCCCCAATCAATCCAGTAAAGCTTGGGAAGTTAGCCGGGGGTGAAAGGGATGAAAAGTAGTGCTGATGTTGTAGTCATCGGGGGAGGATCAATCGGTTGCTCAGTTGCTTACAATCTTGCAAAAATAGGGATTGACGACGTAGTTCTGGTCGAGAAATCATTTCTCGCTAGTGGTGCAACTGGAAGGTGTGCGGCAGGAGTGAGGCAGCAGTGGGGAACCAGGGAGAATTGTCTGGTGGCAAAAAGAAGTATTGAATTACTTGAGAATTTAGCTGATGAACTGGATGCCGAATTGGATTTCCGACAGTCGGGCTACCTTCTTGTAGCTTCTACCACAGAGGAGAAGTCCCAGCTGAAAAAAAATATGGAACTCCAGAATGAGCTTGGAATTCCCTCGCGTGAACTCTCGATGGCTGAAGCCAAAAATATGGTTTCGCATTTGAATCTTGAAGAGGCCGAAGGGGCCTACTTCTGTCCCGAAGACGGTCATCTGGATCCTTTCAAAACCACCTTTGGGTATGCCAGGGCCGCTGAGAGGCTGGGCGTAGAGGTAAATACAAATACTGAGGTCAAGGATATAATCTACGAAGACGGGATAAGGGAGGTTGTAACCGACGAGGGTAACGTTGCCACCAAACTAGCGGTGAATGCTACGGGTCCCCGGGCAAAGTTCATAGGACAGATGCTTGGATTGGAACATCCAGTTGAACCTGAGCGACACCAGATAATGATTACCGAGCCCCTGGAGCATAGTCTCGACCCCATGGTCATCTCCTTTAGGCATAATTCATATATACAGCAGGTTCCGCATGGAGGATTTATAATGGGTTACGGGAACCCCAACGAGCCCCACTACCTCAATTACAAACACGATTGGCAATTCCTTGAAAATATGGCGGAGAAAGCAGTTAAACAATTACCCTCGATCAAGGACGTGAGGGTTTTGAGGCAATGGGCCGGTCATTACGGAATTTCGCCGGATGGTCAACCTATTCTCGGAGAAGTTCCCGGCTGTAAGGGGTACTATTTGGCCTGTGGCTGTGGCAAAGGTTTCATGCTTGCACCAGCTATAGGGGAGGGTGTGGCTAAGTTAATTGCTGACAGGGAGCAAGCAATACCGATAGAAAGGATGAACATCGAAAGGTTCAAGACTGGGGAATTGATTAATGAGCCAGCTGTGGTCTAATTATATCTAAGAGGCCAGGAGGGGTCCAGAGATTAATTGGCTGTTTTTTGGCTGGATCGGCGTTCGAACGGGACTTCGTCTTTTTAAAAGACCCGTTTTTACTTTTTTATACCGGGCTATATTGAGTGCTAATCCAAGTACCGTGGTTCGTTTGAGTGCGTGTTACTGTTTTCAATACAAGGAGGTATATTATGAGTTGGAATATGAAGGCCTTACGGGTAGATCTTAGTAATCGAGAATCCGAAGTTGAGTTATTAGACACAAATATTACTGAGAAACTTATGGGGGGACGGGGCCTCGCGTCACATATTGTCTGGGATGAGTTGGAATCCGGTGTGGATCCCCTAGGTCCGAAAAACAAATTGATACTGGCTTCAGGTCCTCTGACCGGCTTGCCTATTCCCTCATCTGGAAAGTTAGTAATAGCTGGAAAGAGCCCCTCGACGAATGCTTATGGTGACGGGAATATTGGGACAAAAGCCTCTCCTCAGCTGAAGAAAGCTGGCTACGACTTATTGATATTTGAAGGAGTTGCCAGTGAACCTTTGCACCTGCACATTTCTGACAGTGGGGTGCAATTTAGGGAGGGTCGAAACCTCTGGGGCAAGAATACCTTTGAAAAAGAGGAACTCTTAATTGAGGAGTACGGGGAGCAAGCGGGTAGGCTGGTGATAGGTGAGGCTGGCGAGAATATGGTGAATTATGCAGTGGTGGTTTCTCAGAACGGAAGAGCTGGTGGTAGAGTGGGTATGGGAGCAATTATGGGCTCCAAGAAGTTGGCGGCAATAACTATCAAAGGTGAGGGAGAGCCCGAAATACACGATAAAGCCAGGCTCATGGAACTCACCAAAGAGGCCTACCAGGATATATCCGGTAAAGATGGATACGATTTCTGGAAGAGACAGGGGACGATGCAGGTATTTAGTTATTGTAATGAAAATTCCATTCTCCCCACCAGAAACTTTCAGGAAGGGAAGTTTGAAAAAGCTGACAGGATCGATGGGTTTGCGATGGAGCGCGAGAAGGTAGACAGGAAGGGTTGCCCGAATTGTAATATGCAATGTGGAAACGTTATTGAGGACTCTACCGGTAGAGAAGCCGAACTCGATTACGAGAACGTTGGTATGCTGGGCCCAAATTTGGGCCTTACCGATATCCGGGAGATTGGCACCTTGAACCGGCTTTGTGACAAATACGGGCTCGATACCATCTCGACAGGGTCATCTATAGCGTTTACCATGGAATTAGCGGAGAAAGGACTTCTGGATGAAGGTTTCGGATTTGGAGACTTTGGCGCTGCGAGAAACCTTGTGGGCCAGATAGCTAACCGGGAAGGGCTTGGAGAACGTTTGTCACAAGGTACCAAACGTATGGCGGATGAGGTAGGACATGGGGCCGAGGAGTTTGCAATGCACGTCAAGGGCTTGGAGGTTTCGGCCTACGATTGTCACACGTTGCCGGGAATGGCCCTTGGATACGGTACCAGCCCCATTGGGGGCCACCACAAGGATTGCTGGGTTATAAGTTGGGAGGTCGATAACGAGAGATTTGGTTACAGTGACAGAAAAATAGAAGAAGTAATAGATTTGCAGCGGAAAAGGGGAGCTGTATTTGAGGCATTTACGGTCTGCAGGCTTCCCTGGGTGGAGTTAGGATTCTCGCTTGATTGGTACGAGAAGTTCTTTGAGGCGACAACTGGTGAGTCGTTAACTTGGGAAGATTTTAATACCGTTGCTGATAGGATATATACGTTGATTAGGTCGATTATGGTCCGTGAATCGGGGGACGATTGGAGTATCCAACAAGATATTCCGCCCGAACGGTGGTTTTCCGAGCCTCTCAGCAAAGGTAATTTTAAAGGTAAGTCTCTTGATAAGGAGAATTATCTAGATATGTTGAAAAGATATTACGAGAAGAGGGGATGGGATCCGGAAGGAAGGCCCAAGGAGAAAACCCTGGATGAACTGGATATGGGTTTTGTCGATCTAGAGAACAACTAGATAACCAACTTAGCGGCGACTTTCTATCGAGCAGGTGTAAAGAGCTCATGTCGAACTTTTTTGCTCCGGATTTTGTATGTATTAACTGTCACTTTAGCTTTTATCGTTATAACAAATGAATAGGGGCGGTAACCAATGCAGGTAATATTCAACAGCCTAATACGAGCTGCAGAACTCGGCCTCCTCGCGGTAGGCCTTACCATGGTCTACGATCTGTTGAAGTTCGCCAACTTCTCCCATACCAGCTTTGCCGCCATA
>JAGXLB010000179.1:0-3200 GCA_018334915.1 Candidatus Bipolaricaulota bacterium
CCATAAAAGATCTCTTAAAACTAACCGACGGCGTTCGCCCGGCGGTATTGGATAAAGTAATGGAATTAGCCAGACGGATCGGTTTAGTTGCCCGAAGGAAAAAACGTATCGGAACGATTTTTACCTTGGGAGACTCTCAGGAAGTCCTGAGACGCTCCAAACAACTGATCCCAAACCCCTTCCAGGGGCATGAAGAGGCGGCAAGAAGGATAACCAACACTGATACCCATGATTCCATCATAGAACTTGCAAAGCTAGACGGAGCCTTTGTAATTAGGGGCGATGGGCTCATTCAAACTGCGGGAACTTTCCTGGGTACGAAGTCCGAGGGAGACAAAGGAGAAATCTATCAGGAGAAGGAAGAATTAGAACTACCCGAGGGCCTGGGTACAAGACACGTCGCCGCAGCCGCCATCACCGCTTGTACGGAGGCTACTGCTATCGTAGTATCGGAAACGGACGGCAATATCAGGGTATTTGCCGGTGGCCATATGGCACTCAAGATGGATCCCAGCATGGACTACGGGCAAATTGAAGGAATATAAGGCAGATGCCAAAAAGGATCTAATCGGACTTCCCATCGAGTAGTTAGAAACAAGCATTTCTTTCTCGCTGTAACTCAATAATATTCCCGCTTAATCTGGCATTAAACGAGACTTTCTACAAGAGGGATGTTAAAAACCTATCTTATATTCCCACGCATCTTGGGATCCAAAATATCTCTCAACCCATCTCCTAAAAGGTTAAACCCCAATACTACGAACATTATGGCCAGGCCGGGGAAGGTCGAAAACCACCATGCGACTCTGAGGTATTCCCTACCGGCGCTGAGTATAGCCCCCCAATCAGTTACTCCTTCTTGGTCTTAAAATAGAGACAATAATCTCGGGTTAATATGCGAAGTTACCGACTTATAACTGTCATTGGACCTGGGTCTTAATCTTTCTAATAGATTTTTAAATTTCGCGCTGTGGCCAGGTCATGACGTATAATAGAGGTTTTTCACCAAATAAGCTGGTCTGTGGTTGGTCAGATAAATGAGTATTCGTTTCCGGTTGACAAAGTAGCTCAGATTTTGTACAAAAAATTTAGGAGGCTATTTGGAGGGGATTTTCTCAAAATTAAAAAATTAGGAGAGGTATCTTGATGGGTCAACCAGATATACTCTCCGAAAAGAGACCATGCCTTAAAAAGGCTACCTGTAATCGATCTCCGCCCTTTAACATCGTGAAAAGCAATAATCAGAAGGAGATCGCCAAACGGGGTAGTACCCCGGAAAATCACTAATTCTAATGAAGCCAATTACGAAAAAGTAGCAAATTGGAGAAAGAATTTTACACCTTGGGAGGTGGTATTCGCCTAAGCATAAACCGGAAATCTGGTAGTTCCAGTTATAACTGAGTTTCTTTGTCCGGAAGACTCGACGTTTAAACTTAACTTCAAAGGATTTCCAAAATACTCAATCTTCTAAAAATGGAGGCTTAAAAATGAGAAAGACGCAAACTCTAACCCTGATATGTATTCTTTCCTTAACTCTCATTCTCGGCGGTTTCGTGGGTGTTGCCGAGTCAAATCCCGAAACTATAAAGATTGGTGCTATCTATCCTTTGTCCGGCTCTATTGCTGATACCGGAGCTAGATGCAAAGCGGCAATAGAAGCCGCAGTCGATATCGTCAACAACTCTTATCCTGACATTGACCTCCCGAGCGCTGAATCTGAAGGTATCGAAAGCCTGGGCGGGGCAAAACTGAAGGTAGTTTATGGTGACCACCAGGCTGATCCCGGCGTCGGGAAATCGGAGGCAGAAAGACTCATAACCCGAGAAAACGTAAAAGCACTTATCGGAAGCTACAACAGCGCGGTAACGAAACCGGCCAGTTTTGTAGCGGAGCGGTACGGAATACCGTTCATTTCCGGGTGTTCCAGTTCCGCAGCCTTGACGGAAAGAGGTCTTGATTATTTCTTCCGCCTCGCGGTAACGGACAAGATGGACTCAGTTGCATTTCTTGAAGCCCTGGACGAACTTAGAGAGGAGAAAGGAGCCGAGATAGAATCTATCGGCCTTCTTTACGAGAATACGGAATTTGGTCAGCACGCGGCAATGAGCGTAGAAGAAGCCAACAAAGACCGTGATCATTCCTATGAGATTGCGGCCAAAGTTCCCTACCCGTATGGAGCCACTAACGTTGACAGTGCGATAACGAAACTCAAAAAGGCGGATCCAGACGTAGTAATCGCGGCCAGCTTATTAAACGATTACGTCCTGATAGTCAATACCATGAAAGAGTTCAAGTGGGCTCCAAAGGGAATGTTCTCTTTCTGTGGCGGTTTTCAGGATCCCAAGTCAATCGAAAGGCTCGGTGAAGATTCGGAATCCTTCAGTGGCTCCTCCATCCTACCCCCGCAACTCATCAAAACGACCCCGATCTTAAGAAAAACGAACGAAATTTATAAAGAATTTTCACCGGGAGGAGTCGGTTTCGACGGGGTAATGATGGAGATTTTCGAGGTACCATTTGTTCTGGCCGACGCACTGGAGAGAGCAGGAACCACGGACCCGGAAAAACTAACAGAGGCTATTAGGGAAACTGACATTGAGACGGATCTAAACGTGGGCGGAGGAATCAAGTTTAACGATCAAGGTCAAAACATATTAGCCAAGTCCGCTATCGTTCAAGTACAGGACGGAGAATACGTAACAGTTTTGCCTCTGAAGGTAGCTCAGGCAGAGATTGTCTGGCCAATGCCTTCCTGGTCTGAACGCTAAAATCGGTAAGTAAATGTCAACATAAGCCGGTCCGGGGGTTAGCCCTGGGCCGGCTGTATTTTTAAATGGAGGAGTAGAATGTTACCTCAGGTTATTCTTTCAGGCGTTTTAATGGGGCTGATTTATGCCCTGGTAGCCGTGGGACTCACTCTTATTTGGGGAGTAATGGATATAATAAATTTTGCCCACGGAGATTTAATGATGTGGGGAATGTTTGTCGCTTATTGGGGGTTTGCTTTATGTGGGATCGATCCGCTGGCTTCCATTCCTCTGAGTGCTATTGGGTTATTCCTATTGGGGGCTTTCCTCTACAAAGCCGTGGTAAAGAGAATAGTTGATGCACCTTTGATAACTGCCCTATTGGCCACCTACGGCTTATCGCTTATTCTGAAGAATTCCGCTCTGCTTTCCTTCGGACCGGATTACAGAACC
>JAGXLB010000179.1:3984-5175 GCA_018334915.1 Candidatus Bipolaricaulota bacterium
TAGGAATGGGAGTAGCTTCGATAATTGCTTTTCCCAGTTTTCAGGCAGGTTTAAAGGGACACTATTTTGCAATTGCCACGTGGTCGGTGGCCGAGGTCGTAAGAGTCTTATTTATGAATTGGATGTACGTGGGAGGAGCCACGGGAATAATGATCCCACTTACCGATCCAAATTTGATTAACTTCCAGTACCAAACCGCAAAAGTTCCCTACTATTATATCATACTTACCATGTTGATCCTGGAGACCTTATTTATATACCTTTTGAACAAAAGCAAGGTCGGGTTTTACTTCCGGGCAATAAATTCCAACGAAAAAGCCGCGGAGAGCATTGGTGTAGATACAACGTACTATAAACATTTAGCATATTATATCAGTGCTGCCCTGGTGGCTATGGGCGGTGCCTTCTTTGCCCAATATCAGCTATATTTCGATCCTCCGATGGTTTTCGAAGTAGGCATCTCCATGAAGATGATCCTGCCCGCCATACTTGGTGGAATCGGTACTATTTCGGGCCCTTTAATTGGAGCAGCCATAATGATCCCTCTGGAAAAATTCTTGAGAGCTTACCTGGGTGGAGCCGGAGGAGGAATCAACTTTATAATATTCGGAATTTTGATCGTTATAGTGGTTGTATTTAGACCTAAGGGGATACGCAAGTTTATCACTTCTCTATTTCAGAAAAGGGGGAGGAAAAAGTGAAAGAAGAAAACCATGGAACCCTGCTGAGAGTTGAAAATCTCACAAAAAGTTTCAGTGGCGTTGTGGCCAACAAAGACGTCAGCATGGAACTTAAAGCGGGAGAAATAGTCGGACTTATCGGGCCAAACGGAGCAGGCAAAACAACTCTATTTAATATGATTACCGGCACTCGTCCGGAAGGAGCAACAAGGACCCCTGATTCCGGGTCAGTATATTTTAAAGGACAAAAGATCACGGGAAAGAGGCCGAGTAAAATTTGTAGCCTGGGTCTGGTCAGAACCTTTCAAATCGTAAGGACATGGGAAGAGATGTCAGTCCTGGAAAACGTTATGACGGGCGTATTTAACAGGGTAAACTCGACCGGGCTGGCCAAAGAAAAAGCAAAAGAACTACTGGACTTTACCGGTTTGGCGCAGAAGGCAGACCAGCCAGGTAGCAGCTTAACAGTGGCCGATAAAAAGAGGTTAGAAATAACCAGAGCTTTGGCCAC
>JAGXLB010000180.1 GCA_018334915.1 Candidatus Bipolaricaulota bacterium
GTTCCAGATCCGGCCCGAGGACGAACCCGGCGTATCCGGTGATGTTTGCCAGCAACGTCGCTGTATTCCGGAGTAACCTTTCCGTATTTTGCTGCTCAAATTCGTAAGCTTCGACGATTGCCCGCTGTTCCTCGCCGGAAAGTTCGGACAATTCGATTAACCAGCTTACGAAATACCGGTAACCCTCGATAGTTGGGACCCTTCCTCCGGAGGTATAGGGCTTTTTTAGGTATCTTTCTTCCTCTAGTTCGTGCATGTCGTTCCTTACCGTGGCAGAGGAGTAATCCAGATCGTACTTCTCTAGTATCATCTTTGAGGATACCGGCTCGCCCGTCTCGATATATCCGTCAACTATTTCTTTTAAGATAAGTTCTTTTCTGTTTTTCATAAATTAGCACTCACACCAAGAGACTGCTAAAATGTTACATGGGGTTGGTTTCATTTTCAACCGCTCTGAAGCTACCATCTGGAGGAACTCCAAGTTTTATTTGGCCTTAATCTTTGAATGTTATGCAAAGGAGTTTCCTTGCAATCTAGATTTCTCCCCAATAAAATTTATTGCTCGTTATACGAATAGCTTGCCTTAATTTAAGAAGGGGGGTGGTCTGAGGCGAGAGTGTTATGTTATGTAGAGGAAAGTGGGAAATTCCCTTTTTCTACAGTCATTTAACAATTTTACTAAGGAGGTATAGTCTATGAATTATTCATGGAAGAGAGGTTTAATTTTGGCTCTTTCCATTTCGCTTATTCTTTCTTTGTTCGTAGCAGGATTGGCTCAGGATGAACCGGAGATCAAAAACCCGGATACATTTGTCGCCGCTACCATTGGTGGTTCGGCGTCTACTCTTGACCCGGCTTATATCTATGATACTACCAGTTCCGCAATAGTGACCCAGATGTACGAGAACTTGGTCCGTTTCCCCATGGGTAAAGCCGATGCCGATGAGCTAGATAAAGAGGGCTACAGCCTCGGTGAATTTAAGCCCATGCTGGCCACAAAGGTTCCGACGAGGGAAAACGGGTTAATTCGGACCACGGACGACGGAAAAGCGATCTATGAGTTTCCGATAAAGACCTGGGTTACTTTCCACAACGGCAACAATCTGAGTCCTGAGGACGTCGAATATACGTTCGAACGGGTGATGATTTATGATCGTACCGGTGGACCTGCCTGGATGGTCCTCCAACCTTTGACCGGTTACAAGAGCGTAGAAACGTTGGTTGTCGAAGAGGTCTCTGAGGCAGATAAGTTCTCTGAAACAACTGAAGAAGAGCGGATTAAGGCCTTTAACGAATACATAGACCCGGCCGTCGAAGTTGATGGCGGCAGCGTCATCTTCACCTTACCTGAGCCCTATCCGCCGTTTATGTCAATCCTTGCCCACGGTGCCAATTGGTCTGCTATTCTTGATAAACAGTGGGCGATAGAGGAAGGCGCCTGGCCCGGCACTGCTGAAACGTGGGTTGACTACCACGATCCCGGTGGCGGACAAGCACCTTCAGAGTCCCCACTCTACGACAAAGCAAATGGTACGGGACCTTTCGAGCTCGAGAACTGGGATAAGGGGAACGAGGTAGTTTTCACCAGATATGAAGATTATTGGAGAGCGCCAGCCAAACTCGAACGTGTAGTTTATCAAAGGGTCAAGGAATTTAGTACCAGAAAGCTAAAACTTAAAAACGGCGCAGCCGACACCATGGGCTTTAGCCTTCAATTCTTGCCGCAGGTTGAGGAGATGAAGAATGTTAAACTCTACAAGACACTACCCACTGTGGCAATGAACCCTGCAGTCTTCTTTACCACTGATATTCCGACGGAAAACAACGATCTGGTCGGGTCCGGAACCTGGGGAGACGGTATACCCTCGAATTTCTTCAATGACGTCAAAGTGAGAAAGGCGTTTGCGCAGGTGTTCCCGTATCAGTCATTTATTGATGAAATACAATATGGTTTGGGGTACTATACAAATGCTCCAATTCCAAAGAATATGCAACCGTTTTATAACCAGGAACTTGAGCCCTATAAGCAGAACATGGATAAGGCTAAGCAGCTATTGAAAGAAGCTCACGGAGGTACGTTGTGGGAGAAAGGGTTCCAGCTCACCATTCTATATAATTCAGGAAATAACCAGAGAAAGACTGCTGGACAGATGATTGAAGCCATGATAGAACAGCTCAACCCGAAATTTGAAATCAAAGTAAGGGCTGTAGAGTGGTCAACCTTCTTGGAAAAGCTAACAACTGGTAGGATGCCGCTATTTATCATTGGCTGGGCTGCCGACTTCCCGGACCCTCATAACTTTGCCAAACCGTTTGCGGGACCGAAGGGCACTTTCTCCGGCTTTCAGGGGAAATCGATAATTGAGCTGTGTAAGAAAGAATTTGACCCGCTAATTCAGAAGGGGCTCGGGACGACCAACACGGAGAAACGACAAGAAGCGTACTACGAACTGCAGAAGCGCTTTAAGGAATTGGTTCCCAGCTTCCCACTGCCACAGCAATTAGGAGTAAGAGCAATTCGGACCTGGGTACAGGACGCTCCGTTTAACCCGATGTACGAACCCTGGTACAGCTGGCTATATCCAGTTTATAAGGGTTACGAATAGCGTTAATTTCAACTTTGAGCGGGCGAAAGGTGTGTTTGCCTTTCGCCCGTCTTGTTTTAATTTAAGGTGATGGTTAGATCTCATGCTGGCTTATATAAGTAGAAGATTTTTAATTATACCGTTCGTCCTGATGGGAATTTTATTAATTATCTTTGGGATGCTTCAGCTTTTGAGCCCTCAGCAAAAACTTGCTACTTTCATCCGATCTCCTTCGGAGCTTAAGAATACCGAAGTCGAGGTGTTAGTCGAGAAATATGGACTGAATGACCCCGTGTGGGTCAGGTTGGGTAGATGGTTAAATGATGTAATACACTTTAATTTCGGGTACTCGGAGAGTGCTAGCATGCCGGCTGCAGAAGCCTTTCTCCAGTATTTTCCCGTTTCCATGGAACTGGCGCTGTGGTCGGCCTTACCAATTATACTTGGAGGGATATGGTTGGGTACTGTCTCGGCGGTAAACCATAACAACGTCATTGACCACCTAACCCGGGTATTTGCCATCGTTGGCTGGTCACTACCGTCATTTGTTGCTGGATTACTGTTGCTTATGCTCTTTTACGGTGGGCTTGTGAACTGGTTCCCGCCGGGCCGGCTTGGTTTGGATGCTTCGTCTATAGTCCAATCCCAATCTTTTACGAGGTTTACGAATATGAACACGATTGACGCCATTCTGAATTGGAACTGGTTTGTTTTCTGGGACGCGGTGAAGCATATCATTCTTCCCGCTATAGTAATGTCTTACGTCCGATGGGCTATGCTTCTGAGGATCATGCGTTCCAGCCTTCTTGAGACCTTAAGAAAGGATTTTGTTACTACTGCCAGGTCCAAGGGGCTGGAAGAAAGCAAAGTAATTAAAAAGCACGCTCGACGAAACGCTCTAATTCCCGTAGTTACCATAGGAGGAATCTACCTTGCTTTTTTGATTAACGGGTTAGTGGTGACGGAGACGATATTCAATTGGAATGGTTTAGGGCGCTGGGCTGTAAGAGCTGCACAACAGTACGACACCAGTTCCTTGCTTTTGTTTGCACTATTTAACGGAGTTCTCTTGGTGTTTGCGAATCTCTCGGTTGATATCTTATATGCCTATTTGGATCCCAGGGTGACATACGACTAAACTATGAAGAAAAAAATTATCAAACTTTTCAAGAACCCATTATCGCTTATTGGTTTGGTTCTCGTGTTGTCGTTCATTGGAATAGGAATTTCGGCTCCCTGGCTTGCACCTCCCAAGTATCCTTCTGAACCCTATCGGATACCTAGAGATGGCTGGTCTTCAATTCCAAAAGCTCCCGGTCAGGGACATGTTTTTGGTACCACAGAGGGACAATATGACATTTTTTATGGAGTAATTTGGGGTACTCGAACTGCATTCCGGGTATCTCTTCTGGTGGTCGGGCTTAGTTCTGTAATAGGAGTATTTATAGGTACACTGGCTGCCTTCTACGGGGGAGCAATTGATGAGGTGCTAATGAGAATTGTCGACGTATTCTATTCTATACCATATTTAGTGGCTGCAATGGTGCTAACCGCTGTATTGGGGAGAGGGCTAAATAACGCAATGATAGCGTTAATTGCTTTTGGCTGGATGGCTTATGCGAGGTTGATTAGAGGTAATATCCTGTCGGTTAAAGAAGAAGAATATGTCTCCGCTGCTGACGCAGTTGGGGCAGGTGATTTTCGTATATTATCCAGACACATATTACCAAATTCTATTTTTCCAGTCCTAATTCAAGCTTCCATGAATATGGGTACTATAGTCATTGCTGCCGCCACCTTGAGCTTTCTCGGGGTAGGTGCTCCTACTGGTTACGCGGATTGGGGGCAAATGATAAGTTTTGCCCGGAACTGGATTCTGGGAACGTCGGGTAGCCCGTTTCAATACTGGTATACAGTAGTCATTCCCGGGATAGCTATAACGTTCTTCTGTCTATCTTGGAACTTAATCGGTGACGCTTTCAGAGACATCATGGATCCGAAAATGCAGGGAGGAGGCGTTTGATAGCTGGGTGATTGCGGTTTCTTGTAAAGGCTCTGATGAATCTTTGTATTCTCTCCTCGCTCGTCCCTAATTTTTAAACTGTTGAGAGTGACCAGTTTATAGACAGGCTTCCTGTCTGAACCTAGATGTCATTAGAAGTATGGGGCTATGGCTATGGGTACGGGTGTTGGGGGTTGAGGCCAACTGGAGGTTGGCGGATTTCTATTATGCGTTGTGCTGTTTGTTTCATTATGCTATACTCGTTTTTAGGTTTTAATCAGTTAATCTTTACTATGGAAAATATTACCAGGAAAGATGAGGTGGTAGTTTCATGGCAAATTCGAAGACGTTGAGTTTAATTGGACATTCCGGAACTGGGAAATCCAGTTTGGCAGAGAAATTCCTTAATATTAGCGGTATTGACGGTGATTTAACTTTTGACCCTTCACCGGAGGAGCAGGAGCACGGATACTCGATAGATCTGGGAATTGGTTCGTTTAAATACGGTGGGCAAAACTGGAACGTTTTAGATACTCCCGGAGCGGAAGA
>JAGXLB010000028.1 GCA_018334915.1 Candidatus Bipolaricaulota bacterium
TGAAGAAGGGGGATCAGAACGCTACAAGCGGTCTATAACCCCTTGAAGAATTTACACAATTATACTAACCTTATATAAGTAATTAAACTATATATTTATATGCATAATAAGTCGTCCTGTCGTCAATTACTCTGGAGGAAAGCATGTCATTTTTCAGTTTTAATAAAATTAAAAAAATCAGACGCTCTTTTTCCGGTTACCTAACGGAGACTTCACCATTCGAACAGTTGTCCCGGCACGCCGAAAAGGTCCAGGCAACCGTCGAGGCTCTGGTAGAAGAACTACATGAGTACACTCGAGGAAATGCAATACGGGGAGAAACAGTTTCAAATCTAGAGTTCGAAGCAGATCAGGAAAAACAAGAAATTCGGAGGGAACTACCCAGGAGCGATCTTTTAATGCCCGTAGCCAGATCGGACCTGCTTTCTTTACTCTGGCATCAGGACGAAATAGCCGACAATTCTCAGGATGTAGCCGAGCTTCTCCCTCTGTTAGATATCACGGACAAATTACCTGACAAATACAAAGATTCTCTGAATAGCCTGGCCGGTATCCTTGAAAAATCCGTAAAAGAATATAGCGAGCTTGTCAAAAACGCCGGAGCGGTAATAAAAGGGACCAGCAGCGGTCAGGAAAAGCTGGACGAAGTCCGGGAAGCTATTGAAGAGATAAACGACCTGGAACACAGCGCGGACAAAACCACGAGAAAAGCGATAAAATCAATATACCACACAGAAAACATGAAGGGAATCGAAAAGTATCACCTAATCCAGATTGCCCTCAAGGCCAATAACATCCTGGACCATATCGAAAACGCGGCCAACTTTATCCGGATCATGACCAACCGGTAACACCCCGTCCCCACCGGAAATTAAAAAGATGGCTTCTTTTTACTAACTACTATCTGACAAAGAGCGGAGCTTTCCGATGTTCCTGAGGATAAAATCGGGATTTATTTCGTTGTTCTCGACGTCAGATCGCGACGTTACTCCAGTAAGGACAACCGCGGCAGTAATGTTATTATCCAGTGCCATTTTGATATCCGTCTCAAGTCTGTCTCCAACGAGCAAACACCTTTCCTTGCCTACCCCAAGGATCTCGAGCGCAGACTGAAGCATATAATTCGAGGGTTTGCCGGCAACCATTTCAACGTCCTTACCAGTCACTCCCTCGATAGCACCGATCATTCCCGCCGCATCGGGTAATTCGCCGCCTTTTACCGGACAGGTCCGATCGGAATTGGTCGCAATGAACATCGCTCCGTTTTTTATTGCCTCGTAAGCAATTTTTAACTTATCGTAATGAAAATCCCGGTCAAAGCTCGCAACCACGTAATTTATCTCTGAGGGATTGGATGATATTCTAACTCCGTGACTTTTAAGTTCCTCGATTAATGGCTGTTCACCTATTACATAGGCGAAAGCTTCCGGTTCGTTATTAGCCAGGAACCTGGCCGTAACCAGCGAAGAATTTACGATCTGGCTTTCATCAACCGGTATTCCCAGCCGGGAAAGTTTCTCGGCGTAAGTGTTCCTTCTCTGCAGAGCTTTATTGGAGAGAAAAACTATCCTTTTGTCGTTGTCACGTAAAACTTCTATTACTTCCACTGCACCGGGTAGAAGTTCATCGCTAAGGAAAACCGTCCCGTCCAGATCGAATATAAATCCGTCATAATCTTCTAGCATGGAATTCGGACCATTTTGTTAGGAATTTTAAGCTTTATTAACCAATTCCAACTAAAATAATTTCATCATTTCCGCTGCGTCCGGAAAAGTTTACTTGCCGGTCCTCATTACAAATCCTTCGATAAACGTCTTCTGAAGGAATAACAATACAACAAGCGGTGGTAACAACACTATGATGGCACCAGCCATAATTATATTCCACTTATTGATGGAACCCGTCGTCATCAACATCTTTATCCCGATCTGAGAAACCCTCATCGATTCCGATTCCGTTACCACAAGGGGCCAGAGGTATCGATTCCACATGTAGACAAATTCCACCAGAAAAAGAGCTCCGATATTGTTCCAGGAAAGAGGGATTAAAATATCCTTCAGGAACTTCATTGGCCTGCAACCGTCCACTCTAGCCGCATCAACCAAATCTTCCGGAACGGACATGAAGAACTGCCGGAACAGAAACGTTCCCGTAGCAGTTGCAAAATACGGGACGGTCAGAGCATAGTAAGAGTCAACCCAGCCAAAGTTCTTCATTAACTGAAAAGTGGGGACGATCTTCACCGGCACGGGCAGTAACTGGGTAAGGAACGTGGCCCCAAACGCCAGGTATTTCCACCTGAAATCAAAGAATACGATGGCAAACGCCGCTAGCATCGCGAGGGTAATTTTTATAATACTCGTAGAGACAGCTACGATACCCGAGTTCAACATTAGGCGGCCCAGGTTCACCGTATTCCAGGCCTGAGAATAGGTACTCAAGGCGCTGTTTCCGGGCATTAGGTCGGGGGGATAACGGAACGTTCCCTGAAGATCCCGAGTGCTCATTATCGCCGCGTAGATAACCGGGAAACAGACTATAGTGATCGCTACTATAATGGTCAAGTAGAGAGCAACCCGCTTGAACAGTTCCCATTTAGCTCGGCTAACTCCCATAGAAGACCCCCCTCTGAGCGTAGCGGAATTGGAGATAGGTAAACCCGACTATGAAGATAAATAATAGGACAGACTGGGCGTTCGCGGACCCACCGTCGAAGAAAACAAATGCGTCCTGATACAGCTTGTAGGTCAATATCTCTGTAGACTTTCCCGGTCCACCCTGGGTTGCTACGTCAACCAGCCCAAAAGTTCGAAAGAACGCGTAAAGATAATTCATGATCAGCAGGAAGAATATCGTAGGAGAAATGAGAGGGATGGATATCTTCCAGAAACGCTGAAACGAGCTCGCTCCATCAACTTCGGCGGATTCGAGGACCTGTTCCGGGACGTTCTGTAGCCCGGCCAGGAAGAAAACCACGTTGTAACCGATATTCTTCCAGGCAGCGGCTATCGTAATGATAATAAAAGCCAGAGTGCCGTCCGTGCGCCAGTTTAACTCCAGCCCGAACATCACTTCTGCAAGGTAGGTGAATAGCCCGGAAGAAGGGTCAAACAACAATGCCCATAGGACTCCCGCAATTACCGGTGACAGAGCGTAAGGCCAGATTACCGCGGTTCGGAAGAACATTCTCCCTTTGATTCTTTGATTGAGCAGTACAGCCAGCCCCAGTGAAAAAGCCATCCCTCCAAGTGTGGCAAAAGTGGCAAACATAAACGTCCTGCCCAGTGTCCAGAGGTAATCCGGGGACGTAAATAGTTCAACATAATTCCCAAGACCGACAAACCTGGTATTCGCTCCCCATACTCCTCCTCTTATCAAACTCCCCCAGATCGCTTGTATAAAAGGGTAAACGAGGAATATTATAATGATGATAATCGAAGGCGCCACGAGGAGATAGGGCAATACTTTTTCAGGAAAGTAACTTTTCATACCTAACCACTCTTATATCACATTATATATAAACGGGGGAGTTATAAAATGAAAATTTCTATAACTCCCCCGCGACATTTATCGCAATTAGTTTTAATTCAAAACTGACTTCCCCACAACAAAATTATCCGTTATTGAGATTCGTTGTATCTCTCGATGACCATGTTAGCCTCTTTCGCCGCATCTTCAAGAGCTTTTTCTACGGTCTTCTCATCGGCGAATATACTCGTCACAGCTTCATCAACTATGTCCCTGATTTGGGGGAATCTTCCGACCACTGCGCCGGAGGTTGCCGGTGTACGTTTGGCCGTTAGTACCTGGAGGAACGCGGTAAGGAAGTTCGGGTTATCCGCAAACCAGCCTTCGTTCATCAGCTTCCTGAGGGCACTGTACCTGATCGGAAAGTAACCCGTCTGTTTATGCCAGTAGACTGCGCTTTCAGTACTACTAATAAATTTGACGAATTCCCAGGCTGCTTCCATCTTCTCTTCGGAGTCCTCAAAGATGTAAAGCGATGCACCGCCGATAGTGGTTCCGCCGCGATCGGCCCACGCAGGACGCGGCAGGAAGGTAGTTCCAACCTCGAACGGAGCCGTTTCCACTATATCCTTTGCGTGAGAGGTAGATTGAGCCAGCATTGCAACACGCTGGGACAGGAAGGCGGAATCGGGTTCGTACTCCCTTCCACCGTAAACCAGGATATCCTGGTCTTCCCAGTCAGCCCAGGTCTGCATTATCTTCTTTCCGGGTTCCCGGTTGAACAACACCTCGGTCGCTCTAGCTTCCCGGCCGTTCCCGTTATTAACGTAGAGACTATCGGTCCAGTAGTGACTCTGTTCGAATATCCACGTAGGCCAACCATACGTTAGCGCGTCTCGTGCAACGCCCGATTCGACCAACTGGCTTCCCATTTCCTCAACTTCTTCGTAAGTAGAAGGGGGGTTGCTGGGATCAAGCCCCGCCTCACTGAACATATCCTTGTTGTAGTAAAGGATTGCAGTGGAGGAGTTAAACGGCATGGAGACCAGCTTTCCTTCCCTGTTGGTATAGTACCTTCGGACCACGTTTAAGAAGTCTCCCCAGTCCACATCACCGGGTTCCGCGATGTCCTCTATCGGTACCACATAGGGACTATCCCACATCATCTGGGTCCCGACTTCGTAACTTTGAATAATATTGGGAGGATTACCGCCCTTGGACGCAGTTATGGCTTTGTTGAGAGTTTCTTCATAGCTCCCGGTGAAAGTGGCGTCAACCTCGATATTGGGATGAGATTCATTAAACCTTTCCACCAACGTATTAACGGGCTCCAGCCTGGCTCCGCTCATGGCGTGCCAGAATTTTAGCTCCACCGTATCCTGAGCCAACCCCGTAAGTGTTAGGCTAAATACGAGTGCAGAAACCAAGACAAATACAAAAAGGCTTTTTCTTTTTTGCATATTGACCTCCTGATCGCAAAGTTTTTAACTCTCCTATTTTAAGAATATACCCTTATTTTTTCCAATTTCCACTTAGAATTAATTAGCTTTTACCACCTCCTAAAAATCTACAAAATTTAAGATACTCTCAATTAAGTATACCGATGAAATACTGATTACAAAATAAAAATTAAGATAACCTAAGACCTGCAATTTCCTCCGCACCAAATCGTCTAAGACGGATTACAAGACGTATATCCTTTAGTTCCATAAAGTTTATCCCTTCCCTCAGTGGGTGATGACTAAATCGTCAAACCAAGTCTCTTCTTCGGGACTTTCAACCAGCCCTGTTGGAGAAATACACCTTGCGAATAAATTTACTTTTCAAGGGTGAAAACCGCTAAATTTTGGTATAAATAAAACGAACTAAAAAATAAGAATGGTAATTACAAAAAAATTCATTCACAAAACCCAATTTTTAGCTCGCTCTACTGCTTCCTCCCACTTTTCGTACAATTCAGTTCTTTGCTCCTCTTCCATTTCCGGTTCGAACCTCTGGTTATCCCTGGTCTCGATTAAGCCTTCAAGTTCTTCAAGATCGTCCCAAACCCCTACCGCCAATCCAGCTCCGTAAGCAGCCCCAAGGGCTGACGACTCAAATATTCCCGTTCTGAGCAGGGGAATAGAGGAAATATCGCTCTGGAACTGACAGAGGAAGTCGTTTTCGGCCGCTCCACCATCAACTCTAAGTTCAGCAAGTTGCCGATCCGCTTCCTCTTTCATTGCTCGAATAACGTCCTCCACCTGATAAGCAATTGATTCCAACCCCGCTCTCGCCAGGTGTCTTTCGTCGCTCCCTCTTGTAAGACCGATAACTGTTCCCCGAGCGTTGGAATCCCAGTGCGGAGCTCCGAGTCCGGCAAAAGCGGGCACCAGGTATACACCATCGTTTCCGTCCAGGCTTTCAGCTAGTCCTTCACTTTTTCTCGCTTCGTCAATAATACCCAGACCATCCCGAAGCCACTGAATTGTTGCTCCAGTCGAGTAGATCGAGCCCTCCAGAGCGTACTTTGTCTCGCCGCCCGAGGAGAACCCAATGGTCGTAAGCAATTTGTCCCCGATCGTGGGTTCTTCTCCGATGTTTACCAGCAGGAAAGAACCGGTACCGTACGTGTTTTTTCCCTCACCCGGACTGTAGCAACCTTGACCGAATAAAGCCGCCTGCTGATCCCCTAGCGCTGCGCCAATCGGGGTCCCTTCCAGAGAGTCCAGGCCGCTTACCTCTCCGTACTCCTCTACGTTTTCCACGGGATCAGGAAGACAATCCCTCGGGACCCCGAAGAAATCGAGCAACTCTTTATCCCAGTCCTTTTCTTCGATGTCGAACAACATCGTGCGGGAGGCGTTAGTATGGTCCGTAACGTATACGTCGCCACCCGTGAGCTTCCAGATAAGCCAGCTTTCGATCGTCCCAAAATGTACCCCGCCTCCCTCTACCTTCTCCTTTAGCCCTTCCACATTTTCCAGGAGCCATTCAATTTTTGTGGCGGAAAAATAAGGGTCCAGCCTTAGCCCAGTCCTCTCTTCCACTACCTGCTCGATCTCGGTTTCCTCCAGCTCCTTGCACCTGTCGGCAGTACGGCGATCCTGCCAGACTATTCCGTTATGCAAAGGCACGCCTTTCTCATCCCAGGTAAAGACAGTCTCCCTCTGATTCGTAATTCCCACGGCAGCAAGGTCGTTCGCCTTCAGCCCGGCTTTATTCAGGGCTTCCTGGGTGACTACGCCTAAATTTATCCAGATTTCCTGGGGGTCGTGCTCGACCCATCCCGGCTGAGGATATATCTGCTCGTGCTCCCTGTAGGCCGAACTTACTTGCTTGCCCTCTTGATTGAAGATAATGAACCTGGTTCCCGTCGTCCCCTGATCGATCGCTCCTACGAACTTTTTAGTGTTAACTTTACCCACCTCCAAGGCTAATCTTGATGTTTCAAGTCTTATCAACTTAAAGAAAAATAAGTTACTCAATTCTTTCCCAAACGGCGGATTTATCCGTTTGACCCGAATTACTGCTTTCTGGCAACTAATTTAACCTTAAAATCGTACCAGTAGAGGTAATCCGGCAGCCAGGTAAGGGACAGGAGGTTTGAACTAAAAAATATAGTGATTTCTTGTGACCTTCACCTTCCTTCCGAATAGTGGCGAAAGATCTGAGATAAATTAACTTCTTACTCTAATTTGGAGACCGTAACTTCCTCCAGGGACCTGCTGGTAACTACGGATATTCCCGTCGAGCAGACGTCATCAATGACCGTATACCCAATATCTACCGGAGCCTCGAGCTCGACTTCGGTCAACTCGTCAAGACAACAATCGAGCTCGTCTTTGGGTACTCCGGTTTCCGTTCTCACCGGTATTCGAGGATACTTAGCGTTTTTGATCTTTACGGTGGTAGTAAGTATTCTACGAGGGTCGTGGAATTCGTCTTCTACGTAATCTTTACCCTTCAGACAATTATACCCGGTAATATCCTTAATTTCGTCACCTTCGAATTCTACTTCAACAGTACAACCTTTCGGGCAGGCAACGCAGGTATATTCTCTCTTTGGCATTAATTCCTCCCTTTGACCTCGAACTCAAACTCTTCCAGTTCTTTGATCTTAGCCAGGTCGTCCTTCGATACTTCCTCTACTTCCATTTCCCCTGGCGTGACTATCCTCTGGAAGAAGGAAATATCGGTCCCTTTTATCGAAATATCTACGTTCTCCATGGGTTCTTCCACTCTCAATGCAAATCGGAACGGGTCCTCGCCGCTAACCTTCTGAGGCACCACGTAATTTATGTTTTCCCCTGCAATTACTTCCTTTTCGGGGTTCGGCAAACTATCGTTGCCGGCATAAGCAACAGCTCCATCTCCGGCCCGGAAGCCATCCATCGTAACCCAGTCAACCAGATCCTCTATATGAACAGAGTTTCCGCAGCCAAAGATACCGGGCACATCGGTTTGGAACCACTCATCCACGATCGGACCCCGCGTCTTCTCGGACAACGTGACGCCGGTTTCTTTGAAGAAATCATTCTCAGGAACCAGACCGACAGATAACAGAAGCAGATCTACATCTATATCCTTCCCTGTACCTTCGACTGGCTGCATACCATCATCCACCCGGGAGAGTTTTATCCCTTTCAGCCTATCCGACCCGTAGATATCCGTCACTGTGTGGCTCAGGTGAAGTGGGATGTCGTAGTCGTGGAGACACTGGACCACGTTACGGTTTAACCCGGTCGGGTAATCCATTATTTCAGCAACCCCAACGACTTCAGCTCCCTCCCAGGTCAGCCTCCGTGATATTATCAGCCCAATATCTCCGGAGCCGAGAACAAAAACCCGTTTGCCCGGAAGAAATCCTTTTTTATTTATTAGTTCCTGTGCCGTTCCCGCCGGCATTACACCGGAAGGACGACCACCCGGAATACGAATTTCTCCCCGTGATCTTTCCCTGGCACCGGTAGCTAGAACGACCGCTTCCGCTTCAACCTCAAGCAGGCCATTCGGTGTTAAAAGGGTCATCGATTTGTCCGGCTGCATTGAGAGAACGAATGTATTTAACCTAACATCAACGGTACTTTCCCCTATCTGACTTGTAAACCTCTCCGCGTACTCCGGTCCGGTCAGTTCTTCCCCGTAAATTTCGACACCGAACCCGTTGTGGATACACTGGTTGAGTATACCTCCCAGCTCTATATCCCTCTCAACAATCATTACCTCGGCTCCCTCTTCAGCGCCACGTAGCCCGGCAGCCATACCGGCCGGTCCCCCACCGACCACGACTATGTCTTTCTTCAAGCTTTTAGTATTTGAATTCATTGTCACTCGCCCTTCTTGGTTTCTTCGGCCAACAAGTAAGAATTATCCCCTTTCTTGGTTACTTCCTTCGGCGAAATCCCAAGTTTGTCCGCTAGAATCTCGATCAGCCTGGGTGTACAAAATCCACCCTGACAGCTACCCATGCGAGATCTCGTCCGGAACTTTATCCCATCCAGAGTCGTTGCCCCTCGATCGATCGCCTCTTCGATCTCAGCCCGGGTCACTTCCTCACAGCGACAGACTATATCCTTTGCTGCCTCGTACTTGTCGGTATAGCTAACAATTTCTTCGGTATCCATTTCCGCGAATTTTGGAATAGGTTCTCTTTTTGGGTCAAAACCGGGGTCTTCGGATAACTCAAGCCCTGACTCCTCCAGAATCCCAATTACGTGTTTCGATATTGCCGGAGCGGCTGTAAGCCCTGGCGACTGGATACCGGCGACGTTGATGAAGTTTCTAGCGGCTCCGGACTCGCCGATGACGAAATCGTCTGATCCGGCCTTCGCCCGTAACCCAGCGAAGTTAGTCCTTATTTTGCTGGTATCAATATCGGGGAATAGCTTCATCGCTCCGTTTAGCACCTGGTCCAGGCCGGTTTGCGTCGTGGCCACGGATGGCTTATCCAGCGGCTGGTGATTTGGCCCAAAAATTATACTCCCCTCGGCTGCAGGTGTGACAAGTATCCCCTTGCTTTCTTCTGTGGGTAGGGGAAAGTTTATTCTCCTGACGTATTCTTCTATCTCGCTGTCCAGCAGGTAGTACTCTCCGCGGGCCGGAAATATGGAAAAGCTATCATCGCCAACCATATCGGCAATTTTCCCCGAATAAATTCCGGCCGCGTTGATCACGTAATCCCCTTCGTATCGCGAACCACCTGCTTCCACGTAGAACTCGAATCCGTCAGCTTCACTTGTTTTTGTAATATCATTTACAGGCGAATTAAACTGGAAATCCACACCATTCGCCCGAGCGTTTTCATACAGAGCAATCGACAGTTTATACGGGGCCACTACCCCTGCAGTGGGGGCGTATAAAACCGCCTCAACACCTTTCGTGATATTTGGTTCCAGTTCTTCAATTTTCCGTCGATCGGTAATTATCTCGAGACCCTCAACTCCGTTTTCCTCGCCCTGTTCCAGTAACTTTTCTAACTTACCCAGCTGGGATTCGTCTTCTGTGGACACAAAAGATCCCAGACGTTTAAATGGTACCGAAAGGACTTCTGTCCACTTCTCGTACATCTTGTTTCCCGGTGCTGAAAAGGAAGATTTAACAGTTCCAGGTTTGGCATCGTATCCTGCGTGGATTATTCCGCTATTTGCTTTTGTCGTACCCCATCCCACGTCAGGCTTTTTTTCCAACACACCAACGTCTAATTTGTACCTGGATAACTCTCGTGCTATTCCCGTTCCGATGATTCCGGCACCGACAATAATGACATCATACCTATCACTCATGAGAAAATCTCCTTGAGATGACCTAGTTTACCTAAAAAGCTAAACAAACTCGAAAATTATCATAATAAAAACAACATTTATTTTCAAATTACCCTTAAATGTACTTCTGGTTTTTAAATCATTATATTTTTAGTAGTAGTACTAGGGAAGTTCTTACATGTGGAAAACCTTCTATAAAACCCAGTCCGAGGGAAGCAAGAGCTGAGGAAAATCCTGTGGACAGGGTGTGAATACTCCCTTTATTCTATTGAAAACAACTGTGGATAACTTTCGCTATCTCTTTTCAACAGGACTTTTCCACAAAAAACCACGATTTTATCCCGTTTTTAACAGGTTATCCACAGAGTTTTCCACAATCAGGCCTTTATTATCGGTCAATTGTCCTTAGAGAAAGGGATAACTGTCTAATTGAGAGGTGAAAACAGGTATTGTCTGCGGGGTTTTTGTATATTAACCCCTTTTGTCAGGTGTCCCATAGGCTTTCAAGTTTTATCTTCAGGAAACCAGGGAAAAAACTTGTTCGTTCGTTCAGCGTACTCCTGATATTCTTCGTCTTCCTCGTACCTCTTTTCCAGGGGCGGAACTCCGGAGACGAAAAGCAGAAGATAGCCTATCGCTATTGGGCTGACAACACCTGCCCAGCCGTAGGGCACCGATACCGTTAATAGGTAAATCCCCCACCAGAGCAGGGCTTCTCCGAAGTAGTTCGGGTGTCTGGTGTACTTCCAGAGGCCCTCCGTCATAATTCTATTTTCTTCGGATTTCCTGTTCTTGATGAAGTTCGAGAGTTGGTAGTCTCCAATTACCTCGACCCCGAATCCAATCAACCAGACTAATATGCCCAAATAGTCTAACGGCCTGACCCCATCTTTCGGCAGAAAATTTATTAGGATAAGAGGGTAAGAGATAACGAGCAATAGGAGGCCCTGGACCAGGAATATTCTGACGTAGCTTATCAGGTAAGCCCGCCCCTCCCAGTCTTCTCTCATCTCCTGGTACCTGAAGTCTTCGGGTTTGCCCCAGTTACGTTGCAGAATGTGATAGCCGAGCCTCAATCCCCATATTCCTACAAGTGTGGCCGCTACGAGACCGCGGATTGTTAACCCAGGTGAGATAATAACTGAGAGAACTCCAACCAGGACGAACCCCGGCCCCCAGGCGACATCTACTACTGAGTAGTCAGATTTAATCTGGGCTATTAAATAGACCAACGTCATGTAGAAAAATACTGCTACTACAATTGCTATTGGACCTTGAATAAACATATTATTCAGTGAGGTAAGATACTGAGACTGCGCCTATCCCTGCATGTGCTCCAATCAACGGGGAAATATCCATCGTATAATCCGGAGTTAGGCCCGTTTCTTTTTTGATCATCGTAGCAATTTCATTTGCCTCTTCTGGAGCGCGGACGTGGCCAATCGCATACCTTTTTACTCTGGAGTTATTGTGGGGGTTTTTAACCATATCGAGGATCTGGTTGAAGTTGGTCTTTCTCAACAGCGGTCTCCCGTGAAGTTCCGAATCGCCAGTCTCGTCAAGGGATATAATTGGTTTGAAGTTTAACAGGCGGGCGAGAAAGCCTTCGAGGCGATTTACCCTCCCCCCCATTACCATGTATTTCAGGTCCTTTACACTTACCAGAATCTTTGCCTTGTTTCTTAGAGATTCGGTATATTCGACTAACTCCTGTTGACTCAACCCGTTTTTCAACTGATTGGCTGCTTCCCGGACAATTAGTCCCAGTGAGGTTGAAAGCTGTCTGGTATCTATGACGGATATTCTCGATTCATCGACCTCTTTTGCCGCTTTCCGGGCAGCCTCTACAGTTCCGCTTAACGGCCCGGCAATATGGAGAGATACTATTGATTCGTAATTTTCGAGAAGGAAGGAATAAGTTTCTTTAAACTGGCCCGGGGAAGGTTGAGAACTGGTGGGATATTCCTCGTCTTTTCCGAGTTCTTCCAACATTCGGTAAAACTGGTCCGGAGTGATGGTAGTCTTGTCAAGAAACTGATCGTCACCGAAACTTACTGTCAGGGGTACAGAGTAAATAGGAAGATCGTCCATTACTTCCCGTGGAAGGTCGCAGGTGGAGTCAGTTACGATAGCGACGTCCGTGGTCCTTTCGTAGACTGCTTCGTGCTGCTTTCTCATGTCGTCGACTTTCTGGTCTGCCACGGTCCCGGTTTTCTCCAGTTCGTACATCAACTCAGCGGGGTTGTCAGTGTGGATGTGAATATGGTATTGGCCTTCTCCTCCGGCAACTACGAGTGATTCGCCGAAGTCTTCCGCCAGAATTCTTAACTCCTCTGTTTCCAGGCTCTCTCCGGTTAGGATTATTTCCGTGCAGTAGCGGGGTCCGGCCATTCCCTGATTTGCGTCGATGTGGTGGGTAGTTTCCTCTTCCAGATCGTCTATACTTTCGAAGGCGGCGGTTTTACCTTCTTTAAAAAACGCCGATATGCCTTCTAGAAACAAGACAAACCCTTTTGCGCCGGCATCCACTACGTTTGCTTCCCTTAGCTCCCTCAACCGGGATTTCGTTTCCTTAAGCGAGTTGTTTGCAACTTCGAGAGAATCTTCCAGTGACTCAGGTAGGTCTTTTTTGCTGGAAGCGTACTTTTGAAGTGACTGAGCCCATTCCCTCATAACCGTCAAAATAGTCCCTTCGACAGGCTGGTTGGTGGCTTTATATGCGTGATTTGCTCCTTCTTTCATCGCTTGAGCAAACTCGGTTAATCGAAGGTAGTCTCTCTGACTGGTTGCCTTACTTATCCCGTTGATAAACTGAGCAAGTATTATTCCCGAATTGCCTCTTGAACTCAGTAGTGCGGCCTGCGCCATGTCTTTGCTGACGGTGCTAACTGAATTGTCCGGCTTGGTATTTTTTGCTATTGACCGAAGGGTCTGAGCCATGTTCTTACCCGTATCACCGTCTGCGACAGGGAATACGTTTATATCGTCAAGTAGCTTTCTCTTCTCGACTACCTTTTCCGCTCCTTTTGCGAAAGCATTGTATAGTTTTCTTCCGTCTATTGTTACTCGATTATCTTCAATACTTGTCATACCGACCTCTAATAAAAATCGTTCTTGGTCAACGGTTATTAATTATAATAGTATTCAACCGAAAAATTATACGGTTGAGGAGGATAAAAATAAATGATTGGTTGAAGTCAGTAAAGGACTAAGTTATAGTGATTTTAGTTCAAGATAAGCTGGGATCTTGGGCCGCCCTTTCCTCCGACCATGACGCCAGGCCGACAAGAGTGCTGTTCATTTTGCCTGGAGGATGAATTAAATGGAATATTCCTGGGACTTTTCTCCTCCTCCGGTCTCTATTCGCTCCCTCAGCCGGCTCGACAGGTAGTCTATACCCCAGACCATTATCACGATCAACATAGTCAACACGACCGCCTTCGGGAAGTTCCATTTATTGATGTAGCTATAGAGCCGCATACCTATACCTCCCCCACCAACTATCCCGATTATCGTCGCCATTCTAACGTTTATATCCAGCCTGTAAAGTGTAAACGAAAGGTAGGGGTTGATGATCTGAGGGATCACTCCGTAAATCAGTACCAGCAGTTTTCCCGCTCCCGTAGCCCGAATCGCCTCCATTGGTCCGGTGTCTATACTCTCTACTCTTTCCGAGAAAAGCTTCGTCATGTCGGCGACGGAGTGGATCCAGAGAGCCAGTACGCCGGGAAACGGCCCCGTTCGGACCCAGACTACGAAAATAATCGCCCAGATAATTGGCTGGATGGAGCGAATGATGCTGGCCAGACCTCTAACAAACGTGTAAATGGCTTTTGCCACAGGAGAATTCATCAAGTTTTTTGCCCCGAGGAACGATAGAACTATGGCGAAAGGTAGAGCAAGGGCCGTTGCCATGAATGCCATGTAAAGGGTCTTGATCAGCAGAATTACACCTTCACTAAAGACAGACCAGTCCGGTTTGGCAAATGCCGACCATAATTTTAAAGTACTGGGAAAGTTGTCTACCAGGAGGGAGAGGTCAAGGTTTATCCTGTTTAACGCTACCACGAAGGCGACGGCAAAGAGAATGACAAACCCGAGATTTCTCCAGAACGGCCAGGAACTTCTTTCCGGTATTTCGGTTTCCTTATTCATACTATCTTCTCCCTTGCCTTGCCGCTAATGTAGTCAAGCAACCAGACTACCGTAGCAATCACTATAGTTACTGCTCCCACCTGGTTCCAGTCCAGCTGGCTCTTGTAATAGAAGAAGAATCGGCCAATTCCCCCTCCGCCTACCAGGGCAATTACGGTTGCCATTCGGACGTTGATGTCAAGCCGGTAAAGCAGGAAAGCTGTATACTGGGGTATCACCTGAGGAACAGCGCCGTACCTAACTATCTGCCAGAACGAAGCGCCGGAAGCTTGGACTGCCTCGATCGGACCTTTCTTTATCGATTCCACCTGTTCGGAGAACAGCTTTGCCAGAGCAGCCATAGAGTGGATGAGCAAGGCAAACGTTCCCGCGGCAGGGCCCCAACCAACCCATATTGCGAAAACGATGGCCCAGAGAAGGCTCTCCACTGACCTCACCACGTTGAAAAAGGCCCTGGTGATGTAGAAGATGGTCTTTCTGAAGGGGCTTCCCCCCATTATATTTCTTGCCCCGAGAAAACCCAGTGGAGCTGCCAGGAATCCTCCTATAACCGTTGCCAGGTAAGCCATGAACAGGGTGTCTACGAGGCTACCCAGTATGGTATCATTGAGTTCCGGATCTATATTTATTAAATGGGTAAAGTCCGGGTGCGATAAGCCGTACCAGAGGTGAGAAGTCTTCGAGGCCCTGCGGGTTATTATTCCGATCTCCATGTCAGTGGTCAACCAGCCAACCCAGAATGTAAAAATGACCAGTACCAGTGTGGTAATTCCCCAGTTGGTCAGGGCCCAGGTCTTTTGGGGTGACCTTTCTTCACCCTTTATGGTCTTAAGTCCCACACTTATTCCAAACCTTTCACTGGCCACGGCACACCCTAAAGTCCCGAGAACGGTTAGGGCCCAGCCCCATGGTGGCAGGGTTAAGGAACCGTACCAATCCACGTACTGTGTATACCAGTAGCTATCAAGGAGAAAAATTACAGTGTAGGCAAGGTATCCCCAGATTAACCAGTCAAGTAACAGGGGCTTTATTCGATCGGATAGGTCAGGAAATGTGAACCTTTTCGGCTTCTTCACCGAATACCTCCTTGAATTTCTCGTCGTCTATTCCCTTAGGATGACCGTCGTAGACGATCTTGCCACCTTTTAAACCGATAGCTCGAGTCCCGTATTTCCTGACCAGGTCCAAAAAGTGAAGACTGGTAACCACCGTCTTTCCCTGGTCGTTTATTTCGGCTAAGTAATCCATTATGGTTCCGGAAGTTGCTGGATCCAGACTGGAAACGGGTTCATCTGCAAGAAGGATTTTCGGGTCCTGCATCAATGCCCGGGCAATACCGACCCTTTGCTGCTGTCCTCCGCTTAGTTCGTCGGCCCTCTTGAATGCCTGTTCCGGTATTCCAACTGTTTTAAGCTTTTCATGGGCAGTCTGTTTCATTTCTTCCGGGAAGCGACCAAGCATGCTTCTCCAGAAACTGAGCTCGCCCAGCTGACCGGTAAGGACGTTGGTCAATACGAGAGAACGTTCTATTAGATTGAATCTTTGAAAAACCATGGCTATTTCTTCTCTAATCGCCTTTAATTCCTTGCTGGAGGCAGTTGTTACTTCTTTCCCCTCGAATTTAATGCTGCCCTCCGTCGGTTCGATTAACCTGTTTATACAGCGAAGCAGGGTGGATTTTCCGGAGCCGGATAACCCTATGATCACGAGAAATTCTCCTTGCTCGACCTCAAAAGAAATATCGTCCAGAGCAAGGACGTCCGGCGGATATATCTTTGACAGGTTGTTGATTTCTAATTGAGCCAAGTTATTTCTCTCCCTCCATGGGTAAAAAAACAGAGAGGGCAGGAAGGCTAATTCCGGCCCTCTCTGTAAATGAAAATTCAATTATTCTTCGTCAGGCACCGGGTAACCAACTAGTTCTCTGTAGCCATCGTAGTAATCGTCCGAGATCCTTTCCACGTCGGTCCACTCGTAGAAGTTGGAGTCGCCCCAGAGCTCGGAGCCTTCTTCCGTCCTGATGTGCTCGACGACGGCTTCGACTAACTTATCTTCCATCTCCTTCGGAAAGTCATTAACGAACGTAAGTGCGTCGTTCGGCATGGGACCGAAGGTGGCAACTACTCCTATTTCCTTGATAACTTCCCAGTAATCGTACATACCGGTGTCGCCGGCTGCATTTCTGGTATCGAAAATCATCCCCCTAACTTCCTCTGGATAGAGTTTGTCGAGCGCGTGGTTCCAGATCCAGATTTCGGGGTCGTCGCCGTACTCCCAGTCAAAGTAAACTCCGTCGGGTGGGGTGGGTGGGGAACCGTAAGAAGTTGCAAAGTCTCCTCTACCTTCCAGCAGGGCGATAAGTGAAGCGGTGTGTCCTCCACTTTCTACCTTCTCTTCTATCTCGACTCCGTGGTTATCGAATACCTTATTTGGAACTACGTAACCGGAGGTACTCCCGACGTCGTTGTAAATCCAGGTTTTACCTTTCAAAGCTTCCAGAGCGCCTTCCGTCGTCGGATGGTAATCCATCTCGTCCCGCGGGGCGTAGACGCTGGTGAAGTAGTACGGATAACCGTATCTAACAGCTGCAAGCCTGGGATGAACCCCTCCATCCGTTTCCTGGTAGAGTGTAGTGTATTGGTTGGTAGTTGGAGTGGCCATCGTGTCACCATCTGCCGCCTTTACGGCTTCTATAAGGGCAGCGTAATCGGCCGTAACATGCGGCTCGATGTAGATACCTGTCATTTCGAAAAGGTCCTTCGCAATCTCGTTTGCCACGTCTTCTATTACTGTGGCGTTCGTGGACGGTGGAAAGAGCCACTGGACAGGGTTTTTCTTTGTTCCTAGCTCCGCGCTCAAAGCGCCAGCACTTAGAAGTCCTACTGCCAGGACCAGAACAAACGTCAGTTTAACTTTTTTAAGCCACATCGGGCTATCCCTCCTTGGAAAATACCCTTTTCGGGCTAATTAAATAACAATTGCCAGGGTAATGGCCGAGGCCAGTTCCTTAACAATTCTAAACAAACCGTCTATTTATGGTAAACCTTTCCCCGGGCTAAGGCAAACACTACCGGCAAGTTTTCAGTGAAAGGAATTGTCAGTCTTCAGGAAGTTAAAGCAGAAAGTTAATCTTATACCTGCAGCTCGATATCCTCATAGTCGGATGTTATAAGTAGGTCAGCCCGGTCTCTGTGAGAGGATATTATTTCGTGTTCTCGCTCCAGAACATCCTCGACGAACGGCTCCATCCTATCCCGGCCTCGGCGTTTTCGGTCCTCATAGGTTTGCCTGTAATCCCTATCGATGAAAATACGAAAGTCAGCGAACTGTAGTGTTGTTGTATAGGTTCCTTCGGCGATTAGAATTCTGTATTTCCCTACTTCTTTAATTTCGGTGTTAATTCTGTCCGCGTTGTAATCGACCAGAGGTTTGAATATAGAATCCACTTCCTTCCTGAAAGATCGGAGGTTGGAGTCGAGAAAATCCAGCTTTACTTCGTAGGTCCCGACCTGGTCTAAGTTTTTCTTCCGCATTTCGTGGTTGGTCTTCGGTGGAAAGACGAAATAATCGTCCTGCTGAAGGATACCGGTGGGTAGGTCATTTTCCCGGTTAAGTCTGGCAATTTCGGAGGCCAGTTCGGACTTACCTGATCCGGACTCCCCGGCTACGGTAACTACGAACTTGTCTTTGCCGGATAATCTATCATCCAGAATTGCTACGATTTCCCGGGCTCGTTCCGTATGGCACTCTTCAATAACAAGTTCGTCACCTAACATTGAGATCATCTCCTACTCTTGACAGTTTATTTGGCATCGGTTGAGAAGTAGAGTTCTTTGAGTTTATCCAGGTCAATGTCCTTCTCCGGGGATGGATCCGTATAAAATTCGGGTACAGGTATCTCGTCTCCTACTACCCCTGACTTGGCTTCTATTTCAGTCAAAATTCTGCCGTAGCCTTTAGCTGTTTGTTCCCATGTATAACGGGAAAGCACGCGATTAAGTCCCGCCTGCCGATATTTTTTCCAGGTTTCCACGGAAGTTAATAGTTCCAGGAGACCGTCGGCTATTTCTTCCGGATCTTCTGGGTCTACGAGAACGCCGTATCTTTTTCCCGTGTCTTCGTCTATCATGCTTTCGGTTGGTCCACCCTGGTTGGTTACTACAGCCGGTAATCCGCAGCTCATTGCCTCTAACGGGGCCAAGCCGAATGGTTCGTAAAGTGCAGTAAGAGCGAATACAGACCTCCGCTCCCCGGCCCAGCGATAGGCAGCTGCAAGCTCCTTCTGATTTTCAAGAGGAAAAGAGGTCACAGCGTCCCAGAGGTCGTTTTGCTCGAGAATAGAGGCAATTTCGTCAAGTATTTCTTTTGACTCGCCTTCGTACCTACCTCTATCACGAAGAGGGTTTTCCTCTCCTCGAACAACTATAGCCAGATTCGCGACCTCCCGGAGGTTTTCGGATTCCACGAAAGCTTTTACCAGTCCCATATGGTTCTTTTTTCGGTCTAGCCGGCTGGAGCATATTACTAAAGGAAGTGCACCCCTATCGGGGGGTATATCCCTTTCTACTGCGGATTCGACTCTGTTCTTTATCAGCTCGTCCTCTTCGCCTTTTTCTTCGGTGAAAATTTCTCTGTTCACCCCGGGGGGAATCACGGAAAATTTGTCATCGTTATCTACATCGATCGCGCCTCGATAGGCGGGATGACTGTACTGGTTGAACCGCTCCTGATTGGTGCTCGTTATTACTCGATCGGCACGGTTCATCGCTACTCTTTCCGCGACTAACCGTCGAGCAAAGTGGAACTTTTCGTCGAGTTCGGAGATCTTTTCCTCGGAGGCGCCGAGTCGATCCAACTTCTGAGCTCCCAGAGAGTGGCCGGTAAAGGTGTAGTTCGTCCCGGTTCTTTGTTTGTACAGGGCTCCGACCAGCCCCCCGTCGCCGTAATGGGTGGTCATTACTCCGGGA
>JAGXLB010000181.1 GCA_018334915.1 Candidatus Bipolaricaulota bacterium
GGGAAGGTCCGCCAAAAGAAGAGGAGTTTCTGGACCGCTCTAAAGGCATTGAGATAACAACCAACAAGGAGACCGTTCACCCGGATGAAGAAGGTATGTGGCGCTACAGGCTAAGAGTAGAGCCCTCGGGAGACTTCGGTGTCACGATAAAGAAAATGACCATAAAGGCATATCTTTACGATGGCAGGTACCTGGCCGTGGGTACTTATCAGGAAGATGACTTCAAGGAATGGTGGGGTAGTTCATACATAAAACTTGGCGAATCAAAGAGCTTCGGGTCGGGCCTACCTAGCAAAAACGACATTCATTTCCGGGATCACATATTTACTGGAGTTAATGACGCTGGAGAAGAAGTTTTGGGAACTATTCGCGTCCATTTCTCAAAGGAAAAGAAAGAAGCTTCTACTGAAGAAACTAGCCTATGGGAAAAGAAATGGTCTCAACAACCGGATCCAAAAAATACTTTACATAGAGTGGATAATCCAGAGGGCTATGATGTTCAAGGTTTGCGGGTAAACGCTGATTTTGAGGTTGACTTAAGTGAATGGTTTGAGGGGTTAAAGCCTAAAACCTACTGGGTTCCTGCTACTTCCCTGGGAACTCCCGATAACACTAAAGACGAGATACTTTCTTTAAAAGGAAAACCGGAAAGGGCGCAAAGAGAAATAGACGTCCTGTTTGAAGCACTTTCTTTCATCCACCTTGCCACCGAACCAGGTATCCACAATGCGAAGACAGAAGGACAAAAAGGTATAAGATGGGGCTTTCCGAAGCCGGCGAAGCCAGCAATTAGAGACGGTACGGTCAATTGTGCCAGTGCTGCCAATATTATCCGTTATTTATTGGAAGATGATTATGAAGAGGTTGGTTACGTTTGGAGGTATTCTAGTCTTGATAGCGACAATGTAGGTGGACACTGTACAAGCTATATCAAGCATCAAGGGAAATATTACTTTTTTGATCCGGGTAGTCTAGCGGAGGAGAGGTCAAAATATCCGGTCGAGGACGGCGACGGAAGGGGTTACCATGTTGACAGAGTGGATTACCTAATTCAATCAACGCCGGAAAACTACGTGATCTATTGGTCACAGGTCAGCACAAACGATGAGGCGATCTTTGCTATGTTTCAATGTGAGCAGAACCACTTTGCCCTCGGTAATAAAGAGGGTAAACTCTACTACCCGATGGCTTACGATCCGGCCAATTTGACCGTCTGGAAGGATCCACAAGACTCCGTGGAGCTCGTTCAGGCTAACTATAGCCCCACTCCTCCGAAAGATCAGTACGGAGTAAAAGACTATTCCGACTATATGCCCTTTGAGGATTACCTAAAACCCTGGACGTGGAGTGTAGAAGAACAAGGTGAGGCACAAGTACTAGAAATGAAATCCGACGGATAAGGTTCCTATTGTGGGGCTATCGGTCCATAGAAACTGATTTGGGCATAAAAAGAACTACCTGAGTAAAAATCAAAAAGCGTTACTCATGTGTTAACGACTTACATATAATACTATCTAGAGAAGACTTTTTATTCGCGCTTACAACATTTGGGGCAACAAAAAGAACCGGAGGTAATATGACAAAAGAAAAAAGGAGGTGGGACTTTTGGTTAAAAGACAGATTTACATTCCTAGTATTGTTTTATTGTTGATATTCTCAGTTTTACTTGTAACAGTCGGGTTAGAGGTAACCGCCGCGGATAGACCCGAAATCTATCTAACAAATCGCTCGAACGGAAACGTACTAAAACCCTATTACCAGTTTTTGAGCCTAAAACCGTTAACCATATCCCTTGAGTGTCCTCACGGAATAGCTTGTGGACCCGGAGGATTACTCTACGCCGCAGAACCCAGCAAGGGGAGAATAGTTAGGTTTAATCAACAGGGCAAATACAAGGAGGAAGTCGTGGTCGATGAGCCGAATAGTGTTTTTTCCGGTCGACCGCTTAATTTGACCTTCGGACCGAACGGGAACCTATTTTTCACTACCCCAAATAAGGGAATTTGGACCCTTGAGGACGGAGACCCACGGAACAAACCTGAACGACTAATCAAGGGAAAATATTTCGAAGCAGGGAAAAATCCTCACGATTTGGCCTTCTTAAAAGCCGGTGAGTACTCCAACGATCTTATCGTTTCTGTGCTTACTGACCCACCCCGCAAGGGTTATATCCTTAGGATCCCGGCTCCGGACTACAACCAGGCCAAACCATTTATCTCGGAATACAGCTACGAGGAGATGGGAAACAGGGTTAATCAGCATCTCCGGGTACCGATTGCTCTTGGAGTAAATGCCGTAGGGGAGATTTTCATCGCCGGTCACGAGAAGAGAGAAAACTTCATCCTTCGCTACGCACCGAACGGGGAATTCATCGACGTATTTGTGGATAGTATCGTGAAGCCGTTGGATTTGAACTTTGCCTCTGGCGGGAAGTTGTACGCTACCTTGGGCCCCCTTTGGCCGGATGAGCCAGAAGGAGGCGGCCTAAAAGTTTACAGTAAGTCCGGTGAACAGGAACTGTATATCCCTCGATCTAACATCTGGGGTGTCGCGCTATGCGAGAAGTGATCAGAACCAAAAATAGAGAAAATAAAGCCTCACATGGTTTACTCGAGAGGTTAAAGCCTTGGGTTACGGCTTTTGGGTTGACCCTTTTAACAACGATATTCTTTTCCGGTTTCTTTGTCCAAGCCGCACGGCTCCAAGTCTGCCGAGTTGGCTGTGATTATACTTCTATTTTCGCAGCAGTTGAAGCAGCTGCTCCCGGCGACCGACTGACCATCGAAGCCGGCCGCTATAGTGAAAACGTGACGATAGATAAGAATATCACCCTCGTGGGGACGAAACGGGGTCAGGTCGTCATCAAGCCCGCACGGGAGGGCCGTCCTATCCTCACGATTGAGGGCTCGGAACTGGAAGTTACGCTGAAGGGTCTAACGGTAAGCAGTGCTTCCGGCGCCCCCGTCGACAGGGAGGGTAACCTTTATCCGGACGGCATCTCAATCCAAAAAGACGTAAGGCTTAACCTGGTAAACGTAACTATCATGGACAACGAAGAATGCGGCCTGCGGGTAACGGGAAACTCGGAAGTAGATATTTCTGGTTCGAGTCTCGCCCGAAACGGAAAGGCCGGGTGTCTAAACGGGGACAGCAGTTTGTTGGTCGAGGATACCCGGATTTCGGGCAATGGCCTCGTTTTATCGGAGACCGCGACCGTTGCTATCAATGATTCGACGATTTCCAACCATAGAAGCTTTGGACTAAAGCTAAAAGACTCCTCGAAGGGCGAAATAAAAACCAGCAAGATCGGGACCTGTAACACCTGTATTCTTCTTTCCGACGAGTCCTTCCTCGAATTAATCGATTCGACGGTTTCGGACGCCGCGGACGGGGTAAGGCTAATGAAAAATTCCCGGGCTTACATTACGGATACCGAGTTTACCGATTGCACTAGCGGGCTGGATCTGAGGGAAAATTCGTATATTTCTCTAAGTGATTCGAGGATAACGAGCAATGACCATGGAATAGCCCTATTCGGAAATTCAAAGCTAGAAATAGAAAACTGCCGGGTAGCTTACAATGATATCGGGATAAGAGCCAATCCGGGATCTGAGGTACAAGTTAGTGGGTGTGGTGTCAGGTTTTACATAAACTCCGAAGGAGATACGGTGGGTCTTGAGAAGACCATTACCGAAAGACTGCAGGATAGGTGTGGTAGCTAAAGTTAAACTGGTGGTTTAGATATTTTGGACCGCACCAGCTAGTTCCGGAGGTAGCGCAACATTCACCCCTAGAATGTTGCACGATCAGGATTTTTCCAGGAACGCGATTTAAGTGATAAGGCACGTATACATAATTCAAAACTGGACTTTGGACGATATTGGTGAATTTAACAGACAGAGGTATACGTTGCACTATTGATACCGATAGAGCACGGCGGTTTATGTAGCGGTTACACACTTTCCATTTTTTAAGAAAAGCTTCTATCCTTTTATTATCTAACCACACGTTTAAATAACGGAACCTCGACCAAAAGAGGGTGGAAAGATAGCGCCGTAAAAGTTAACCTCATAAAGACCATATAGTCACCTTCTTACTAAAGTAACCCCTCGGAATCCCGCGCCGAGGGGTTACTCTTTTTATATGCTATCCTATCTTACTATCGAAAAAAACTGTGTACTCCCATTTGGTTCCCCAGTTCTGGAAAAACTTCTAGCAATAAGGTCCACATCCCAGAAAAGCTAGAAAAGCAGTAGCCCACAGTGACCAGAAAAATCCTAAAACCATGGCAGTTCCAATGGACATGTACAACACCTCCTGTATACTTTTTTATCCTACCAATCTACGAATAAGATAAACAAATTGAGAAGATCAGTCAAGTTTTCCCAACACGAATGTTGAAATAGTTCCACCCCAATCTATCACGTCAAGATTAAGCAGAGTTATAACTGTAAAATATTGCCGAAAACTTTCCAGTAATTATTGTTGAAATTTTCTACCCAATGCTGTTTTAAGCAGACCTAATCGGGCTATCAGGTAGAATAGCAAGCCGAGAATTGGACTCTAAGCGGACATTATCGACCCAGCGGGTGAGATGGGTAATTTGGATATTCTCCCATATTTTCTATAATATAGGTGCTTCCAGGGAGGTAGTTGCCATGAAAAGTAGTAGGTTTCGGTTAATTTTACTCATCATTTTTACTGTCGTCTTGCTTGGTTCCGTACCTCATACGATTTCCGCCCAGGAACTTGGAGCAGGAGCAAAACTGGTTGGAACTACACCGTTTATATTCGCAGAAGCAAAATTATGGATTTTTGCTGCTGAAGTGGGAGTTGGCCCGAATATGGCTGAATCAGCTCCTACTGGTTACGAGAAGGAGCCATACAATCTATCTCTCGGTGTGAAAATATACCCAATAGAAATTGCTGGATTTTCTCCTTACCTGGGAAGTGAAAATTGGTTTTCTCTGTACTATAAGCAAACTAGAACCTTTGCAGGAATTGAATTCAACTTTCCTAGTGAAGGTGTCCCGCTCTCCATATTCGGTGGAGGAGATTACGTCCTTACCGAAGCAGAAGGTGCTAGTTTCGGCTGGCACCTGGGGATTAAGTATACTTT
>JAGXLB010000029.1 GCA_018334915.1 Candidatus Bipolaricaulota bacterium
ATCATTGCCGCCGTACCCGTATTAGAAGTCAGGTTAGTCAAACTTACCATTAAAGTGATCGTAACGAGAAGGAAAAAGAGAACCGGTAGATGAGTAAATCTGTCCAGTTTCTCGGCCAACCAGATAGCGAGTCCTGAGTTCTCTATACCCTTTGCAAGCGCAAGTCCCCCTCCGAACAGTATTAATGTACCCCAGGGAATCTTGATTGCCCAATCCCAGTCCAGCGCGAACTCTCCTTTCTCGAGATTAACCGGGATAAGAAAAAGCAATAGAGCCATAGAAATGGCAATAGTTGCGTCTCCCACCATGGGTAAATATGGGGATATCACGAAACTCCGAATTATCCAGAGAAATGCGGTCAGGATAAAAACTGCCAGTACTCTCTTCTCTCCCTTTCCCATAGGACCGAGTTCCTGGATCTTTTCTTTGATCAATTCTTCCCCGCCTGGGATTTTATTAAGTCGAATCGGGCTGCTGATATTTGTCAGATACCACCAGGCTATAGGGAGAAGAATGATCACTATTGGCAGGCCAACTATCAACCAGTCCAAGAACGATATTGACTGGTTGAAGTTATTCTCCAGAAAAGCGACCAGAAGGGCGTTCGGGGGAGAGCCTATTATCGTACCCATCCCTCCAATGCTGCAGGCATAAGCAATGCCCAGCATCAGGGCGACTCCGAAGTTGGTCCGAAGCTTACCTTTGATTTGGGCTTTTTCCTCGCTGGCCGTTGCTAAAAAAGACACCACCGCAAGTCCTATAGCGGCCATCATCATCGTAGTTGCCGTATTTGAAATCCACATTGAAAGAAAACCGCTGGCCACCATGAATCCAAGGACAATTTGCTTGGGCCCGGTTCCGATGGACCGGATTATGTACAGGGCAATTCTTTTGTGTAAATCCCACTTCTGCATTGCTACGGCAATAAGGAAACCACCCATGAACAGGAATATGAGGCGGTGACCGTACTGGGAAGCCACTTCACTCGACCCCATTATTCCAAGTGCGGGGAAAAGAGCCAGGGGAAGGAGCGAAACGGCGGGAATGGGCAGAGCTTCGGTAACCCACCAGGTGGCCATCAAAACGGCTATCGCCAGCGTCTTCTTTGCCGCTGGACTATGAATTTCTGCAGGAAGGAATATAATTAGCAAAAAGAGCGTCAGGCCAAGAATCAGTCCAATTTTCTGTCTTAGACTATACCTATCTTCAGATTCTTCGTTACCTATCAAAGTCGAAATCACCAGTGTTAAAATAGATTTGCCCTCGAGAGCCTCTTTTTAGCAATGAAGTTACGCCCACTCTAATTAATTCCTAACCTGAATGGTGAAATTACGCAGGACCAGGTCTCCCGACGACGATAGAGGCCCAAGGTCTTCGTGATGATAGCCAAAGCCACCGGGGATTTGTAGGGTTGCTAAAACGCCAGCCGAAGTTGGGCTAAAGAGTTTCTATTTCTTTCTGTAAGTTTCGGTTTATCTCTTCTGAAATATCTCTATGAATGGACTCCCCCGTCGAATCCATCGTCACAAGTAGTGGTCCGAATTCGTCTACCCTGAATACCCAGACTGCTTCCGGTACACCCAGTTCCTCAAGGAAATGGACGTCTTCTACTTCTTCTACAGAACCAGCCATTAGTGATCCGGCCCCTCCAGTAAACTGGGCGTAAACTCCTCCATGTTGAACCAGTGCTTCTGAGGTCTTTTCTCCCATGCCCCCTTTGCCTATGAAAATCTTCGTTCCGAATTCATCCATGAACTCGTCCTCGAAAATTTCCATTCTAATGCTCGTCGTGGGGCCAGCGGAAACGACCTGCCAGCTATCGCCCCGTTCTTTCATTACCGGACCGCAGTGAAAGCAGGGGTAAGCCGAAAGGTCTAACGGGGCCTTTTCACCTTCTTCTGCAAAATCCAGCAACTTTTCGTGAGCCGCGTCTCTGGCGGTAAATATCTTGCCCGTGACCTTGAAAGGCTCGTTTACTCGGAGATCCGCGACTTCTTCTGGATTCAAAGGGGTTTTCAGTATTTTCATCTTTCCACCTCCACAATATCTCCTTCCGGGGTTATCAGGAACGAGGTCCTCCTGTTTGCCCAGCATTGTGGCGCTATACCCACGGGATAGGAAGCTGGATGTCTGTGATCGTATTCTATCTTTACATCCAGAACTGTCGTCTCTCCTCCGACTCCCATCGGTCCTACGCCGAGATTATTTGCTCTTTCTTTCAGTTCGTTCTCAAGGTCCATAATTTCCGGGTCTTCGTGGCGCTCCCCCACGGGTCTCAAAAGAGATTTTTTTGCCAAGCTCATTGATATGGACGCCGATCCTCCTAGGCCAATTCCGACGACAGTCGGTGGACAGGGCTTCCCTTCCATAGAGGCGATTCTTTTCAGAACCAGTTCCTTTACCCCCTTGATTCCTTTACCTGGTGTCATCATAGTTAGCTGACTCATGTTCGTGCTACCTCCGCCCTTTGGAAGGTATGTAACTTTGAGGTCAGTCCCGTCAGTGATATTCCAATTTATCCAGGGGATTGAGCGACCAGTATTATCTCCAGGATTTTTTCCCGAAATTGGGTTAACGGTATTGGGCCGAATGGGTACCTCTTTGGTGGCAAGCTGGACCGCCCCCCTGAAAGCCATCTTGATCTCGTCCAGTCTGTCGATGGCCGGATAATCGGCCCCCAGTTGAACGTAAAAGGTGGGCGTTCCGGTGTCCTGACATATTGGTATTTCTTCTTTTTGTCCGATTTCCACGGCTTCCAGTATTGCGTCCAGTTGAACTCGAGCACCATCTTCCTCCTTCTCTCGTGCTTCTTTCAGCGCTGCCAGCGTCGGTTCCGGGAGCGTGGTGACCGCCGTTTTAATCGGATCAACCAACTCCTGTGCGAGTCTCTCCGGATTCATGTTCTATCACCTCATGTATTATTGCCAGTAGTTAACAATTTTTAACTCTTTTGAAACTTCATAGCGATTTACTGTTACCGATATTATCAACCTTTATGTAGCTCTTGCTGACCGTTCAGGAAAATCCCATCGGAGGCCGAGCGGGCCCGTTCCAACCTTTCGGAGGTGACCCTGGTTCGAGTCCTGTTACCTGCGGACAGGACATCCAGGCTTCTCGACCCGGAACCCTCACTTTGTCTTAGTATAATAAAGAAAGGGTGGAGAGAGGCCGAGATAGGAAGCAGTGAATTCCGCCCTGGGAATTCACCTGGGGTTTTAACGAACGGTGAGCATGAGCTACGATACTTCTATTCCTCCGGTGGTTCTTCTATTAGCCCCTCTTCCATTGCACTTTGCGTCCAGTTTCGGGCTTTTTCGATCCTGGATCGGGCGGATTCCTGTAATTCTTTCTTGGTTAATTCGTTCCTGGCAATTCCCTGATCAATTGCCTTCTGGCCAACCGCCACAGCCTGGTTGATGAAAACCTCCCACTCGTCCATCGTAGGTACTACGTAGTCTTCCCGGAGCCCCTTCTCCTGAGCCGTCTCAGCAATGGCGTGAGCCGCGGCTATGGCCATTTCGTCAGTTATGGTCTTGGCATTTACGTCCAGTGTACCGCGGAAGATCCCGGGGAAACCGATGGAATTATTTATCTGGTTTGGAAAGTCCGATCTACCGGTTCCTACGATCCTGGCTCCGGCTTCCTTTGCCTTCCAGGGCCATATCTCCGGGATTGGATTCGCGACGACAAAGACGATCGCATCGTCGTTCATCTTTTCAATCCACTGCTTTTTCAGCGTATCCGGTCCCGGTGCAGAAGCGGCAACCAGTACGTCCGTATCGCGGATTGCTTCTTCCAGTCCCCCGGTTCTCCCCTCGCCGTTGGTTTTCTTCGCTAAATCCCACTTGTAGGGGTTATAGTCTTTATTTGCTTCGAGGTCTCCTCGACCCTCATGAAGAATTCCGGTGCTGTCCGAGATTATCACGTTTTCAGGAGGAACGCCTGCAGCAAACATTACTCGGGTCAGCGCGACATTTGCCGCACCGGCCCCTACGATAGAATAAGTCGCTTCTTCCAGACCCTTGCCTACTATTTTGAGAGAATTAATTATTCCAGCAAGTTCTATAGACGCAGTTCCCTGTTGATCGTCGTGCCAGACGGGTACGTTCATCTCTTCTCGAAGCGTATCCAGCACCTCGAAGCACTTGGGTTTCGCGATATCTTCCAGATTAATACCGCCGAAGGAAGGTTCAAGAATCTTTACGGTTCTAATTATTTCTTCCGGGTCTTCCGTATCCAGGGTAATTGGAAAAGCATCGATTCCGCCGAGATACTTGAATAACAGAGCTTTTCCTTCCATTACAGGCAAACCCGCTTTAGGACCTATATTACCCAGCCCGAGGACCCTGGAACCGTCCGAGATAACCGCCACCATGTTTGCCTTATTTGTATGTTCGAAAACCTTTTCCGGGTCTTGGTCTATTTCCCTGCACGGTTCAGCCACTCCCGGCGTATACCAGATGCCAAAATCTTCAAAGCTCCTGATTGGACATTTTGGATTCGTCTGGATCTTCCCCCTGTAAAATGGGTGGAACTTGAGTGCGTCCTTCCCCGGTTTTTCTGCCTTCTCCAGAAGTTCTTCTTCGCTAAATTCTTCTTCCATAGCTTAACCTCCTCTAAAATTTTTCCGCCTCGGCGAAAGGGCGGGAGATTTAACTAATCGAGGAACCGGTCCGTATTTTGCCTTTTAAATAAGTATAGTGTTTTAAGAGGTCAGCCTCCCAATTATTTCTCACCCTTCAGGTACTCATCTGCAATGTCGCAGTAGGTAGGTCTATCGGTGTCGACGAATTTTCCCACCACGATCTCCGCCTCCGGATCCCGTACAATCTCCGCCTCGCCAGGGTCCGAACCGTGTTTTATAACGCATCTATTCTGATAACTTTTTAGTTCATCAATTCCCTCACCGAGATCGTTCTTTCGGCCGTAACCGGTTGGACAGGGAGATAATATCTCGACAAAGGAAAAGCCTTTTTTGGAGAGTGCGTCTTCCATGGCTTGTTGAATTCTTCTGGCGTGAACAGTAGTCCAACGGGCGACGTAAATTGCTCCCGCAGAAGCGGCCAGGTCAGGAAGGTTAAACGGGCTTTCGTAGTTGCCATAGGGAGACGTGGTTGCGGTCGCTCCCCGAGGTGTTGTAGGGCCAAACTGCCCTCCTGTCATCCCGTAATTGTAATTATTCACGCAGATAACAGTCATATCCACGTTACGGCGAGCCGCGTGGATAAAATGATTGCCGCCGATGGCAAATAGATCGCCGTCACCGCTGAATACTGTTACATTCATCTCGGGGTTGGAGAGTTTTAATCCTGTTGCAAACGGAATTGCCCGGCCGTGCGTCGTGTGGTATGAATCAGTTTCGAAGTATCCCGCTGCTCTTCCGGCACAACCTATGCCAGATACTACCCCGATATCGTCTACAGGTATTTCGAGCTTTTCGTAAGCGTTAGTTAGGCTTGTCACAGCTGACCCAAGGCCGCAGCCGGAGCACCAGATGTGTGGCAATCTTTCCTCTCTGAGGTATTTTGTTGCAGGATGTTCAGCCGTAGTAAGCTCTGGCTTTACTTCTTCTTTCTGTTTAAGTTCTGTCGTCATAACAAAGCCTCCAGGCTTTCAAGTATCTGTTCTGGTTTGTGTAATCCTCCGCCGGGATGTGGGACTAGCTTAACTTCGGCATTGCCAGCGCTTGCTCGTTCTACTTCTCGAACCATCTGCCCAAGGTTGATTTCTGGGACAACAATTCCCTTTACCTGTTTACTAAATTCTTTTATTTTTTTCTCTGGAAAAGGCCATACAGTTACCAGGCGAACGATACCGGCCTTGATTCCCTTCTCCCTTGCCTGTTTGTATGCCCCCATAGCCGTCCGGAACGCCATCCCGTAGGAAACAATCAGTACTTCGGCGTCCTCCATACCTATCGTGTCTATTTCGACTATATCGTCCTTGTTTTTCTTTACTTTATCCACTAGCCTGCCGACCTTTTCTTGCTGAGTCTTTACGTCGAGCTGAGGATAGCCCTGTTCGTTGTGAGTTAATCCTGTTACGTGGACCCTGTATCCTTCTCCCGCCGAAGCCATACGTGGTACCAGGTCATCGTCAGGTTCGTATGGTTTAAATTCATCGGGGTCGACTTCGGGTTTCCGTCGGGGATGAATTTTCACTCTGCTTTCATCGATCTCCACCCGCTCTCGCATGTGACCAATCTTCTCGTCGGCCATCACGAAAACGGGCATCATGTACTGTTCCGACTTGTTAAAAGCCTTGACCGTGAAGTCGAACATTTCCTGGGGGGAAGTCGGTGCGTAAGCTATTACTCCGTAGTCACCATGTGATCCCCATTGAGCCTGCATCATATCTCCTTGTCCCACTGCGGTTGGTAGGCCAGTGCTGGGAGAGCCTCGTTGTATATTGGCAATAACGCACGGGGTTTCCGTCATCATACCCAGCCCTATATTTTCCATCATTAATGAGAACCCAGGACCGGAAGTAGCAGTCATCGATTTCGATCCTCCCCAGGAGCCACCAAGGACGGCGGCAATTGAACTTAGCTCGTCCTCCATCTGAATAAACCTGCCCCCGACTTCGGGCATCCTTTTCGACATCCTTTCAGCTATCTCTGATTGAGGAGTTATCGGATAACCGGCGAAGAACCTGCACCCGGCAGCAAGTGCTCCCTCGGCACAGGCTTCGTCTCCGTTCAAAAAGTACTTGCCAGTCATAATGGCTTTTTCACTCATTTGAATCCTCCTTTTCATCCCATATTGCGAAATCCGGACATATTTTACCGCAGAACCCGCAATTCACGCACTTATCGATTGCTTTGGGTTTGGGAGGATGGTATCCTTTTTCGTTGAACTCTTCCGACTCCTCAAGTACTTCCTGTGGGCAAAATTCAATGCAGTATCCACATCCCTTACAGTAATCCTCTCTTATGTAAAGGTATCCTCTGTCAGTTGACCATTTCTTGGTAGTCTCTTCCTTTTCTATTTCTGTACTCATATTCACCCTTTAATGAATTGTAATTTAATTAGTTTTATAAAACGTCAATAGATCTTGATAAAGTCTCTTCTCCTCTGTATTCAGGAACGAGCATAGGAGACGTCTTTTCCTCGTCAATCCCCGCTTTGTCGAGCTGATCGGCGTATTTTACCGCATGCTCCAGCGTTAATTCGCCCCAGCCGCTCTCCTTTGCTCGCTTCGCCGCTGCGATTCCGGCTCGTTTGCCAAATACGTTATAATCCAGCAAAGAGTTCCCCATCAATCTGTTTTTTCCGTGTACTCCGCCTTCTACTTCCCCTCCGGCGAATAGTCCCTCCACAGCCGTTTTCCCTTCCTTATTTATCTCAATTCCTCCATTCTGGTAGTGAAGCGTGGGGAACACGAGCAATGGATCTTCCGTGGGGTCAATTCCAAACCGGGTGTAAAGCCTGTGTATGTAAGCGAGGTTGTCTTCAAATGTTCCTTCTCCGTGTAACATATCTATCATCGGCGTATCCAACCATACCCCCTTCATGCCAGTTGGTGTTTCTATTCCGTTGTTTCTACCATAGCATTCCCTTATTAATGCACCTGCCTCGACGTCCCTTGGCTCAAGGTTGTAGACAAAGGCCTCTCCTTCCCGGTTTACAGGTATTGCTCCCGAGCCTCGAACTTTTTCGGTTACCAGCAGTCCAACTATCTGTTCGGGGAAGGCAGCGCCAGTGGGGTGGTACTGAACTGAATCCATATCCAGAAGGTTCGCCCCCGCCCGATACGCCATAACCAGGCCGTCAGCTGTTGCACCGTAGTGATTGGTGGTAGGAAAATCCTGAATATGCAATCTGCCAAATCCCCCCGTTGCCATTACCACTGATTTGGCTCTGACAACGTAATACTGATCCGTTTCCATGTTGTATAATAACGCCCCCGTCACCGTACCGTCAGAATCGGTCAGCAGTTCTATGGCCGGGGAAAATTCCACCACGGGAACTTCCAGGTTCCTCGCTTTGTCCCTTATAGTCCTCATTAGTTCCATTCCTGTGTAGTCTTTTGCCGAGTGGAGTCGCTTCCTCGACGTACCACCACCGTGGAGAGTCTGCATGGAACCGTCCTCGTTCTTGTCATACATGACTCCTAGGTCCTCGTGCCAGTTCAGGATTTCCGGGGCGTCCTCTGCAAGTGCCCGTGCCAACTCCGGTTTATTTGCGAAGTGGCCTCCGCCGATTACGTCCAGGAAATGCGCCGTCGGACTATCGTTTTCTTTGTCAGCGGCCTGGATCCCACCCTGAGCCATCATTGAATTGGCATCCCCGTGTCTTAGTTTTGTTGAAATTAGTATATCCGATGGATTGATACCTTCCTTAATTGCCCAGAGGGAAGCTACAGTACCTGCGCCACCCCCACCAATAACAAGTACATCTACCTCGTAATCTACTTTTGTCAGGTCGACTTTTGAGGGTTCAACGGCGGGGTATGCTTCCAGCGTGTCTGCCAGTTCAAGTGGCATCTCATCACCCTTATTTGGGCCCACCTTCAGGGGCCGCATTCCCTCTTCTTTGTAATCGGGGTGGAAATTGTTTAAGACCTCGTCCCGTTCTTCCGGGTTCATCATATCTACTTCTTCCTCAAGCCTCTCCTCTCGAGTTTTTTCCACCTTCTTGATGGACTCCCGCATGGATTCGGGATAAGGGTCCTCTTCTGTGTTTTCGTTACTCTTCGATTTCCCGGTTTTCATATCTTATTCTCAATTCCTCCTCTGGCAGGTTGACCAATTCTTCTAGTTCATCGTCAAACACGCCATTATTTATCTCTTCTACTCTCTCTTCCAGATGTTCTGATTCTGGTGCCTGATACCGTCCGTAAATCCTTCGGGCTAGCTGTCCCACGTGATGATGAGGGATCTCGGCCGGGCAGCGGGCAGCGCAGAGTCCACACTGGATACAGTCAAAAGACAGTTCTGCTACTTTCTCTATGTTCCCTTTTATTGCCTCATTGACGAAATCCATGACTTCAAGGTCCTGGGGACACGTCTTCGTGCAGGTATTGCATGATACACACCTTGCCAACTCGGGATAGAGATCGAGTAATGGGTTGTTCGAGATATCCAGTTCCTCCAGGTCGTACTGTTCTCTTCCGGCCGGAGTAAATGGAAGCTGAGTTAGGTACATCCCGTCCTGAACTGTCGTCTGACAGGCTAGGTCCGTGTGGAGTTTATAATCCCCTTCCAGTCTGTAAATCGTTGAGCAGGCACCACAAAAACCCCCTCGGCAGCCTACCCCTCGGATATATTGATAGCCGCTGTACTCCATGGCCTTCATTATCGTCAGGCCTTTGGGAACCTCGTACTTCTTACCCATTATGAAGATCTCTACAGTTTCAGTTTCCGGTTTGTCAGGCACGGTATCACCTCTCGCTGCCCACTTTATTCTCTAATTTGAGAACTTCTTTCGGATCTATCGCGTGTTCGTCAAATTTGTTAACTTTAGGATACCCAAATGCGACCGCCATTAATTGTGTGAAGTAAAGAACAGGTAATGGTTTGTGATTCGGAGCAACCTCGAGTAAATCTGACTGTCTGGAGTCCAGGTTAAAATGGCAGAGAGGGCAGGAAGTAATAAGGACGTCGGCTCCGGATTTTCTTGCCCCAGCGGTAATTGTCTGAGTTTTATTTAGAACCATCTCTTTGTTATCCACGGTATTATAGGAACCACAGCACTCCGATTCGTAAGGAAAATCTACAGGCGTTCCTCCGAGATTTTCAACCAATTCGCCTAGTATAGTCGGGTTGTGGGGGTCGTCAAGTCCGATATCTTTTGGCCTGGTAAGCATGCAGCCGTAGTAAGAAGCTACATTTAGGTCTTCCAGGGGCTCCTCGACCCTGTCACGTACCTCACCCCAACCCAGGTCGTCCTGGAGGAACTCCAGGTAGTGACGTACTTCTAAGCTTCCTTCGTAATCGCTTTCCTGGTCCATGAAGCTGTTTATCTTGTCCCGTTTATCCTCTTCTTCTCTCACCAGCAAGTTTGCGCGCTTGAGCGTATTATCGCACATCGAACATAGCGTATAGAGCTTATCCGAGCCCTCGTCTCGTGCTCTGATCAGATTCCTGATAGGGCCCAGCTGTTTCATCAGGTTGTCGTCTGTCAGCGAGTAAACCGTGCCACAGCAATTCCAGCGGTCGAGTTCTTTTAAGTTCACGTTCATTTCTTCTGATACCTTCACCGCGGAAGCTTCAAAACCCTTTGCGGTATCTTTCAAGCTGCAGCCCGGGTAGTAGGTAATATCTCTCATTTTTATCAACCGGTCTTTTTCCGAAGATTGCTAACCAGAGCTATCTCGGGCAGTCCTTTTGTTTCGAGTTTGTTAATATCGACCCTGTCCAGGTTTTTTCTCAGGCTGATCTCCCTGATTGCTTCCATTATTGCCGGCACGTCATTACCCTTTGGGCAATCAACTTCACAGCTGAGACAGGAGGCGCAGGTCCAGGGAGTATCTGAATCGAGAACGGATCCGTCTCCCATCTGGACCTTCTTAATAACTTGATTGGGCAGTATATCCATCTCTTCAGTAAACGGACACCCCGCGGAACACTTGCCACATTGATAGCAGGAAAATATATTTTCCCCGCTTAGTTCTTCTACATTTGCCGTGAGTTCACGGTCAGAATTGGTTAAATCCATGTTGCCTCCGGTTTTTTCTAATTGAGTTCACTTGGTGATCGTTCAGGAAAATCCTATCGGAGGCCGAGCGGGCAAGGTTCCATGCTTTCTCTGAAAGCATGGGGAGCGAGGTCGAGATCGGAAGCAGTGAATTCCGTGCTGGGGAATTCACCTGCGGCTTTATCGAACGATCACCAAGTGAGCTAGTCATAGTTTGCGACACCTTTATTACCTCTCAATTTCTTTTATTAATTCCCCTTCAGAATTGTAGACATTCAATCCAATATCCAATCCACCGTCAACGCTATGAGTGGCACATGCCAGGCAGGGATCGTAAGGCCGAAAACCCATTTCTACCTGATTTAGCACTTGTTCGTCGCTCATACCGTCTTCCAGAGAGTCAAGAGCTGCCCGTTTTATCGACATAGAAAGAGCCGCGCTGTTGCTCGTTGTAGGAACGATCATGTTTGAACTTTCTACAAGTCCCTCGCCGTCCAGACTGTAACCGTGGATGAGCGTTCCTCGAGCGGCTTCGATTACTCCGACTCCTTCGCCGGGCTCTTTGACTGGTGATCTTAAGTTATTACCTGTTATTCCCTCTTTGGACGCCAGTTCGTTAATCCTTTCCGCGGCCTGAACCATTTCTATCAATCTTGCCCAGTGGTAAGCATAAGTCTGGTGAACGGGGGTCCCGTCGAAATGATTAACGTACCTCTCGTACTCTTCCTGTGCCAGGCCTGTTTTCATTTTTTCGGCGACGTTAAGCCTTGCCAGGGGTCCGACTCTAAATACCCCGCTGTTTTCTCCAGCCCTGAAATCTTTCCAGCCAACTTCCTTCAAATAGGGGAATTTAACGTAAGTCCACGGCTCGACTCTTTCTTCGAGAAGTTCCATTGCTTTGGATGTACTGGTTTTGAGAAATTCCTCCCCACCCGGGTCGACTATTTTTAGATCCCCATCGTAAAACGAAACATTTTCCTGACTGTCGACAAGCCCCATGTAATACGTATTTAACGAGTATTCCGGGTTGTCGAGCAGTGAACCAAACTTTTCAGTGTTGATTACTTTCTCTCGGAACAAGTCGAGTGTTTCCCGAGCGAAATCAACCACCGATTCTCCTATCGAAATCAATTGTTCCTTTTCATCTGAAGTTATCCCCTGAGATAGGCCACCGGGAACTCCCGTAACGGGATGGATCTGGTGACCGCCAATTATTTCTATCGCTTCGTGTCCCAGTCTCCGGGCATTGATAACTTTCTTTCCGGTCTCTTCTCCCAGAGAATTAATTACACCAACTATATTTCTTTCCGCTTTTTTTCCGTCCTCTACCAGGAAGTCAGGTCCTCCGAGGTAGAATAAATGAAGCAGGTGATCGGCGAATATATAGGAGTTGTAAAGAAGTTCTCTGAGATCCAGAGCGGTTTGAGGTGGAGTTGCTGAGAAGGCTCCATCCAGAGCTTTAGTGGAAGCAAAGTGGTGTGCTTCGGGACAGACACCACAGATTCTTTCAGTAATTCTTGGCATCTCTTCCGCTTTTCGACCCTGGGAAAACTTTTCAAATCCCCTCAGTTCAGGGACCTGAAGGACGGCGTCCTCTGGCTTGCCATCATCGTCCAGAAAGATTTCTATCTTTCCGTGGCCTTCCAGTCTGGTAATTGGATCGATGGATATCTTACTTTCAGTCATTCTCGCCTCCCTCAGAAACTTTACCGCCGAAGATCGAATTAGAGAGAGAAAAGGTGTAAAAAGTTCCTATCGGGTCCGGAAGGTTGCTTAATAGTTCCTTCTCCTGTTCCAGGGCTTGACCCTCTTCTCCCACCTGGAGTACTGATGCCAGACTGTTCAACATCTCCATGCCCTGGTCCTCGACCTTTGAGGGTGGGCCGAAGCAACCTTTACATGGCATATTTACTTCCGGACAACTGGAGTCACAACCGCTCCTCGTTACAGGTCCCATGCAAATTATTCCCTGATCAAGCAAGCATTTGTCGGGATCTATATCTACTTCCTGTGGTCTGTGAAAGGCGTCAATACTTTCTTTGTTCCACTCCCGGGAACACTCTTCGCACACGGTCTTACTTCCCGCTATTACTGATCCCTTTTCGGGCAACTCGCCATTTATTAGCAGTTCCAGGAAATCTTCAGTCAGCTCAGGCGGTGGCGGGCATCCAGGCACGGTATAATCGACATCTACCACCCGGTCCAAGCTTCTCACCCTTTCCTGGAGTCCGGGCAGGTTTAGAGTTAATCCGTCCTTTTTTATAGATTCCTGGGGGATAATACCATCAGGGTTATTGGTTGTCGGGATTTCTTTATAGACTGTATCGAACAACTCGTTTTTTCCACTCATGTTTGCCAGACCAGGTATACCTCCCTGGTGAGCGCAGGATCCGTAAGCGACGAGCAGTTTGGACTTTTCTCTCAATAGTTCGGCTATCTCTGCGTTTTCGGTGGTTCTTATGCCACCGTTGAAAAATGTTACGTCGAGTTCGTTATTCCCGTATCCTTTTAAATCGTCGTACTTAAAATCCGTTGCTGCTGGCCAGAAGGCTATTTCAGCAAAATCAAGCAGTTCCAGTATTCTTTCGTGCAACCCCAATAACGCAACATCACAGCCCCCACAGGAAGAAGCCCAGTAGGCGCCTATTTTCTTCTTATTTTTTGACATCTCTAAACGGCCCGGGTCCGAGTTCTTTGATTTCGGCAGTGAAATCCTCGACGGTTTGGGCAAACTTTTCCCCCTCCGTAGCCGAAATCCACTCCAGCCTGACCCTATCGGGGTCCAGGCCAAAGTCGTCAAGAACGTGTTTTAGCAGGGCCACTCGCCTCCAGGTTTTATAGTTTCCGCTGGTGTAATGGCAGTCTCCAGGGTGACAGCCGCTTACGAGCACGCCGTCCGCCCCGTCCTTAAATGCCTTAACGATTTGACTGACATCTATTCTACCCGAACAATTGACCGTTATTGGTACCAGGTTAGGGGGATAGCTCTTTCTGCTTACCCCGGCAAGGTCCGCTCCAGCGGAAGAACACCACTTACAGAGAAAGCCTATTAATTTGGGTTCAAATTCCATGGTTAATCACCAATGTGGGCGTGAATCATTTCAGTCAATTGTTCGTCAGTCAGGTTTCTTAAACTTAAAGCGTTTGTCGGGCACCCGGAGGCGCATGTTCCACATCCTTCACAGAGGAGCTCGTTTACCTCGGCCACGCCCTTAGAGTTTATATCGAGTGCGTCGTAAGGGCATTGACCGACGCATAATCCACAACCGCTACAGAGATCTTCGTCTATTTCAACAACCTGAGGGTCGTGTGACAGTGTCGGCTTTGCCAGGAGATCTATTGCCTTGGCTGCAGCCCCGCTCCCCTGAGAAACGGAATCCGGAATATCTTTTGGTCCTTGACCGGTTCCTGCATAGAAGACGCCACCGGTTAGACTCTCCACCGGCCTCAACTTGGGATGCGCTTCTTTGAAGAAACCATTTGCCCCAAGGTTCAGGTTTAAATGTTCACTTGTCTCTTCCGCTCCTTCGGATGGAATTATCGATTGAGCCAGGACGACCAGATCTGCATCGATCTCAACTCTTTCACCAGATATCTCATCCAGACCCCATACTTTCATCTTTCCATCTGCTTTCTTGAGCTTTGAGACCTTTCCTTTGAGGTATAGAACCCTGTCCTCTTCTCGGACGTTCTGAATGAACTCCTCGTAGTCCTTACCTCCCGCCCGAATATCTATGTAGAATACGTATGCATTACCATCGGGAACGGTTTCCCTGTAAAGTTTAGCGTGTTTTGCCGTATACATGCAGCAGATCTTCGAGCAGTAAGAATTGTGGTTTTCCGGATCCCGGGACCCGGAACACTGGATAAAGACCACGTTCTCCGGCACCTTGCCGTCGGAAGGCCTGCGAACTTCTCCCCCCGTCGGTCCGGTTGCCGAAAGCAACCTCTCGAACTGTAATCCGTCGATTACATCATCGTACTCTCCGTAACCGTATTCTCCCATCTTCTCTTTCGGGTATAGGTCGTAACCCGTTGCCGCTATGATTGCACCGAATTCTTCCTCTACGTACTCGGAAGTCTGGTCAAAATTTATCGCGTCAGCGTCACATGCTTCAGCACATTCGCTACACCGGAGCGGATTAAGGCCGAGACAAGCTTCTGTGTCCAGAGTGTAAGAGGATGGAATTGCCTGAGAAAATGGGATATTGATTGCTTTGCGGGTATCGAGTCCCTGGTTGAACTCGTCCGTGACTTCCACCGGACAGACTTCTTCACAATCTCCACAGAGATTACAGGCGTCGGCGTCCACGTAAGTAGGTTTTCTCTCAATCCGGGCTCGATAGTTCCCGACGTAACCGGAAATTCCCCTTACTTCACTGTAAGCCATCAGTTCAATGTTGGGATGCTGGTTTACCTCAACCATCTTGGGAGTCAAAATACACTGAGAACAGTCTAAAGTGGGGAAAGTCTCGGAAAGCTGGGCCATATGACCGCCGATTGTTGGCGATTTTTCAACCAGAATTACTTCGTTACCGGCTTCGGCTACATCCAGGGCTGCCTGAATCCCCGCTATCCCTCCACCGATAACCAGGCATTTGTCGGAGTGTTCCCGCTCCACGGGTTCCATAGAGACGTTTCTCTTAACTTTCTCAACTGTACCCTTTATTATCTTAAGCGCTTTTTCTGTTGGCCTATCGTTTCCTTCCCCGTGGACCCAGGAGCACTGCTCTCTGATATTGGCGATTTCGCACTGGTAACGATTCAAATCGGCTTCTTCTACCACCCGCCTAAAAGTATCCTCGTGCATGGAGGGAGAACATGCTGCTACTACAACTCCGGTCAGGTTTTCTTCCTCTATTGCCTCCTTTATTTTGTTCTGGCCGGGGTCAGAGCACATGTACTCGTAGTCCGTACTGAATGAAACGTTATCGTAACCTATAATTTCTTCAGCCAGGTTCGATACGTCCACTGTTCCTGCAATATTTTCTCCACAATGGCAGATAAAAACCCCGATTCTTGGCTTAAATGCCATGTTACCTCCCGGGAACTTATTCTTTAACCAACTCTGACCCGTACTCGTATCCTCTTTCGAAAGCTTGTTGGTTTAAGCCTTCAGTACCCTCGGGCACGGACGAGAGAACGGATTCTCGCATCTTTGACTCATCCACAGCATCCGTTATAGCCACGAGGGCACCTAACATGACTACATTAGCGACTATTTTATGTCCCAGATCTTCCGCGATCTTTGTTGCGGGGACCTTATACTGCTTCACCCCATCCGGTTGCTCCACTTCTTCAACCAGATCTTCTTCGAGCAACATAATTCCACCGTCCTGAATTTCGTCGCTGTATTTTTCGTAGGCTTCCTGGGACATCAGTATTAAAACTTCGGGCACTGTGATTTGGGGATAGTCAATTTTTTCGTCTTTTATCACTACGTCGGCACTACAGGCACCACCCCTTGCTTCGGGCCCGTAAGATTGGATTAATACAGCGTTTTTGTCCTCAAAGATCGATGCAGCTTTTCCTGTGATGTTTCCCGCTGATATTATTCCCTGTCCACCGAAGCCACCAAATCTTATTTCCTTCCTCACTCTACCACCCTCTAAACCGAGAATTTTCCTCGTTATTTCTTTCCTAACATACTAGCGGTACCGGGTTTATCGTTCCATGATCAATATCAACCAGTAAGCTGATTAAACTCAATTTAGATCTGAAGTTTGTTTGCTTTTGTTAGTCAATTAATTGAACCTGGCACTCTGGATACTCTGTAGTATTGCGAGCAATACCGAGGATGCTTTAAGCCGGGGTCCAAGAAATAGGCTGAGATGAAGAGGGGATTGATGAAATGGGGGTTGCTTAATTAACTGAGAACCCCAGGTTTTCCTTGGTGGTTGTGAAAATTGCAAAAAAGTTGGGAACTGAACCCGGGGTTCTTGTCTTAATTACGTTCTTAGTTGAGATAATTAACGGGAAAACACCGAATTCGGTATGTCCCGATTCACCCTGATATTGTAGACTCTTGCAGTTCTGGATTTGCGCTCTATTGTGAATTCTTTCCCTTCCATCTCCTGCCATTCCTCTTCTTTGTAGACGAGATACCACTTGCCTCTGTTTTGCCACATCCGAGTGAAGGCAAATCCTGAAAAGTAAGTCCATTCGCTAGAGGAAAACTCATTTACCCATCCTTCGTCTCTGCTGCCGCTTAAAATGATGGTCCTTTCGGCCCCGTCGTCCCGGGTGGAATCGATTCGGACGTCCTCGTCTTCAGTATCTGGGTGTTTTACCCTGAACCTATGGGTGTAGCTTACATCGTCCCTGGTTTCTTCAACCTTGAAGTCCAGAGTCCTAACATTGCCGGACAGGTCTGTCCGATCCTTTTGCTCATAGGTAACATCAGTTTCTTGATCTTGCTGGGTGTCCTCGGATAATCTTTCTTCGGTTTGCTCCTGTGGTTCTTCAGGAGAAACCGTTTTGGTCTCCATTAATGGTCCACTCACCAGGGCGACTCCCACTACCAGACCAGCCACCACTAACAGCAGTAATACCTTATCCATACTGCAGACCTCCCTTTTGTGATATACTAAACTTTTTGAGATTTTTTCGCAAAGATAGTTTGAGAGAGTATAGTTTCACCAAAACTTGCCGAGGAGGCCCTGCAGATTACTGCAGGGGGGAATCGGCTGGTTTACCTCCAGCACCCAGTTGAGATATGGAGCCTGGTGAAGTTATCGTACGCGTAACCTGTTGGGCAAAGCCAACGAGAAAAGGTTTGGTTTAATTTGGTCAGGTTAGTCTCCTCAACTGGGTGCTGGGTCAATTTCCTGTTGTTAACCTTAAAGTACTTTTGTTCATATGTTTTTTCAAGCCCCGTCCTTCGGGGCGGGGTTCTTGAGACAAAAGGGTTAGAGTCGTTAGCTTTAATCCGGTAGAATTAACCCTGTTAGCCCCTTGCAGGCATGCGCTGACCTCAATTTTCTTTTATCCACTCTAATGCCCTGGTAAGATCCTCTTCCCATTCCTCAGATTTTATGTCGGGCGTAAGTCCCTTCTGGTCCAGCTTGTTCCCTTCTGGAGTTAGGTATTCGGACGAAGATATCTTTACCCTTATTCCCTGGCCAACAGTGTGGGTCGTCTGCACGAGACCTTTCCCGAAGCTTTTCCGACCTAACAGAATCCCCATTTCCTGGTCGCTGATGGCTCCCGCTACGAGTTCGGAAGCGCTTGCCGTTCCGTCGTTTATCAGCACTGCAAGAGGCAGGTTTGGATTGGAATTACCTCGGGATTCGTATTCCCTGACGCCGTCTTGGCCAACGGTTTTTGTTATTAAGCCACTGTCGACAAACTGGCTGGCCACGTTTATCGCGGAACTCAACCAGCCTCCGGAATTATTCCGCAGGTCCAATACGTAGCCCGTAAGTTCCTCATTTTCAACTCGGTTAAGGACCTTTTGAAGCTCTTTCGCCGTCTGTTTGTTAAACAGGTTGATATCAATTAAAGCTATTTTTTCTTCTTCAAGTAGGTTTAATTCCACGGGGGTAATTTTTATCTCTGCTCTGGTCAGGCGGATCTTCTCTTCCCTGCCGCTTGGGTGCTTAACTGTAACCCGCAGGGTCGATCCTTGCTCCCCTTCAAGGGCATCGAATACTTCCCTGTAGGTCATGTCCTCAGTGGAGTTTTCGTCGACCTCGAGGATCACATCTCCTGAGGTTAAACCATTTCGCGAAGCCGGAGTATCCGGAAACACGGAAACTACTCTAACGCGGTCACCGGATTTCTCAATCTCCATGCCGATTCCCGTGTAGTTTCCTTCCTGTCTTTTAAGATATTCATCGTATTCCTCTTTTGAGTAAACCGCGTTGTACTCATCAGGCAGCTGGTCGACCATGCCTTCTATTGCGCCCTGAATTATCGCTTCCTTATCGAGTGACTCGGGCTCGTAATATTTTTCCAGGATGAGATCGTAAGCTTCGCGAACCGGTTCTAACTCGTCACTTACCGGCCGCTGGTCTTCTCCGGGTACCTGAAGGGTGATACAGACCACCGCCAGAACAATCGGTAAAAGAAAGACCCATTTTGTTTTAGATAATTTGTTCACTGCTTTATCCCCTAAAAAAGTTTATTAGATAGGTAAACCCGGTTCCAGCAGATAGTCAACTTCGAGCTAGAAAAGTAATAAATTTGGCGGTTACAGACAAAAGAATAGCAATACTCAAACGGCTCAGTAGATCAGGGAACCACTGTCATCCATGAGAGAATGCTCGTGCTTATCTCTATTCAGTATAAAGTGTCATTTAGTATCTGAGTAACCAATTCTTTCGGAAGCCTCGTTAGGGGGGCTTCAAGTCTGGCACAGGGCATTAAACTTTACAATTTCCGTAACCATCTATTGGCTGCCTGGAGATTTTAATGCCCAATATATGCATCCTGATTCCGGACGTAATGAATACGGGTCAGACGTGCCATATGTCTCGATTAAACAGCATCTGACTTTAAATTAACTTCTTTCTTTTGA
>JAGXLB010000030.1 GCA_018334915.1 Candidatus Bipolaricaulota bacterium
GTGCTGCACCAACCCTTGTTGGAGAAATAAATCTTGCGAATAAACTTACTTTTCAAGAAGGTGAAGAAGACCAGCTCAAATTAGGTCCAAGTTACAATTATCTGATAGACGAATCTGTCAATAGGTTCAGACAGGGTAGATGTAATTATCTCCTTTACCCACAACCAGGTACGCAATATAATCAGTCGAGGTGATTCTATGAAGATATTTGTAGACACGGCAGAGCTTGATGAAATTAAGGAAGCGAATTCCTGGGGAATTCTCGACGGGGTAACCACAAATCCGTCTCTTATAAAGAAAGCTGTCAGGAAAAGAGAAAATATCGATATGGAAGAGTACATTAAGGAAATTTGTAGAGTTGTTGACGGACCGGTGAGCCTGGAGGTAATAGGGTTGACCAGGGACGAAATGGTCGCCCAGGGTGAGCTCCTTTACGAGAAATTCAATCCTGTGAATGACAACGTAGTGGTGAAAATACCAATTAATACGAGTTCTCCAAAAAGCACCGGCGGAGAATACGAAGGGTTGAAGGCGCTGAAAGATCTGTCTTCGAAGGGAATTCCTACGAATACCACGCTAATTATGAAGCCGGAACAGGCTCTGCTAGCAGCAAAGGCCGGTACCCGGTACGTTAGTCCTTTTGCCGGTAGAATTGACGATTTTATCCGAAATAACGTCGGATTGACCCGAGGGGAGGATTACCCAAAGAGCGCCTACCACAACGCGGACTGGCTCCGTCATGCCTCATATCTAAAACTAAAACCCCGATACGAGGAACTGGAGGGAAATGATCTGGCGGGAATATATTTCGACGAAGAAGTAAACAGAGTGAAAGAATCGATATCTGATGAGGGAATATACACCGGGGCCGCTGCAGTATCTTCGATTAACCAGATTTTCAGCAATTACAATTTCGATACTGAAGTGCTGGCAGCCAGCCTGCGTAATTCTCGTCAGGTTCGAGAGGTTGCCGAGGCAGGGGCGGACGTATCCACTATTCCCTTTCACGTTCTGAAAGAGATGATCGATCACTACAAAACCGAACAGGGAATTATTAGTTTTAGTGAGGACGTGGTGAGTGAATACGAAGGAATTTTCCGATAGACCGACGATACTATTTGCATGAAATCCAAAAGGAGGCTAAGGCCGCAAATCCACAGACGACTTTTTCTGTCTGCTATCCAGTAGCAACGAGGGCGATTATATCTTCTAGTTTCATATTTTGTCTATTTGGAGGGTTTCTTCGGGGGCTGTGCTAATTTAGCATGTTCGGAATAAAAAAAGATGCAAAAATTCTAATCGTTTTCTCTTTAGTATGTACTTTCGGGGTCAGCAATATAGTTCCTTACATCCCTATTTTCGGCCGGGAAATCGGGATGCCGGTGGTGCTGATCGGAAACCTCGTCCTTTTGTACTACCTGCTCCAGGCAGTAACTAGGATACCGCTGGGGCGACTATCGGATCTGATCGGGCACCACAAACCGGTACTTCTCGGCTCTCTTCTCTATTTTTTCTCGGCACTTGCTTTTCTTGGTTCGATGAAGGTCTGGCCGCTACTGTTTCTTGGTGAAATATTTCTCGGACTGGCAAATTCGATAACCTGGGTCACGGTTCCTTCTTACATAACAAGTTTTTCGGATGCCTTACCGGTTTATTCTTTCTCAGTCGGACTTGGCTGGCTAATCGGTTCCCCTACCGGTGGATATATAAAAGACTCTTTTGGAATGGAGTGGGTATTTATTACCCTCCTGGCCGTTTCTTTGGTACTTATTTATTTATCCTGGTTGTTCTACTTTGAAAGCAGTGACCTGCCACGGAGGGAATCCGTAAAGTACTTCATCAGAATGTCTTCAGTTTCGCCCTCAAGTATTCCGATTTACCCCTCCATGAAATCCTATCTTGAAGGCTGGCAGTTACTAAAAAGTAATTCAGCCCTGCTTTTTGCCTCACTTTTCTCTTTTATCGTCTTCATGACCTTCGGTTTGGGAGCTTCGGTCGTCCCCCTCTATTTTAGCGAGATCGGGATAGCCTCGTTCTTTATCGGTATACTGATTTCTATAAGGGTGGCAACTTCGACCTTCGTTAAACTCACCTGCAGGACGCTGACGAAGTCGTTTGGCAACTACAGGGTCTTGATCGTTAGTACGGTAATAGCGGGTTTATTTATCGTTCTTGTCTCTCTTACGGAACAGTTCCTGCTGCTGGCGATATTTTCGGGGCTCTGGGGACTGGGATCAGGACTTTACCTGCCAATCGTTTTCGACATAATTGGCAAAAACACGGATGAAGAGGACAGAGGTATCGCCATGGGCATAAGAGGAACCCTCGGGACTTTCGGAGCGGCTTTTGGTACCTGGGCCTTCTCAACCCTGGCTGGAAACTTCTCTCTGGCCGGTTCTCTTCTCACGGCAGGGGTTTTTGCCGCGCTGGGAAGCATCGTTCTCGGAATTATTTTCAGGTAGGATTCAAAGTCGCTACGGTTTTTCTCAACCTTTCCAAATATTTAACTTAATTCTTCGGCAACGGCGGATTTATTTCTCTGGCCCGAATAACTGCTCCTTTCACCTACCTGGCCACTGTTTAACCTTTGAAGATCAGCAATAGAGGTAATCCGGCAGCAAGGTAAGGAGCATAGAGCAAGTAGAAAAAGAATAATAATGTCTATGAATTGAGTTTCACTTTCATACGTTGGTAAAAGAATTGAACTTAAGTAAGTCTGGTAAAGCTTCTCACAGGGTTCAGGTTTTAGTTAGAGCCAGCTGCGATTATAATTAAATACTGGAGTCTGGGTCGTCTATATTACTACTCTCTGTGATAGGAGGTGTTCGTTATGCTTATCGAATCCTACACTTTTGGTCGCATGGTTGTCGCGGGCGAAGAGTATAGAGACGATCTGATGATTTACGAAAAAGAGGTGAATTCGGGCTGGGTCAGAAAGAGAGGTCACAAACTTCATCCAGAGGATCTAACCTGGATAACAGGAAAGGAGCCCGATTTACTGGTAGTAGGTACGGGCAGCAGTGGAAGAATGAAGGTGACAGACAAGACTAGAAACCACCTAAGTGGAAAAGGAATTGATTTGTGGATAGGTGAAACCAAGGAAGCAGCCGATTACTTTAATACCAGGCTCGAGGAGGAGAGCGAGAAACAAATTGCCGGAGCATTTCATCTGACGTGTTAAACAACCTTTGGATTAAGATTTCCGGTGTTAACTGATGGATAATTTCATAAATAGAGACCGAGAGAGACGAACTGTTGGAGAGTTGAAAGATAAAATCCAGCAGACGATCCGGGTCCGGAGATTAACCCTGGTTCTGTTTCTGGTCCTGGCTCTATACTTCAGGTTTGGAGCCGGATTAAATTTTCCGCTTCCTCTGATCTTCTCTCCCCTGATGTGGGGAATAATTACTGTTCCGTTTTCCAGGTTGATAGATGCCCAGAAATCAAAGGAGGGACTGCACAACGTCCACTTCGGGTACTTCGTAGTCGAGGTTTCGATATTAACCTATCTTATCCATATTATCGGGGGAGTAGAGTGGATAGGTGTAGCTTACTACGTTTTTTCTATCCTTTACGCGAATTTTTTTCTCCCCAGAAAAAAGGCCTGGACGATTACTTTCCTGGCCATCGCCTTTTTTACCGGCATGAGTTTCGCGGAATATGCCGGGTTGATTTCTCACTGGAATATTTTTGAGGGAGACGCCCCCTTGTACAAGGACTCGTTTTACGTTACGACCACTGTTCTGGTTGGGGGTTTCGGATTATACGTAACAACCGCATACACAGTCCAGATTTTCGCCAGGTTGTTCAGACAGAAAAACGAATCACTAAGAGAGCGGGAGACCAAGCTCCAGAAGCTATGGAAGGAACTGATTTCGGCCCGGGAAGAGGAAAGAAGCAGGATTGCCAAGCGGCTTCACGACCAGCTGGGGCAAACTCTAATGGGGATAAAGATGAAACTGGATATACTGGATAAAGAACTTGACGACCAGAGATTACAGGAAGTCAAGGACCTGTTAAGGGATGCGATTACTGAAAGCAGAAATCTTTCGCACCTGCTGCGTCCGTCAGCTCTGGACGAGCTGGGCCTGGCTCCAGCCCTCAGGGAAATGGTAGAAAATTTTGAGACCTCGACGGATATCGACTTCCTGACTGACCTGAATTTGAATAGAGAGATCAGTGGAGAAGAAGAGAGAGCAATAGTATACCGGGCCGTCCAGGAGTTGCTAAATAACGCTGCAAAACACGCCGAACCGAACAGGATAAAGGTGTCTCTTGCGAACGAAGATTCCCTCCTGAAACTATCCGTGGAGGACGACGGTAAAGGTTTCGACCCCGACCGTGTCGTACAGGAATCCGGGCTTGGGCTAAAAGGAATAAGGGAGAATATAAGTCTTGCTGGAGGAGATTTCGAGATCTTTTCCGAAGAGGGCGAAGGTACTCGAGCAGTTATCGAATTACCTCTCGATTGAGTTTGTGGCTATAGTTTCTGGAGATCATAGATTCTGACATTACGAACTTTTAATTCCATCTCCCCATTTGCCGGTCGGGATAATTGGCTCACCACGAAAAGTCATTTCTTTAGCACATTTTTCCACAGAAATTAGTACAGATAAACCGTTTATCCGGTTGTAGAGTTCATTAAACTTAAGGTGATCTGTTATGGTACTGTCATTAAGTGTGGATAATGGAGGAATTGAGTCCGGAAATTCGGAGCCTAGGGAAGATTCAGGTAAGAGCCGGTACAAGGACAAGCTGAAGATCGTTCTTGCCGACGATCATACACTTGTCCGCCAGGGGATAGAGACTTTACTATCCGGAAACGACACGTTCGAAATAGTCGGGCAGGCCGGTGACGGTTACGAGGCCCTGGAATTGATAGAGGAACACGAACCGGACATCGCCATTATAGATATATCTATGCCCCGTTTAAACGGTCTTGAGGCAGCTAGAAAGATTGAAGAGAAAGGTCTGGATACGGAGGTTATTTTTCTTTCGATGTACGACGACGAGGGATATATCCGGCGGGCAATAAAGACAGGCGCCTCCGGCTACTTGCTTAAGGAGGACGCGATTGACGAGCTGGAAGAGGCCATAGAATCGGTGAGAAGTGGCTATCATTACATGTCTCCCCCGATACTCAGCTCTCTCGTAGAGATGACAGAGCGCGGACTGAAGGCAATAGAACCGGACGTACTCGATCAGCTAACTGCGAGAGAACGGGAGATTCTTCAGCTAATTGCCGAGGGTAACTCGAACAAGGAGATAGCCGATATTCTGTCCCGGAGCGTGGAAACTGTCAGGACCCACAGGGCAAACCTGATGGAAAAGCTGGATGTCCACTCCGCAAAAGAAATTCGGGAATTTGCCTTGAGAGAGGGCGTAATCAAGGATGAGGACAAATGAGTGATTTCGATAGGGGAATTCCCTCGAGTCTGAAGAAATACAGGGAGAAAGTCTCCAATTCTCTCGAATCTTTCCTGGACGGGAGAGAGGGCAAAATCTACGATATGATTAACTATCATCTTGGGTTTAACGGAGAAGGATCGGACGGAAACCTTCAGGGGAAGGCAATCAGATCCTCACTCGCTCTATACGCGACGGAAGCGCTGGGGGGCGATCCGGATGACGTGCTTCCAGCAGCATTATCCCTCGAGTTGATTCATAACTTTTCCCTGGTTCACGACGATATTCAGGACGATGATCGGACCAGGCGGGGTAGACCTACGGTTCAATACAAATGGAGCCCGGACCAGGCTATTAACACCGGTGACGCCATAAAGGACCTTGCCCTTCTTGTTATGCTCGACCGTTCCCCTGATTGGGAGACAGACAGAACTCTGAAGGCTCTGAGAGCTTTAAGTAATTACTCGCTGCGAATGATAGAGGGCCAGGTTATGGACCTGGATTACATGAAAAGGAAAAACGTCGATATTGATAGCTACCTCGATATGATTTGTGCAAAAACATGTTCGCTACTCGAGGGTGCATTCCACCTTGGAGGAATATATTCACCGGTTGGAGAGGAAGAGGTGGATAAGCTGATTTCCTTTGGCAAATATCTGGGTTACGTCTACCAGATCCGGGACGATTGGCTGGGAATATGGGGCCAGCCCGAGGAGTCAGGCAAATCGGTATTATCAGACATCGAAGAGAAAAAGCGATCCTTTCCAGTTGTTTTTGCCATGCAGGAAGGACAGGAAAAAGAAATAGACCGGTTGAAAGAGCTGTATTACAGTAAAGGAAAACTCGGTGAAGACAAAGTAGAGGAAGTTAGAGGAATTCTTGAAAGATTAGACGCCAGTGAAAAGACAAACGAATGGGCCGAGAGATATTGGAACAACGCGGAAATACAATTACAGGAGACAGGAATGGCTGATTGGGCGAAAACCGAACTCGAAGAGTTCGGTTCATTCTTACTGACAAGAAAGAAATAGGAGGATAACTATGGGTAGACCGATGAAGATGAATGCCAAGATTGCAGGTTACGTTGCCAAACAGATGGCTAAAGGGAGGAAGCGTTTCCCCCTGGTGACCATAATAGAACCACTGGAACAGTGTAACTTGAGATGTACAGGTTGCGGTCGGGTAAAAGAATATTCCGACCATCTGGATGAAAAAATGTCACCTGGCGAAGTGCTGCGGGCCGCTGATGAGTCTGGTGCTCCGGTAATCTCTCTCTCCGGTGGTGAACCCCTGCTTCACCCCGAGATCGAGACGATAGTCAGCGAGTTGATTGATGAAGGCTATTACATCATGCTCTGTACGAACGGTCTGTTGCTCGAGGAAAAGCTAGAGGACATACAACCCTCGGAGAAACTGGCCTTTGCGATCCATCTGGATGGAACTAAAGAAGTTCACGATAAATTTACCAACAAGGAAGGAACCTACGAAACTGCCTTTTCCGCACTACAGAAGGCTATAGATCAGGGCTATAGAGTTACCACTAATACGACGATATTTAAGGAGAGCGACCCGGAAGATCTGCACGAGTTATTTCAAAGATTGACCGAGGCCGGGGTAGAAGGAATAATGCTGGCCCCAGGCTACAATTACGAATCCATAAATAAAAGTGGCGAGCAACAGTTCCTTGAGCGCAAGGAATCAATAGAGGTATTTCAGGAGATACTGGATCCGGAAAAGGTGAAGGACTTCCCGCTCTACAATACCCCACTGTACCTGGACTTCCTTAGAGGCAAGAAGGAACTAAATTGTACTGCCTGGGCATCTCCTACTTACACGGTCAGGGGATGGAGAAAACCCTGCTACGTACTGGCCGACGAACACGTTTCGTCGATCGACGAAATACTTGAGGAAAAGCTCTGGGACGAGTACGGGGTAGGGAACGATCCCAGGTGTAATAGCTGTATGATCCATTCAGGGTTCGACACGGCCGGAACCATAGATCAGCTTAGGAGCAGAGAGGGTTTGGTCGATGTAGTGAAGAGTGCCGTTCCGGAAAGTTTTAAAAATATTTTAGCCGAGACTTGAGCCCTGAAACATGATTCTCGTGGTCGCATCGATGGAAGTAGAACTTGAGGGACTATTTGGGCTGGATAGATCTCCTGATCATTGGGAGGAATGTAAGTTGAAATATACGGGAATTGGACAGGAAAACGTCAATGAAATGTTTGAGTCGCTCAAATTTAATTCTACTTTTGATGGACTGTTATCCGTCGGGTTCGTGGGCTCAGTCGACCCCAAAGTTAAGCCGGGAGACCTTTGCTTGATCGAAGCGGTGGGATCACAGCGGAAGAAAGGTAGGCTTTACCCGGATAAAACGTTTTGGACGTTGGCTCAAAAGTCGCTGAGGGATAACTTTCGAACCTGCGAGTTGTTAACCGTAGATAGGACCGCCACGAGCATTGAAGAAAAACGTTCTCTGACTTCGGATCAGTTTTCGATAATTGATCGGGAAACTTACTGGGTTGCCGAGATGGCTAACGAAGCGGAAGTTCCGTTTCTCGGTCTGAGGGTAGTTATGGACGGAGTAGACCAGAAATTACCGCCTGAATATTGCTACGATGACGACACGGGTAAGGTAAAACCGGGGCGGCTTACCTCCTGGTTGATAAAGAACCCGTCACGCTTAAGTGAGCTTCCCGGACTGGGTTGGAACAGCGTGAAGGCAAGGCGTCGGCTTGGCGAGGCACTCAACGACGTAGTTCCGGCGCTCCTTGGGTGATAGGATGAAATACCTTGTAACTGGAGCTAATGGATTTATCGGGAGTAATCTGGTTAAAGACCTGCTTGGTAACGGTCACGAAGTGAGGGGGCTGGTCAGGCCGACCAGCAATAAGATAAACCTGGAAGGTCTTAATCTGGAACTTGTAGAAGGAGATATAAGAAATCCGGAGGATATGGTGAAAGTCGCAGAAGGAGTCGACGGCGTGTTTCACACCGCTGCTCTCTATAGCTTCTGGGCCGCCAGCTACGACGACTTCTACCAGACGAACGTGGAAGGGACGATCAACGTCCTGAACGGCGCGAAACAAGCAGGGGTCGACAGGGTAGTAGTAACCAGTACGGCTTCTCTATTGGCTCATTCGAATGACAAACATAGCCTTCCGGAGTCTACGGATCAGCTGCCGAGTGATTATAAACTAACGAAGTACATTGCGGAAAAGGAAGCTCTTAAGTTTGCTGAAGATACGGGACTCCAGGTTGTTATAGCCAGCCCGACAGTTCCGATCGGCCCCGGAGATTACGGACCGACACCTACTGGTAGGCTAATTCTTGAATTCTTAAACGGTAAAATGAAGGGCTACGTGGATATGCAATTTAACCTGGTGGACGTCGAGGACGTCGCCAGGGGGCATCTACTTGCAATGGAGAAAGGAGAATCCGGTAAGAGGTACGTACTTGGCCACAAAAACTGGAGTCTGTCCGATGTAATCAGAATCCTGTCAAGGTTAACAGGGCTACCAGAACCCTGGTTCGAGATCCCTTATCCAATTGCCCTGACTGCTGCCTGGATAGACGAATTTTTCGAGGGTTTCTTGATGAATCAGAAGCCGAAAGTCCCAATTTCGGCAATCAACTCAACCAGAGTGGATGAACGGATAGATCCATCTCCCTGGGTGGAAGAGCTGGGTCTCCCAGTAACCCCGACGGCAAAATCGTTAAAGAAAGCAGTTGACTGGTACCTTGATCACGGTTACGTAAAGAACCCGGAAACGGTGAAACCATGAAAAAGGTCAAGTCTAAAGTAGTAGATGTAGGAGGGGTTAAGATAGGTGAGGATAATCCCGTGGTTGTTCAGTCCATGACAAATACTCCGACCCAAGACGTTATGGCCACTCTAAATCAGGTTGAAAAATTGGTGAACCGGGGTTGCGAACTTGTCAGGGTGGCCGTCCCGGATAGCGAAGCGGGAGAAGCGCTGTCGGAAATCGTTGATAGCAGCCCGGTACCAATAATTGCCGATATTCATTACTCACCGGATCTGGCTTTAATGGCCCTGAACGCGGGAGTTGACAAGCTCAGGCTAAACCCCGGAAATATCACAGATCCGGAAGCCATAGAAGATATAGCTAGGGAAGCGGCTTCCCGGTCTATTCCGATTCGCGTGGGGGTAAACTCGGGTTCTCTAAGCAAAGATATCGTGGGGAAATACGGTAGATCCCCGAAAGCAATGGTTATAAGTGCGGAAGAGGAAATAGAACTGCTGGAAAATCAGGGATTCGATCAGATAGTGGTCTCGCTAAAATCGAGCGAGGTCAACAAGACCATCGAGGCAAACGAGATCTTTTCTCGGAAGTACGACTACCCTCTTCACCTTGGTGTAACAGAAGCCGGTGGAGGCAGAAGTGGCCTGATAAAATCGGCAATCGGTATAGGTACTCTACTTCGAGAGGGGATTGGTGACACGATACGAGTATCTCTTACTGGTGACCCGGAAGAAGAAGTAGGAGCAGCTTACGACATCCTGAAGTCACTGGGGATAAGGAATCGGGGAATCGATTTTGTCTCTTGCCCCACCTGTGGCAGGACGGAGATAGACATTCAAGGGCTGGAGCAGGAACTCGAACAAAGACTGGCTGACCTGGAAGATTCGGTGAGAGTTTCGCTAATGGGATGTTCGGTCAACGGTATTGGTGAAGCTGGTTCCTCGAACCTGGGACTGGTAGGAACGGCCAGAGGAGGAGTACTGTACGTAGACGGAGAACAGAAGGATCTAATTTCTGATTCCGATATTGAAACCGTTGTTAGCCGGATGGAAAAAGAAATAAGGAATTATGAGAAAGGAGAGTAAATGGAGATAATCAAAGCTGATTTGTTCGGATTCTGTTTTGGCGTGAGACGGGCAGTGGATATCGTTGAAGAAAAACTGGACGAAAGAAAAAAAATCGATACTCTGGGACCCATAGTGCATAACCCGAACGTAGTTGAGGATCTTTCTGCCAAAGGAGCGGAAGTAGTAAATTCGCTGGACAGTGTCAAAACAGACTCGGTTATAATTACTGCTCACGGGGCGGGTAGGGAAATTCACGAGGAGATAGAAGACAAGGGGTTGAACCTTATAGATACCACCTGTCCCATCGTAAAGAAAGCTCAAGAGACGGCGGAAAATTTAGTTCAGCAGGGTTACCAGGTCGTTATTTACGGAGAAAACGATCATACGGAAGTCAGAAATATTCTGGGATGGCTTGATGGTAAAGGAGTAGCGATACTGGATCCTGATGAGGAAGTTCCCATCCCGGAAGGTAGAGTTGCTTTGCTCTCTCAGACGACCAAAGGCAAGAAGTACTTTTTTGACTTTGCTGCAGATTTTCTTCAGGCAAACAGGGACAAGCTGGAGGACGTGAAGATAGTCGATACTACCTGCGGAGAGACGAGGCGGAGATACGAAGCAGCTGAAAGGCTGGCGGAACAGGTCGAACTGATATTGGTGGTGGGAGGTAAGAACTCGGCAAACACGAGAAAACTTGCCGAAGTCGCAGCAAATACCGGTATTGAAACACACCACATTAAGGACGAATCGGAAATAAAGCCGGATTGGGTAGATGGAGTTAAAACAGTGGGTATCACGGCTGGCGCTTCAACGCCTCAGTCGGCTGTATCTTCGGTAGAACAGACCCTAAAAGAGCTGGATTGACCTGTAAAGAAAAGGAGGTTACAGGATGTTGACTTCAACATCTACGGAAGTCTTGAAGGTTCAAACTACGAAGGCCCCGGAATTTATAGACATTACGGACGAAGTCGAAAAGTTTATGGATGACCGGGATATTGAATCTGGAGCGCTAGTGATTTTTAGTCGTCATACTACGGCGGCAATCAGGATCAACGAAAACGAGTCTCTACTAAAGAAGGATATGGCGGAGTTCCTGAAACAGATTGCTCCAGAAGGCGATTACTACCGTCACAATGATTTTTCCATCAGGACGGAGAACATGACTGAAAATGAAGTACCGAACGGTCACGCACACTGTCAGTCACTCGGGCTGGGAGCGAGTGAGACCATACCGATAATAGACGGTGAGCTCCAACTCGGCAAGTGGCAGAAGGTATTTCTTATCGAGCTGGATCACTCCAGAGAGCGTGAAGTAATTCTTCAAATTCTAGGTGGCTAGGAACGGGGACCTGAATTATTCGAACTAAACTGGAGTTAAAAAAGCTTTTAACCTGTGAGTTATGGAAAAACTAAAAGACTTAAACCCGGAACTATATCAAAAAAACCGGACACTGGAAGAGGCCTATAAGATCTGCAGGGACATAAGTACAGGCCACTACGAGAACTTCACCGTGGTCAGCAGGCTGATGCCCGCGGAAAAGAGGAAGTATATCTACGCTCTATACGCCTTCAGCCGTTACACGGACGATCTCGGGGATGAGCTAGAAGAAGGCAACCTGGAAGCACTGAATCTTTGGGAGGAAGAACTTATGAGGCTCTTTCGGGGAGAAGAGCCGAATAACTCGATCCTGGTGGCTCTGCGTGATACCGTGAAGAAGCATTCTCTGACGGCAGAACCTTTTCGCAAATTGATAGAGGCAAATAGAATGGATCAGCTGAACCACTCTTACGAGACGTACGAAGACCTGCTGGAGTACTGCGACCATTCGGCAAATCCAGTGGGAAGGGTATTTCTAGGAATCTTTGGATATAACGATGAGCGGAGAAATAAACTTTCCGATAAGACGTGCACCGGGTTACAGCTGACGAATTTCTGGCAGGACGTCGATAGGGACGAGAAAATGGGAAGGGTATACTTGCCAGAAGAAGACATGGAGCGATTCGGATATTCCCGGAAGTTACTGGAGGAAAGAGAATATAATGAGGGATTTGTAAAGTTAATGGAGTTCGAAGTCTCACGAGCCAGAAAACTGCTCGAAAAAGGATTGGAACTGGTACCGCTGCTGGATAGCAGGATCAAAATGGACGTTCGGCTTTTCAATCAGGGAGGGCTCAGAATACTGGACAAGATTGAGGAGGAGGAATACGACGTTCTTCACAAGCGCCCTACTCTTTCCAGAGGAGAAAAGGTATGGTTGTTTTTTTCGAACCTGTTGAAACGCCCGGTTCGGAGGTTTGTCGATGAAAAGCCAGCCTGAGGGGGTTATCAGAGAAGATGAAAGCCCGCAAAATTATTGTAAGAGAATCACGAAGGAACGGGCAAAAAATTTCTACTGGGCGATCTTAACACTGCCAAAAGACAAAAGGACCGCCGTATATACGATTTACACTTTCGCTCGCAGGTGCGACGACATCGCCGACAGTTCCTGGGAACTTTCCAAAAAACAGGAAAGCCTTGAGCGAGAAAGAAAAAAACTTAAAAGTCTTTACAATGGGGAACGTCTTGGAAAACTCTACAAGGCTCTGGGGGATACTGTTGAAAAATATGATATTCCTCGAACTTATTTTGAGCAGCTGATTCGTGGTGTGGAAATGGATCTGACAAAAACTCGCTACTCAACCTTCAAGGACCTCAAAGTTTACTGTTTTAGAGTGGCATCCGTGGTGGGATTGGCCCTTATAGAAATATTTGGTTACGACGATTATAAAGCAAAAAAGCACGCTATAGACCTGGGGCTGGGGATGCAGCTAACTAATATAATCAGAGACGTGGCTGAAGATTATAACCGGGGGAGGATATACGTCCCAGAAGAGGACCTGAAAAAATTCCACTGCGACTTTTCCGAAATCAATGCGAACGGCGCAAACAACCAGTTTAAAGAATTGATGGATTACGAAGCGGCTCGAGCTAGGGGCTTTTTCCGTTCTGGTAAGAAGCTTTTCGCCTACCTGTCCCCCAGAAATCGGGCTTGCCCTGCAGGTCTATACGGAGTATACAATAAATTGCTCGACAAGATGGAGGCTTCCGGGTGGCAAATCTGGAACCAGCGAACCCGGTTGAACACGGTACGAAAAGTCTGTGCTGTCCTGGAACAATGGCTGATCAGCCTGAGTCGGTAACGGTAATTGGCGGCGGGCTGGCTGGACTGGCCGCGGCCACGAGACTGCTGTATAAGGGTTACGACGGTGATTTAATACTGGTCGAACGGACTCCTTTTCTGGGGGGAAGGACGAGTACTGTCGATTATAAGGGGTACAAACTGGACCTGGGACAGCACATGCATGTCTCGGGGTTCGAGTTTTATCTGGAATTTCTGAACAGGATTGGACTTGAAGATAAAATAAGAACCCAACCCAGACTTGAAGCAGAGTTTCGGGACAGTTCGGGAAAGAGTGGGGCAGTCAAGGGTGGTAACGTACCTCCACCGTTTCATCTTGCTTCTTCCCTGATTAACTTTCCTTTTATTTCTCCCGTTGATAAAATCAGTCTCGCCGGTCCGCTCCTGTCGGCTCTCCTGTTTGGTTACGAGGAAGATGCTAGTAACACTGCTTTTAGCGATTGGTTGAGGCGGAAGGGCACTACTGAAAGGTCTATAAAGAGACTCTGGAATCAGATAATAATACCCACGCTTAACGCTCCCGTAGACGAAGTGAGCGTACCAATGGGGATGATGATCCTGAAAAGGGTGCTGTTGGATAAGGGGGGCGGTAAGCTCGGTCGCCTGGCAGGTAATTTGATCCAGATTGGAGAGAAGGCGTCAGATTTAATCGAAAGTCACGGGGGAACAGTAAAGTTATCCAGCCCGGTTTCTTTGATAAAACCTGCTGGAGACGGAGAATGTCAGGTAAAATTAAGTGATGGAGAGATAGTAGAATCAGAAATTGTCCTGTCAGCAGTTCCCGGACACCGACTGGAGGGGATTCTCCCCGAGACTACACTGAATAAGTTATCCTGTCCCTTCTGGAACCTTGAATGGAATTCGATCTTGAACGTTCACCTTTTCTTCTCCAAAAGCGTGATGAATCGAGAGTTCTTTGGCTTTCTGGAGGGTACTGCCGGCTGGGTATTCGATGTAGACTGGAGCAAGTCGGCTTCCGGTGAACACATATGTCTAACCATGTCCGACCCTGGCAAGATGGAGGATATGGATACCGAAGATCTGGTAGACCTGGTTTTGCAGGAACTATCAGCGCCTCTGCCCGGAATTAACGAGGCTTCCCTGGTTGATTATGCCGTACTTCACCAGCCAAAAGCGACATTCAAGCCTAAGCCAGGTAGCAGTGGATTTAGACCGTCACAGAACCCCGGGGTCCCGGGGCTATACCTTGCGGGAGACTGGACGGATACCGGCTGGCCCTCTACCATGGAAGGAGCTGTGAGGAGTGGCTATCTTGCGGCAGACGAGATTCTCGACAATTCTAAATCGTGATTTTCGAGATTACTCTTTGAATTATGTTTTCGATTAACTATAATCCTGATGGTGTTTAACTTGAAAGAATTTCATAATCCTTCAAAAGGAAATTTAACCTTTGACAGTGTCGTAGACGAGATCGTTGGCATGATGGAGTACGACCAGCGATCCGAGTTCGAAATCGTCGTGGGAACTGACTCGCACGCATCCTCGGGCGACCATGAGATAGACTTCGTGAGCGCTATCGTTATTCACAAGGTCGGCAAAGGTGGTAGGTACTTCTGGAAGCGAGAAACCGAGGAAGGTATCTATACTCTGAGGGATAAAATTTACAAGGAAGCCTTTTTGTCTTTTGACCTGGCCAAGGAACTAATGGGAAGAATGGAGGAAGTGTCTTTGCTGGATTACAACCTGGAAATTCACGTTGACGTAGGACAGCGAGGTAAGACGAAGGAAATAATTGACGAAGTTGTAGGGATGATTATAGGTAGCGGTTTTGAAGTAAGGACCAAACCGGACTCCTACGGAGCGTCGACTGTAGCGGACAAACACGCCTGACCCGGGTTATTTGTTTAACTCTTCGTAAATATCCCTTTTTGATACTCCCCTTATTCTAGCCAATTCTCTCATAGCCTCCTTTCGAGATAGTCCCCTTAACTTTTTCAGACCTTCGTACTGGTCTTCTATTGGGACACCCTCGTATTTCTCCCTTCTTGCCCGGGCCGCTTCCTCTTCAGTTGCTCCCCCTATTACTATCGTGAACTCCCCTTTAAGTTCACCCTTCCTCAATCTCTCCAGAACAACGGAAGGAGTACCTTTTACCGTTTGCTCGAATTCCTTGGTCATCTCCCGGCAGATGGTAATCGACCTTTGAGGAAGGACCTCAACTAGCAGTTCCATTGTGGTCTCAATACGGTGTGGGGAGTCGTAGATCACGGTTGTCCTGGTTCGGGTCCGCAATTCTTCGAAATATTTTCGTTTCCTTCCTTCTTTTTTCGGGGCCTGGCCGTCAAATATAAAGCTGTCCGTAGGCTGGCCCGAAATTGAGAGACAGGTTAGGGCTGCGTTTGGGCCGGGAATTCCGATAACATCTACTCCTCTTTCCTTGGCTTCGCGAACTAGTTTAAACCCGGGATCGGAGATCAGGGGAGTGCCGGCGTCGCTTATCAGACCAAGGTCGTACCCGTCCAGCAGTTTGTTGATTAACTCTTCTCTTCGGTCTTCCCCGGCTCCCTGGTAGTAGCTGAGCGTAAAAGGAGTATCAATGTCGTGGTAATCGAGTAGCCTTCGGGAATGGCGAGAGTCCTCAGCAATAATGGCGTCAACACCGCTAAGGGTCTCAACGGCCCTGTGGGTTATATCATCCAGGTTTCCAATAGGAGTTCCCACTACAAAAAGTTTGCCGGGTCCAGCTTCTTTTGTCTTCATCGGAAATTTAACTGGAAATTGATTAAAAAAGTAACCGATCCGAGTTAAAAGACCCCGCCCAGAAAGGAAATCCTGTACCAGTTAGGGCCAAGGACAAACAACCATAATTTTTGGATTGCCCAGAAGAATATGTCTCCTCCGAGCCAGAGAACGGCAAGGATTATCAGAAACCCGTACTGTTCCATCTGGGCCATTATCTGTTTGCCCCGGGGGGATAGAAAGTAGCTTAAAATCCTTGATCCGTCCAGCGGCGGCATAGGGATCAGATTAAATACGGCTAGAATAATATTTATGAATGCGAATATCCCGAGAAAGTAAATAACCAGTCCCAGGCCGTTCCTGGCGAATTGAAACAGGAAACCTCCCTTCCCTCCAAGGAAATAAGCTTGATAAAGGGGTACTAAAAGGCGCCCTATTAAAGCGGCGATTGACAGCATCAGCACGTTACTCATGGGGCCGGCTAGACCAACCTGGAGCATTCCCTTCTCCGAATCCCTGAAGTAACGGGGGTCTATCGGTACTGGCTTTGCCCAGCCAAATATAAATAAACCTCCACCAAATATAAGCTGAAGCAGGATTAATCCCACCGGGACGAGAATCGTTCCCACTGGGTCCACGTGGGGAATTGGATTCAGAGTTAGCCTGCCCGCCTTCTTTGCAGTGGGGTCACCCAGCTTCCATGCAACGTAGCCGTGAGAGTATTCGTGGACGATAGCTGCGGTAAATAGGGCAAGTAGCGTAATTATCAGATTAGGGATCATTAAACTTATTTAAGCACCTCTTTTGGGGATACGGTAATCGTCTCTTCGTTCGTAATCTGAACCAAACCGGGCTTCGCTCCTTTTGGCTTATCGACGTACTTTACTTGAGTATAGCTCACCGTGGCTTTTTCTGCCTCCCGGGCTTTTGAATTCAGAGCTGCGAGCTGAGCCGCTTTTACAATTACTTCTTCCGGTACCTGGTCGGGTCGTCCGTCCGTCACTATAACCACGTGAGCTCCAGCATATTTTCTAACGTGAAGCCAAATATCGTCCCGAGAAGCGTTCCGGACGAGTTCGTCGTTCTGACTGGCATTTCGTCCCACCATAATCTTGTGCCCCTTTACCCAGTACACCTTGGGCCCTCCTCCATCCTGTGTGCCTACGGAGTCTGACTCTTCCTCTATATAACCTTTTTCCTTTAGAACCCCTTCGATCTTTACCAGCTCTTCCCTGGATTCAGCCTCATCCAAATCTTCGGACAGCCCTCTGAGAAATTCGAGCTCTTTGATCAGGGATCGCTTTCTTCTTTCCAGTTTTTTCTTTCCTCTCTTCAGTTTCTTGTATCTTTCGTAGTACTTCTGAGCGTTTTCCTCTGGCGTAGACGAAGGATCCAGTTTAATCTCCCGTCTTTCTCCTTCCTGGTAGGGATCTTCGAATTCCGCTTTCTCCATTCCTTTTTCCAGATCACCCAGGTGAGCCAGAATAATGTCTCCCGTTTCTTTTAACTTTTCTCTGGTTTCGGATTGCTGTAATTGTTGTTCTACGTTTTCCAGAGCTCCCTGAACTCTCCCCAGCTCGTCCTCTAAGGTCGTCGCCACTTCTTCTCGAAGGTCTTTCCTTTCGTAGCTGGTTTCTTTCACTTTATAGTAGCAGTCAAGGGCGTCACTCAGGGTTCCGAAAGATATTTTCTCCTCGCCCGAATAACTCTCCAGCTCGATCGGGCTAAATTCGACAGGCTTTCCGTCCTTCTGGTAAACCAGAGGGGTAGCTTCCGAGGCGATTTCATTGAAAAACTCTTTTGCGGTTTCCCAGAGGGATTCCCGGTCAGATTCCGAGGGATCATTTTCTTCTCTAGGAACACCGGCTCTGACGGTTATCTCTTTTGCGAGAGTTGGGCCGATACCTTCGATATTGTTTAATAGATTTCTCCAGACCGGTTGGTCTTGATTAAAGAACTCCAGAAATTGGTTCCTGGAAAGTTCAAACGGATCTACTTTGTCCTGCTTCGGTGGTAATTCGTAAGTGCTTCCGGGAGTGATAGGTCGTCTCTCGTTCTCTTTTTCATTGAGGACGCCAAGTATCTTTTCGTTTTCAACCAGGAATAGGTTACTGTTCCGCCCCATGAGTTCAACGTAAAGCTCTTTTCGAACTATTTCGCCTTCTCCGTCTTCGGGTTCGGTTTTCTTATCAATTTCGATATTAACGACTCGATCCAGCCCTCTCTGTGTTATTCTAGCGACCTTACCGCCGGAGAGATGTTTTCGGAGTAGCATGGTAAAATTGGGGGGTTTGGGAGGGTTTTCCAGGTCCAGGTCGGTCAGCTGAATCCGGAAATCCGTATCACAGGAAATCAATAGAGTGTAATCCTCCCCGTTCCAGACATTAATCGTAACCAGCTGGGACCTGGGCTGGTAGATCTTTCTAATCCAGCCCCCAGTAAGGTTTTCCTGTAATTCCCTGTTTAACCAGTGAAGAGTAATGCCGTCTAATGCCATAATAACCCTTATATAACTTTTAAAAGTTAAGCTATCAAACTTTTGCCGGTGGTTGCAGAGGTCCGTCCGGATTACACCGGAAAGCCAGAGGCAAAGTACTAAATATCCAGGTTAGTTATCTGGTTGCTGTTTTCCTTGATGAAGTTCTTTCTTGCCTGGACGTCGCTTCCCATCAGAGTGCTGAAAAGTTCGTCGGCCTCCAGGGCATCTTTTACTGAAACTCTCTTCATTATCCGGTTTTCCGGATTCATCGTGGTTTCCCAGAGCTGCGACGGATTCATCTCGCCGAGACCCTTGAACCTCTGAACCGATGACGGTTTTCTCTCTCTGTCAGCCAGGAACTCATCCAGGGCTTGGTCGGTATAAAAGTACTGTTTGCTCTTACCCGTCTGGACCTTGTACAGAGGTGGCTGGGCGATGAAAACGTGCCCGTCCGATATTAAAGGTTCAAAATTCCGGTAGAAGAAGGTAAGTAAAAGTGCTCGAATATGGGCCCCGTCGACGTCGGCATCAGTCATGATTATTATTCGC
>JAGXLB010000031.1 GCA_018334915.1 Candidatus Bipolaricaulota bacterium
GACGATAACGGTCAGATATCCTATAAAAAGTGGGATGATCTGGGTCAATCGTCGGTTCACTTTCCAAAATACCGGATGGAAACTCCTCCCAAAGTTTTCTTCTTTCCTCCCAAAGAAGAAGTATCCAGTTTTCCCGCCGATAAAGCGGAACCTGAAAGAAGTAAACGAGCCGTTTTTGGCCTCAAGGCTTGCGACCTATCCTCTTTCAAAGTACTCGATAGGGTTTTTCTCGACGAAGAATTCGTCGATCCGTTCTACGCGATAAGGCGGCACGACACTTTAATCATCTCCAGCGACTGCTACGAGGTCTCGGATACGTGCTTTTGTAACAAGGTGGGCGGTCAACCCTATCCCGAAGAACGGGGATTCGACTTAAACGTCACGAAAATGCCAGGTTTTGAGGATCTGATCGTCGAATTAAATCCGGATTCCCTCGAGGCCCAGGAAATTTACGAGAGGAACTCGAACCTGTTCGAACCAGCAAATGAAGAGACGCTGGAGAAAAGATCCCAATTCAGAAATTCTCTAGAGCAGGAAATAACCGAACAAAACAGTTTCTTCGAAGTGTCTGAGGACGTAAGCGGTGTCCCTCCTGATAACCCAGCCTGGCGTGAGTTCGCGGAGAAATGCGTAGAATGTGGAGCCTGCAACCTTTCCTGCCCGACCTGCCACTGTTTTCAGCTTTATGAAAGGGAAGATGATTCGACAGTTTCTCGCAACAAAGTCTGGGATAGCTGTAACTTCAAGGGTTACAGCCGGGTGGCGGGAGGTGCCAATCCGATGGAATCGCTGGAAAGTCGTGTTAGAAACAGGTTTTACGATAAATTTGGGAGAATTTACGAAAACCATGGATTTTACGGTTGCACGGGCTGTGGAAGATGCATTGACGGCTGTATGGGAGATATTGATATGAGGGATGTTTTGAAGGAGGTCACAGTTGAAAGCAAGAGCTGAGATAAAAGAAGACCTTGAAGCAGCAGACAACCCTTACAGTTCTATCCCCGCTGTAATAACTGATATCCAGGACGAATCACCCAATATAAAAACGTTTGAGCTCGAACCGGAGGAACCTCTGAAATTCTCTACCGGAGAGTTCGTTCAGCTCTCCGTCCCCGGACTAGGCGAAGCGCCCTTTACCCCTTCTTCTTCTCCCAACGTGGAGGAAAAACTAGAAATCACCATCATGGAAGCCGGGGAAGTAACGGGGGTGCTCCACGAGACACCGCCAGGTGAAACACTGGGTATAAGAGGACCTTACGGCAGGGGGTACCCCCTGGAAGAAATGAAAGAGCGGGACATCCTGGTCGTTGGCGGTGGTGTGGGGTTGGCTCCGCTAAGATCCCTCCTGTATATGCTTATGGACAAGCCGGAAGATTTCGGAAAAATGAGTCTTAAGTACGGTGCCCGAACTCCCGAGCACCTAATTTACAAAGACCAACTTGATAAATGGGACGACTCTTCAGTATTAGATCTAGAGCTAACAGTGGACGAAGGTGACGAAGATTGGGAAGGCAACGTCGGAGTTGTAACTACTCTTCTCGAAGAACCGGACGTCGATACCGAAGAAGGTCTAGCAGTAGTTTGCGGACCCCCAGTAATGATGAAATTTACGGCTCAGAAGCTTATGGATTTTTTTGACCCCGAGGATGTATACCTATCTCTGGAGAAAAATATGAGCTGCGGATTCGGGATGTGCGGTCACTGCCAGCTAGGTAAGTACTACGTCTGCAAGGACGGTCCCGTATTTACATACGATCAGGTAAAGGACATACCCGATTTGTGGGAGTGAATTTAAATGAGAACAACCTCCAAATCCCAAGTCGAAGAAAGAACATTGTTGTTGGACCTGGACGTCTGCGACAGCGCGGACTGTGAAGAATGCGAAGCTACCTGCAGCAATTTAGCTCACCCGGGAAATAACGGGATAACCGATTTACGCGAACAGGCAACCTTTGCTCACTACTGCAGGCAGTGTGAAACCCAGGCCTGCCTGGAGGCGTGTCCCGTAGATGCACTGGAGAAGAACGAAGACGGAGTAGTAAAAAGAGCGAATCTATTATGCATAGGTTGTGATTCCTGTGTAATGGCCTGTCCCTTTGGGACGATTTACACGGAATTTATGCCGTTCCTGGATTCCAGCTGCGACCTCTGCGAGGGACGACCGGGCGAACCTTCCTGTGTCTCCACCTGTCCTTACGACGGGTTAAAATCAGTTCCGTCAGGGCACGAGCCGGAAGGGGAAAACTGGCACGAGATGAGGGACGGACTCTTCGTCCACGTAAGCAGCTGGGAACCGGAATTAATTTCCGGCAAAGGGGGAAAATAATGGTTGGTAGTTTGGTATTCGACTTCTTCGTATTTCCCGGACTGCTGTTTACCCTTGCAGCAGGTATACTGGCATCCTGGGTCGTAAGAAAGGTATCTGCATTGATTCAGTGGAGGGTGGGACCGCCTCTGCTTCAACCGGCCTACGACATCGCTAAACTATTCGGGAAAGAAAATATAATCCCGAAAGGTGGCGCGGAATGGAGTTACATCATCGCTCCCCTCCTCGGTCCTGCAGGATTACTACTGGCTTCGATAATTCTAGTCAATTCTAACTACCTCGGCACCTCCTTTATCGGAGACGTAATTGTAGTTCTATATTTACTTGTTCTGCCAGCTCTTTCAGTGGTGGTTGGAGGAATGTCCACAGGCAACTCACTATCCGCGATGGGTTCCAATCGGGAACTCAGGTTAATGGTCTCTTACGAGTTACCTCTATTATTAGCAGTTACAGCAGCTATCGTTAAGTCCGGGGGGCTAAAACTTGCAATATTCACTGCCCGGCCGGTCGCGGCCAGCGTTTCTGGCGCACTGGGGTTTATTGCTGCGCTGCTGTGTATACAGGCCGAACTGGGCTTTATTCCGTTCGACACACCTGAAGCAGAGACTGAGCTAATGGGAGGACCGCTGATAGAGTATTCTGGTCCACTTCTCGGGCTCTATAAAATCTCCAACTTGATGGCACTTTTGGTGCTACCGCTTTTCCTGGTTACGGTTTTTCTCGGAGGGTTCAGTACAGGCTGGGGGGCTCTATGGGGAGCTATTAAGTATTTGCTGGTTCTGGTGGGCATTATCCTGATCAAAAACACCAATCCAAGGTTGAGATCTGACCAGGCGTTAAAGTTCTTCTGGTACGGAGCGGCACCCCTGGCACTTATTGCTCTGATACTGGCCGTTGTCGGCGACCTTATTGGAATTGGCTGGGTATAAATCGGGAGGAATTGAAAAATAATGAACTGGAAAAGTTGGGGGATAAGTAAATCTCCCTGGCTCTATCACGTAAACACGGGTTCCTGTAATAACTGTGACATAGAGATAGTTGACTGTTTAACTCCCAAATTCGACGTAGAAAGATTTGGTGGCAAGCTAGTTGGATCACCGAGGCATGCGGACGTCCTCATGGTAACGGGACCGATGACTCGAAAATCCAAACCAAGATTCGAACGGATTCTGGAGGCCTCGGCAAAACCCTTCATAGTTGCCGCGGTCGGGACGTGCGCCTGCTCCAAGGGAATGTTTCACGACGCTTACAACTGCATAGGACCTGTAAGGAAGGTGACTGAGGCCTTGGACGAAGAAATTATGGTTCTAAATATACCTGGCTGTCCGCCCCGTCCGGAAGCAATAATTGACGGATTGGTCACAGGTCTTAACCAACTCAAGGAAGTGAAACTATGAACCCTTCGACTTTCAAAGAGAAGCTTTCAGGGCGGTTTGGGTGGAAACTCGGTAAAGCCAAGCAGAATTCCGATAGACTCTACCTGAATCCCGAGCCCGAAATTTTCGAGAACCTTGTAGAGGCTATCTTCGAGGATCACGACGGTCGCCTTGCTACAATATCCTGCGTGGACGAGGAAAACCAGTTCAGACTACTATACCACTTTGTTTTCGACGGAGAAGGATTTATTACTACGGTAAAGCTACCTGTAGAGAGGGACGAAAACCCGAGCACGGAAAGTATCGCGAATTTGATTCCAGGAGCAGAGTGGATCGAACGAGAAATTATGGAGATGTTCGGGATCGACTTCCAGAACAACCCCGCAAAGAAAAGACTGTTGAAGGCAGATTCGCTCGGCGACAAGGATTTTCCTTATAGAAAGGACTTTGACGTAGAAAACCTGGAGGAGAACTAAAATGGCAACTACGATACCTATCGGACCGTACCATCCTTTACAGGAGGAACCCGAACATTATCTCCTCACGGTTGAGGAAGAAGAGGTAATTGACGTAGACGTACAAATTGGCTACAACCACAGAGGAATAGAAAAACTTTCCGAGAAGAAAACTTTCAATCAGGTGCCGTTTCTCGTTGAGCGCGTCTGTGGTATTTGCTCGCACTCTCATCCATACGCATACTGTCTTGCCGTCGAGGACTGTGGAGACATCGAGGTTCCTGAAAGGGCAAAATATATTAGAACCTTAATAGGTGAATTAGAAAGGATACATTCACACCTTCTCTGGGCCGGTTTAGCCGGACACTTCATCGGTTACGACACGGTATTCATGTGGGCCTGGAAGTATCGTGAAGACGTCCTTGACCTGCTGGAGCTTCTCACCGGAAATAGAAATGCCTATGCCATGATGAAACCCGGAGGGGTCCAGAGGGAGATCAAAAGAGAAGATCTAGAAGGAGCCAGACCAAAACTGGAGACTTTAAGAGAAAAGTCGGAGATGCTATATAACGCGATCCTCGACGATCCCGTTCTAAAAGCAAGGCTGGAGGGAGTAGGAGTTCTTCCCAGAGAAGACGCCAGAGCTTTCGGAGCGCTGGGTCCCACTTCCAGAGCGTCTGGACTTCCGGCGGACGTCAGGGCAGATTTTCCCTATGGGGTTTACGACGAGCTCGACTGGAAAGTAATAACTCGGGAAGACGGAGACACCCTTGCGCGGGTAGAAGTAAGACTGCTTGAAACCCTTGAATCCATAAAGATGACGGAACAAATTATTGACGAGATTCCGGACGAGGGTTCGATAGATTCGGAACCGGAAAACGTGCCGGCCGGCGAAGGAATTGGAAACTACGAAGCTCCCCGGGGAGAATGTTTCCACTACGTCCAGAGCGACGGTTCGAATCGGCCGGTGCGGCACAAAATTCGGGCTCCAACCTTTATGAACTTTCCTACTTATAAATCAACCTGTAAAGGGGAAACAGTCGCGGACGCGACGATAATCCTTGCTTCCGTCGATCCCTGCTACAGCTGTACCGAACGAGCTATAAGTCTCAAGAACAATGAGGACGTGGATTTGCTTGAACTGAGCCAGCAAAAGACCGCTGACCTCAAGCAAGAGTACGGAGTTGATAAGAGCCCACTGGAGGAGGTTCTAGATGAGTAATCCTGGAATCTACGGATTGGCGTTGCTGGTAATACCCCTGGGAGCCAGTCCGCTCGTTTGGTTATTGGGGAAGTTCAGTAAAAGATTGAGGAATTACCTCTCTGGAATTATTACCCTGGGAATATTTGGATTATCTCTGGGGTTCTTTCCCTACGTCCAATCGGGAAACCTGGAGTTTTTAACCAGAGAAGTGGGGGACGTTGTTATTAGCTTTGGCCTCGGTCCGTTCTCGCTTCTTATGGTTTCTCTGATTTCACTGCTATGTTTTCTCGCTTCTATTTTTTCTCCCAGTTACCTGAAACGATACGAGGGGGAGCTAAACGAAAACAAGTACTTCGGCTTGCTTCTTGGATTCATGGGAGGAATGATCGGAGCCGTTATAGCAGAAGAACTCTTTACCATGTTCATTTTCTGGGAGCTAATGACTCTGGCAGCCTACTTCCTTATTACCTTCGAGCATTCTACAGACTCGATAAAGGCCGGCAACAAATACTTTCTTATGAGCGAAGGGGGCGCGCTGGCCATTCTCGCGGGTATAGCCCTTTTATGGGTGACCTCTGGAACTACTCAACTGACGGAACTTCAGACAACTGCAGCGCTGGATCCAGAGTTTAGTGTTCCCATTCTTTCCCTGTTTCTAATAGGTTTTGGGGTAAAGGCAGCCTTCTTTCCCATTCATTCCTGGCTGCCCGATGCTCATCCGGAGGCTCCTTCCCCAATATCCGCCCTGCTGTCGGGCATAATGATTAAGGTCGGTTTATTCTGGATTATCAAAATATTCTGGGAACTATTCTCAGTCTCCGCTTCATGGGGAAGTACTCTGGCCGTCATTGGTGCCTTCACCATTTTAATCGGCGGTTTTCTGGCAATCGTTCAAAATGATATTAAACGACTGATAGCCTATTCTAGTATCTCTCAAGTAGGATACATTATGATGGGGGTAGGTATAGGCACTGGACTCGGTCTGGCCGGGGGTATAATTCATCTCGTGAACCACGCTCTGTTCAAAGGCCTGCTGTTCCTGGGCGCCGGTATTGTCGTCTACGTAACTGGGACCCGGAAACTTGACGACCTGGGTGGGCTGGGCAGGGAAATGCCCCTCGTATTCGGTTCGGTGGTTATCGGGGCTCTTTCACTGGCCGGCGTACCTCCGCTGAACGGGTTTTATTCCAAGTGGATATTATACCAGGCTTCTATCGACTTCGAGCGGGGTTTTGCCCCGTTCCTCCTGGTAGCCGCCCTGTTTGGTAGCACTCTTTCCGTAATTTATATAACGAAGTTCATCTATTCAGCTTTTCTCGGGGAAAAGAGCACTGAAATAGAAAGATACCCCGGATGGGGCATGAAAACGGCCGTAGCAGTACCCGCAATATTATGTCTCGGACTGGGAGCACACCCAAGACCTCTACTCCAATCGATTCGTCCTATTATCGGGGGTATTCCTGTCTTCGAGGGAACCTGGGCTGCCTATATGGCAGCGGCTTTCTTGCTGGGTGCGATCGCAGTGGGAGCCGCGATATATCTTCTTGTTGATTTGAAAGAACGTTCAACAAGAAAGCCCGCATTCATGGGAGGAGAGAACGAAGAAACGATAGATACTGAAAGGTACTTTCCCTACGTGGATAAACTTGATTTCAAGGTGTATCCCTCAGAAATTTACAACAGTATAAAAAGCTCCAGTATTGTAAACTGGCTCTTTGTAGCCGAAGAACGCAATTTCATCGATCCCTACGTGGCTGTCAGCTGGGTGGGTAAAGCTTTTACCAGATCACTTCGGTGGGCCCACAACGGTCTGCTGTCACGATACCTGGTCTGGGTATTTTCCGGTTTGATAGTGATATTATGGCTTTTGACCACACAATAACGGGGTTGGTTTAGGATGGTGCTTATCCAGATTTTTTTGGTCTTTACGATAATCGCCGCTTTGATAGCGGTCGAGGCCCCTTCCCCACTCTCCTCTATCATCTCTCTGGGGGCGGTGGGCTTCGGCCTGAGCATTGCCTTTCTTTGGCTCGGGGCCCCCGACATCGCGATAACCCAGGTAGTAGTAGAAATAATCACTTTAGTAATTCTCATAAGGGCCACGATCGGTAAAGGCGTAACTGAGGTCAGGGGAAACGAAAGCAAACCTCTATTAATAGGGAGCCTGATATTATTCGGTCTTGGGTCCGCCTTCTTTGCAAATTACCTGAGCGCTTTTCCGGAATTTGGTAAGACCGCGATGGACGTACCGATGGACGTATTTTCCGAAACTCCGAGCCAGTACTACCTGAAGTTCGGTCTGGAAAAAGTCGGCGGGGCAAACGTAGTGAACGATATACTCCTTGACTTCCGGGCTTACGACACCCTGGGCGAGGCAACCGTTCTTTTCACTGCCGTCCTGGGAGCAATAACTCTGCTCAACAAAGAGGTATTCTTTGGAAAAGGAGGCGAAAAATGACCGGAATGAGCCCAATCGTAAAGACGGTTACCCGCTGGGTATCTCCGTTCATACTGGCATTTGGCATATATATTGCTCTCACAGGCCACCTCACTCCGGGCGGAGGTTTTCCCGGTGGCGTAATTGTTGCCGGCTGCTTTATCTTAATTACCCTGGCTTACGGAAAGGAAAGGGTGGAAGGAATATTTGATCTCAAATCCGCTTCCGTTACGGATAGCCTTGCTTCCCTATCTTTCCTCTGCATGGGTTTGCTGGGTTACGTTTTCGGGGGAGGGTTTCTTAACAACTTCATCCAGTCCGGATTTCCCGGTAAAGCATTTGAGCTTCTAAGCGGGGGCAATATGCCGATAATCAACATCGCTATCGGTTTTAAGGTAGGCGGCTCGCTCTTCGTCGTTTTTGCATACCTTGCCCTGTTTAGAGCGATTGAGGAGGAGTAAAAATGCTCACGTATTTACTAGCATTCATTCTTTTTGCAGTTGGGCTATACAGCGTAATAAACAAGCGTAACCTGATTAAGATAATCATGGGGATCATAATCATGGAACATGCCGTAAACGCCTTTTTAATACTAATTGGTTACAGGCTTTCCGGAGAAGCTCCAATCCTCGAAGAAGGGATGGCTATATCGGAATTCGTTAACACCGCGATGGATCCTCTACCACAGGCACTTGTCATCACTTCGATCGTAATTAGTCTGGGAGTGGTGGCGTTAATGGTCGCTATTGCCGTAAGGCTATATCAGCACTACGGTACCTTCGATATTACGGAAATTCGGAAATTAAGGGGGTAATAAAATATGCTCCCTCTGTTTGTGGCCATACCACTTGGGGTTGGATTCCTGCTACCGTTAATCGAAGAATTCCGGGAAAGGACGCAATTCTTCGCAGTCACTGTGCTCCTGGAGACCGGACTGCTCCTTGCCCTGTCACTCGTCAAATTCGGCGAAGAAAGCATATATCGCCTGGGGGGCTGGCGTCCGCCAATAGGTATTAACTACGTACTGGACGGTTTGAGTTCCCTGATTTTAGTCGTTATAAGCGGTATAGCTTTCGTGACTGCACTGTTCGCCATGACCTACATGAGCAAGTACGAGAATTTAGGAAAGTTCTACGGGCTTTTCTCTCTGATGCTAGCGGGCATGTACGGAGTGGCGCTAACGGGCGACGTATTTAACATGTACGTCTACCTCGAAGTGGCCGCGATAAGTTCCTATGCCCTGGTTGGATTCAACAGGGGCCCGGAAGAACTCGAGGCTTCATTCAAGTACTTGATCATGGGAGCAGTAGGGTCGATATTCATATTGCTGGGTATTGCGATGCTCTATGGTTCCGTTGGTTCGCTAAACATTGCCGACATATCCGTAAGGGTGAGCGAGGTTTCGGATCAATCATTTATCCTGCTCAGCACGGCTCTGTTCATCGTGGGGTTCGGCCTCAAGGCAGCATTTATCCCTTTTCATTCCTGGCTGCCGGACGCTCATTCCTCAGCACCCACGCCAATTTCTGCCATGCTCTCGGGAGTTCTGATAAAGGTCCTCGGAGTTTACGCCCTTTCCAGGATACTGTTTAACGGACTGAACCTGCCAAACCTGACACCTGAGATACTGACCTGGATCGGCGCTGGTTCGATGTTCATTGGAGGAATGATCGCCCTGGGTCAGAAGGACTTAAAGAGGTTACTGGCTTACTCGAGTATATCTCAGATGGGTTACATTACGCTGGGCTTAGGCATGGGAGGGATCTTCATGTCTCAGGGCAAACCGGCGGTAGCTACTCTTGCCCTTATAGGTGGAGTCTTTCATCTGGTAAACCACGCGGCTTATAAGTCGCTCCTCTTCCTGTTCAGCGGGGGAGTAGAAAGAATTTTTGGAACTCGGGATTTATCGCAGATCGGTGGAATAACTAGAGTAAGCCCAGTTTCAGGTGCCACCGGAACTATCGGAACCCTCTCTATTTCGGGGATTCCCCCGTTCAACGGGTTCTGGAGTAAGCTAGTAATCGTAATAGCTGCTATCTGGGGAGGACTTTATCCGATAGCCGGAATAGTTCTCTTTACCAGTGCTATAACTCTGGCCTACTACCTGAAAGTCCAGAGAGAACTCTTCCTGGGAGAAGTTGCTGGAGAAATAACCGATAAGGGTAAGATTTCGCCGGGAATCTACGTTCCATTACTGATTCTTGCCGTATGCTGTATCGGTCTGGGATTGCTCTACCTCCCGGAAATTAGGGGGATTGTGTTAAAACCGGCAGCGCTGGCTTTACAGGAAGGTTCCGAATACACAAAACTGGTCCTAGGGTTATAAAAAGGTGATTACCGTGGAAGAAGCAGCAAGCAAACCGAAGATTTCGAAGATCGTCTTCGTATTCACAGTTACGCTAGCGGTCTGGCTCCTGTTTACCTGGCCATTTGCTCCGGTAAACTGGGCAATGATAATAGCCGGGTCGCTGGTTTCACTGGTTTCCGGAATTGTTCTGGGCGGTTTAGCTACTCTACACCCGGTAAAAGGATTAAATCCCGTAAGATACTTCTGGGGAGGCTGTTACGTTTTCGCTCTGGCCTGGTGGGTTATGGTTGCCAATCTGGACGTAGCTTTCAGGGTTTTACACCCTGACGTACCGATCAATCCAGGGATAGTTAAAGTAAAAACAGAATTGAAAAGCGAATCCGCAAAAACTGCTCTGGCCAATTCGATCACTTTAACTCCGGGAACCATGACAGTAGATATATCCGACGAAGGCTATCTATACGTCCACTGGATCAACGTAAGCTCCACGGAAGTGGAGGAGGCGACCCGCGAAGTCGTCGGAAGGTTTGAGTGGTTACTCAGGAGGATATTCGAATGATTGAATTTGCCTTGAGTCTTTTGACGTTATCGGCGTTTCTCTGTCTGTTCCGAATAGGTTCGGGCCCAACGCCCGCGGATAGAATGGTGGGGATAGACATACTCGGAATTCTCGTCGTTGGTTTCTGTGCTCTTTTCGCGGTTATTACCGATAGAGCCTTTTACCTGAATATAGCGCTTGCCTGGGGGTTGCTTTCTTTTATCGGTACTACCGCACTCGCAAAACATCTGGAGGGGAAGAAATTCGATGAGTGAAATAGCAGGATACGCGATAATTATAATAGGGGCTTTATTTAACCTGTTCGGCTGTATCGGGCTGATAAGACTTCCCGACGTTTACAACAGGCTTCAGGGATCCACCAAATGCGTCACTCTTGGAACCTGTTCAATCCTGCTGGGGGTTTTAATTGGTTCCGGAGTCGGTCCGACCGGAATGAAAGCACTCGCCGCCATAGTATTTATTGCAATTACCGCCCCCACAGCTGCTCATGCTCTTTCCCGAGGTGCTCACAAGTCCGGAATACCACTGTGGGAAGGTAGCGTCGTCGACAAGTACGAGGAGGAAAAATAATGCAAAAACCAAAGGTCCGCGAGCTGGCCGAAGCAATAAAGGCAATATTTTCTCAGAGGTATACGTCTAAATTTCCTAAAGAAGATGCCGAAGTAGCCCCGACTTTCAGAGGTGCTCCCGAATACCAGGATCAAGGATGTGTGGGCTGTACGGCCTGTTATAACGTATGTCCCGCCGATGCCATCCACCTGGAGGACTCGGTAAATGAAACCGAAGGAGAAAGGCACCTCCAGGTTAATCTGGAAGAGTGTATCTATTGTGGCCAGTGCGAGAAATACTGCACCACGGGAGAGGGAATAGAACTATCTCAGGAGTACTCACTCGCGTTTTCCGGCAAAGAAGGTCCGACAACGGAAGTTGACAAGGACCTGGTAATATGCGACGCCTGTGGGGAAGTCTTAGGGTCGAAGGAGCACATCCTCTGGCTATACAGCAAGCTCGGGAACCTGGCCTACTCCAATCCGAGTATTTTCCTTACCTACCTCGAGAATCTCGATCTAGCTCGAAGGGATAGATTGAACGAACGACCAGGCCATCGGAGCGACAGAGTCAGGGTTCTCTGTCCGGAGTGTCGAAGAGAGATAACCGTAATCGAGGAAGGGGAAAAATAGGGGAAATTTAGCCCAACCTTTAATTACCATTCAGTTCTTTGTCTATTGATTGCCCCAGCTCTTTGGCTACAGTTTCCGCCCGTTTCTGAGTGCGGCTTTCGACCATTACCCTGATGACGTCCTGGGTGCCAGAAGGACGAACCAGTATCCGACCTCCATCTCCAAGTTCTTCCTCCCACCGTGACACTTCTTCCTGAATCTCACTGTTAGCCTGGAAGTCTTCCTTGTTATCCGTCGGGACGTTATATAGGATCTGGGGGTATTGCAACATATCTCCGGCGAGTTCGGAAATATTATTTCCCGTCTCCCGCAATATCCTCAACACCATCAACGCAGTGACCAGTCCGTCTCCGGTGGTATTAATTTCCCGAAAGATTACGTGGCCGGACTGCTCCCCTCCAATTATCGCCCCCTTCTCCATCATTTCCTGGGCAACGTATTTGTCTCCGACCTGAGTCCTAACTAGGTCTACCCCAAGACTGGAAAGTGATTTTTCCAGACCCAGGTTGCTCATGACAGTGGAAACGACGGTTGGTGGCTCCAGTTTTCCCTCGTCTAATAGCCACTTCGTTACTAGATAGAGAACCCTGTCGCCATCCACTTCGTTTCCTTTTTCGTCTACAAACAGGGCCCGATCGCCATCACCGTCAAACGCAACACCCAGATCGGCTTTTCGGGAAACGACTTCTCCCTTTAGCCTCTGAAGAGAAGTGGAGCCACAGTTCTGGTTGATGTTGAACCCGTTCGGGTTAACCCCTATTTCGTAAACCTCGGCCCCCAGTTCTTCGAATAATTTTGGCCCTATCCGGTAAGTCGCACCGTGACCGCAATCCAGGACCAGTTCAAATTCGGAAAGGTCCGGAAGTTCCCCGGCAAACCTTTCCCTTAGCGAATTCAGGTAAAGTTCACCGGAATTCTCAACAGCTTCTATATCCCCGATATCTTCCCAGTTAGCCAGGGCACTCCGCTCCTGAGCAACGATAAATTTCTCGAGCTTCTCTTCAACGTTTGGCATTAACTTCAGTCCCCGGGAATTAAAGAACTTTATTCCGTTGTCCCTTGCCAGGTTATGGGAGGCAGATACCACGGCTCCGGCCTTAGCATCAAACTTATCCATAAGGATGGGAACAGCGGGGGTGGGCAATACATCAAGAAGATAACCGTTCCTGCCGATCGAAGAAACACCTGAGGCGAGTGCGTATCCCAGAGTAAGGCCTGATTTGCGTGTATCGGTACAAATTAAAATCGCGTCATCTTTTTCAGTAATGATTTTCGTTGCTTTTCCCAGCTTCAAAGCCAGTTCGGGCGTAATATCCTTGTTAACCTCTCCCCTTACACCGTCCGTGCCGAATAGGTCCAATTTATCCTCCTCGCTCCTTGTCCTTCCTCTCAGTTAACTCAATACTCTGGCTTAACTTGACGAAAGAACCCGGGGGGTAGTAACCAGCAAGGGAAACATTCGCCATTGAGAGAGTCTTTTTTCCCACCAGCGTGCCAGGGTTTAACACGGAATTGCAGCCAATTTCGACCTCGTCCCCCAGTAGACAGCCAAACTTCCGCAGTCCTGTCTGGACGTCTCGCTCGTCAAGATGTACCACTATCGGCTCCCTGTTTACCTTGAGATTGGAAATTTTAACTCCCGCTCCGAGGTGACCCTTCCAGCCAATTACGGAATCTCCGACGTAGGAGAAATGAGGGATTTCAGCTTCGTCGTGAACTAAGCTTTCCTTGATCTCCGAGCTGTGACCTATAGTTACTCCGTCACCGACTACCACGTTGCTGCGAACGTACGCGCCGCTCCTTATTTCACAGTTTTTTCCAATGATGGCCGGACCTTTTATCATGGTCCCAGCTTCAACTACCGTTCCCTCACCGATTTCGACCTCTTCTCCAAGAGTAGAATTCTGGGAAATAGATCCTCTTCGTTCGGATTCCAGATTATCTTCTATTATATTTGATATCCTCTTTACTATCTCCCAGGGATACTCCAGCTCCCTGTAGTAACGTGAATAATCTGTTTTGGTTAAGTCGAAAAATGCGCTAATATCAGGACAGTCCCGTACCATACTTCCCCCTCTTTATCACCGTTACCAATCTCAATGAAAACTGAGTTAGGTTGAATCGCTCGTCTCAGCGAGCTGCTTAAACTGAAGCTGGTAGAACTCGTAAAACTCCCCTTCCTCATCCATCAGTTCGTCAAAAGATCCCTCTTCGTATATCTCGCCGTTCTCTACAAACAGGATCTTGTCAGCATTCGTGATAGTAGATAACCTGTGAGCAATAGTAAAGGTCGTACGTCCCTCAGAAACCTTATCTATGGCTTCTTGAATTAGCTTTTCCGTATAGGTATCGACCGACGACGTGGCTTCGTCCAGAATAAGTATCTTCGGGTCCTGTATGAGTGCTCGGGCTATCGATATTCTCTGTTTTTGCCCTCCGGAAAGCTTTACCCCGCGCTGACCAATATCGGTTTCGTAGCCGTCGGGCAGGTCGGATATAAATTCCTCGACGTTAGCTTCACGAGAGTACTTCATAACCTCGTCCCTTGTTACGTCCGGCTTACCGTAGGATATGTTCTCCAGAACGGTCCCGGAAAACAGGTAATCGTCCTGCATTACCATGGCAATATTTCGCCTGAGCTGACGAAGGTTCCAATCCTTCACGTCCACATCGTCCACTTTCACGCTACCCTCGTTTAGGTCGTAGAGACGCGGTATTAGCCGGACGAGAGTAGTCTTGCCCGCACCACTGGGACCAACAAGCGCCACGGTCTGTCTCGGTTCCACCTTGAGGTTAATATCTTTCAGGACTGTTTCCCCATCACTGTAGTTGAAGTTAACGTTCTCGTAAGTAACCTTTCCTCTAACTTCGTCCCTGGCCTTGCTGAAGCCCCCGGCTGTTTGGGCGATATCCGGTTCGATATCTAAGTGAGAAAAGAACCTCTCGGTGCTGGCAAAAAACCTACTGAGTCTCTGGCTAATCTGTACCATCCTCAGTATTGGGGCTCTGAACCGAATTAGATAAGTGTAGAAGGCGACCACTGTTCCCGACGTGAGAGAACCCTGATATACGAGATACCCTCCATAACCGATGGTTAGTATCAGGCCAAAACTATTAAGGAAATAGGAGACGGGCCCGAGAGTACTGAAGTACTTAATTGCGGCAGCCCGGGCGTCATAATGCTCTTCGTTCTTTTTGAAAAACCTCTCCATTTCGTAATCCTCGTTCGCGAAGGACTTAATTATCTTCATTCCTGCCAGATTGTCTTCCAGGCGGTCGTTCAAATTTCCCTTGGCCTCCCTATTTCTTCTGAACGCCTTATGCATTCGTCTTATCAAGGTCAGGGCAAAGACCACCAGAAATGGAGTAAAAGAGAGGGCTATTAATGTCAGGGGAACATTCATAATAAAGAGTATAACCAGAACCCCGGAAATCGTTGTACTTGCTTCCAGGAAACCTTCGGGCCCATGATGAATAAATTCCTGGAGTACGTTGAGGTCATCAATTATCCTCGACATCAACTCGCCCGTTTTTTTTCTGTCGTGGAATTTGAGGGGGAGCTTCTGGAAATGACCGTAAATATCGTTTCTCATGTCAAATACGATCTTTTGCGCAATTCGATGGCCAAAATAATTCCTGGTAAACCGAAGGAGGGCAATTAACGAGAAAGACCCGAAGGCCCAAAGCGATAAGTTAACTATTTTTCCGAGGTCCTTCGATGGAATTCCGCTATCTATCAAATTCCTAAGCAATAACGGCGGAACTAGGCCGGCAAGAGCGCCCAGTACATGGAGAACCTGTATAGGAAGGTATTGCGATATATTTGGTCGCAGGTAATCCCGGAAGAACCGCTTTAGCAAATAAGTCTTTGAATAATCCGAGTATTCCTGGTCGCTATCATGGTTAGTGGAATCTGTCATTAGGATCACTCTCTAGTCCAATTTAGAATAAATTAACCGACTTACATTTTCGTGGATAGAAGTTGCTAATGTCAACGGCCGTTATATCTGCGATAGAATTGAACCAAATCAGCGGAGTATATATTTGATTGAGACGCCCGATTTGTGATATTATAGATTAACTAAATTTTTCCACCCAGGCTGAGCGCGTTTCTTGAGCCAGCCCGGGAAGGGTAAAACCTCACCGGGAAAGGAGGCATAACCCGGCTAGGAAAACCCTTTCCCAGCCTGGCTGACCCCAGCCTGGGTGGTTTCTATCTCCTGTCAATAAATTATATTCAAAAAAATCCATAATTCAGATCGCTAGTTAATAGCCACGTACAATTTCCAGCTAAATTAACCTCAAAAGCTTGAACGTATCCAGAATTCCTGCAACCAGGTAAAAAGTATAGGTCTACGGGGTAAAATATTAGAATAGGACGGCTAAAGCTCGTCTAGAAAGTCGGTGGTTAGCCGGGCGATTAATTCAGTTTGACGACTCCTGCTTATTGTTGCCTGGCCGTCGCCATTTTGGGACCCGTACCAGCCGAATTGGCTGTGGTTACCACCTTCGATCTCGAGGAACTCGGCGGACTGTGGAAGTTGCCGCCTCGATCTTTCGAACTTTTCCCTGGATATAATTTCGTCTTTTTTTCCGGTGATACTCAATACGTCCAGACGGGACGAAAACCTCGCTCCCTCGGGAGGATACGCAGCCCATAACACCAACCCCCGTACTGGATAATCGGTCTTTGAAATGAATCGAGCGGCCATTGCCCCACCCATAGAGTGTCCCCCCAGAACCCATTTTTGCGACCTGTTTCGGGAAGAAATCACTTTTCCCGCCTTCTTCCACCCCAGTATTGCAAGATTCACTGGCATTTCAACCAGGTAAACTTCGTAGCCTTCCCTGGCAATCTTAATAGCAGTCAGTGCATAAGCTTTGGCTGGAACCCTTGCCCCTGGATAAATTATTAAATTTACTTCCTTACTTCTTTTTATCGGTTCCATGTGAAGCCCGTCTACGTTATCCACCGATATTTTACTTACTCTTACTGACTCACTTGCTTCTAATGATTCAGAAACTTCGCTCATTACCTGGTGAGGCCGGATAAGCCAGGCAGCTATACCAAGGCCAGATATCAGAATCGCCAGCACAATCGCAGTTAATGGTAGGCCAAGCTTACTGAATTTTTTTCTCATAATTGTCGACCCGTTCCCTGCAGTGCTATTCGTCATCTTGTTTCCGGAGGTAAGTTTGAGTTCGTCCGCTTTACGGAGATTATTGATAGTTCAGCCGGATTTAATTATTTTCGAAGGAAAGAAGGGAAGAAATAAAGCCGAGCAACGAATATAACGCTGTCAGTTCTGCTCCGGCATCCCGGTTATCCTCGTCGTAAGTTCCCTCAAGTCCGTAAGGACTCCATCCTCCGAAGGCCTCTTCTCCCCATTCCTTTCGATAAAGAAAGTACTCATACCCAACTCACGGGGAACCTGATAGTCGAACTTCCAGTGATCCCCTACGTGAACTGCCTTGCGTGGGCTTACGTCCTCACGATCAAGAACTTTCCGGTATACGTCAGCGCTCTTCTTTACCTCTCCAAAATCCGACACACATGAGTAAATTCCGGAAAATCTACTCTTTATCCGGTTTAACCCGTAATCGAGAAAAGTCCTGGGTGCGTTCGAAGTAACAATCAACCGGTAATCATCGCTTAACTGTTCCGTAACTTCGAGGGCGTCTTCGTACAATCTAACGTTCTCCGGGATCTGAATCCTTTCAATTACGTCGTCGGGGTCTTCTTCTAGATCGAACCTTTTGAACCAGTATTCCGGTTTATACCACCTTATATCTTCATCGCCTATTTCATCGTAATAGGAAGTAAGAACCTCTCTGGCTTCGGTAAATTCGATCCCGCGATTCTCCGCGTAGAGTTTAGGTAGTTCCCTGAACCAAAAACTGTTCACGTACTCGCTGTCCACAATAGTGCCGTCCGCATCAAACGAAATTAATTTTATTTTCATTGTAACACTAAGGATAAACCCCCGCAGGGGAAAAATAAATGATTCATAAATCAAGTTTCGCGTTAATACGATGGTGAAGGATTAACACAAATTATTCCCGCTTTAATACACTGGTGAAAGAACTTAGTTTAAATTTCTCTAGTTTTTTGATTATAATCATTGCTGTTATGGTAGATATTTTTACTTTAGGAGAGGCTATAATTGATTTTGTCCCGACAGAATCCGGTCTTTCCCTTGCCAACGTTCCCGGATTCTACAAACGTTTCGGTGGGGCACCCGCTAACGTGGCAATGGGGTTAGCCAAGCTGGGAAGGGACGCTGGCTTTATCGGCAAGGTGGGTAAGGACAGTTTCGGAGATTTTCTGAAAAACGAGTTCTTGAAGGCCGGGGTAAGTGTAGATCAGCTTAGGAGAACCGAAAACGCGAACACGGCTCTTGCATTTGTATCTTTAACTGAAGAAGGGGACCGAGACTTCATCTTCTATAGGGATCCCGGTGCCGACGAACTCCTAAAGCCGGAGGAAATAAATGAAAGAGCATTAAGCGAAGCCAGGATTTTTCATTTTGGCTCGCTGTCTTTGACCAAAGAAGAGTCAAGACGGGCAACAAAAAGGGCAATACGGATTTCTCACAATGAAGGAGTTAAAGTAACCATGGACCCAAACATCCGGTTGAACCTCTGGGATGACCCCTCACAAATTAAGGAACTCCTACTAAGTTTGCTCGGGAAGGTTGACATAGTCAAACTGAGCGAGGAGGAAGTTAAATTTTTATCCGGGACCGAAGACTTACAAGCAGGGACGTCCAAACTGGGTGAGCTTAGTTCCGGTCCGGTTTTGGTGACTCTCGGCGATCAAGGTTGCATCTTTAATTATAAGGGAAAGATCGAAAAGTTAGAAGGATATGAAGTCGAGGTAAAGGATACGACTGGAGCTGGAGACGGATTCATGGCCGGTTTCATCCACAGATTACTGGAAAACAGCGAAAATCTTTCGGATATTGGTTCTCGGAATTTGCTTCCGGCACTCCGGTTTGGAAATGCGACAGGTGCCTTAACTACTACGGATTATGGAGCCACATCCGCCTTTCCGACTTCAACAGAGGTTGAAAACTTTCTAAAGCAACGTTAGTCGTCAACTGTGAACCTCTATGAATTTTTCGAAAGATCTGTCGTACGTCTTCTCAACATCATCGGGAAAAGCACAGGCTGGTAGTTCTCTTCTTTGCAGATGATACTGGATGCATTCGCAACAGTTACCCTTCCTGGGGCAACCTGAATAACTACAA
>JAGXLB010000182.1 GCA_018334915.1 Candidatus Bipolaricaulota bacterium
AGCAATATTAGCTCAGCTAAACGACGACCTGGGTCAGTTGGGACCCTGGCGAGTCTCCGGACTCTATGACTTAAGCTTTTTAAGATAAATATCGTACTTTTCCGCAAAAACCCTCTCTCCTAGAAATGCCTACCACCTGGTATAATAGCATGCTCTGAGAGCCTTTTAAGCGGTTTTAATTTGCCCGGTTATGGTTAGTAAGGCCTATTCGGGTATTTTTGGTATCTAGAGATATTTTTGTCAGATTTTATAAAATATCTTTAACAATAGTGGCGGATTGTTAAATATCCCATAGCCCCCAACCCCCCTTATTTGCTTTAAATTGGCGACACTCATATAGTCCTCCTAGGACAAACAAGTAATATGTATTCTGGCGGTGATATAATGGGCACTCGAGATTCATTTTCTCCCGCAAGCTCCATTACAAAAATATCCGACCTCGAACCTGGAGACCATCTCACAGTTTACACGACATAAAGGTCGAGAAAGAAAAAATCAGGCACAAAAAAACCTGAAGCGCCCCAAGGAACGGTTCAGACAAGCAATTAGAATCATATGGAGAAAACCATGACAAAACGAAATATGCTCCCTTATGTACTCAGATCGCTTAGCTTGTTCATCTTAATCACTCTGCTAGTTTTACTAGTCGGTTGTGGAGGTTCCAACGAAAAGAAAGAAGTAGACGAAGTAACAGTCCAACTGAAGTGGGTACACCAAGCACAGTTTGCGGGGTTCTACGCTGCAGTAAAGGAGGGGTTCTACGCTGCCAAAAATATCGATGCTGACCTGGAGCCCGGTGGTCCGGATCTACCCCCAGACAAGATAATTGAAAACCTCCTCAAAGGCCAGACGGACTTTGCGGTTGTAGGGGGAGACCAACTATTGGCATCCAGGTTCAGAGGACAACCCGTGGTGGCAATCTCCGTGGTTTTCCAGAAAAACCCTTACGTTTACGCCACCTTAAAGAGTTCGGGGATACAAGATCCGGAAGATCTTGTAGGAAAAAAAGTTATGGTTTCGTCCGACGGAGAGATCATACACAGGGCCTTGCTCGACAAGTTGGGCATGAAACCCGAAGATATTGAGGAAATTCCATTCAAACGTGATGTGAAGCCACTCGTGTCCGGCCGTGTAGATGCCCACTTGGTGTATCGCACAGCCACTGGCCTAGCCTTGGAGGAGACTGGCAAGAAGCTGAATTGGATTTGGATCGATAATTACGGCGTCCATTTCTACGCCGACACGATCGTGACTACCGAGAAGCTGGTAAGAGAGAATCCAAGTTTAGTTAAAAGGTTTCTAGAAGGAACCATAAAAGGCTGGCGTTACTCCATCGAAAATCCAAAACAGGCAGTGGAAATGACCCTTCAGCACGACCCTTCGCTCTCCCGAAACCGCCAGGAGAATATGATGAAAGAACAAATCCCCCTGATTTACACTGGTGAAACTAAGCTTGGTTGGATGAAAAGAGGCACGTGGAAAAGGATGAGGGATATCTTACTCGAGCAGAAAATTTTTGCCACAATGGATATCAAAAGTAGAGCCAAGGCCGTGGCTCGTGAACTAACTAATTATATCAACGACCACCCCAATATGACGCTCAAAGAACTTCAGCAAGACCCACGTGCGCAAGAGATAGCAGTCCAGAAGGTTGGAAAAACCGGATATACGGGAGTCGCCAGTGCCAAAACTGGTCGGACCTATTTCCATCCAAAAGTCGTCGGGAGGGATCCTAGCGAGATAGAAAAGTTATTTCCGAATCTCTGGGAGATATTCGAGCGGGCGATCGGTGAACCCTGTCAAAATGCCTCCGGTTTCTATGAGTACGCACCGGAAGGCGAGAAGAAAGAAAAATATATGTATATAGCCTGCGTAAATGCCAAAACAGCTGACGGCATAAACCTATTTGTGTCAGCAACCACCTACATTGATGAATACGAGGTTAAAAGGATAGATATCGACAAAGCAATTGATATGCAGTTCTTAGAGGAAATCTACGGTGAACAATAGAAACGGGTGAGGACATGAAGTTCTGGCAGCGGAGTCTTAGAACTAGACTGATCTTTTTGTTCGTGTTAGTAGCAATTGTGCCTCTGTTCGTGTTTGGTTTTATTGCTTACAAAACTGGGCGCCACAGGATAGTTGAGGATACAGAGGCCCATTTAAGTAGTGTGGCTGTCTTAAAAGAACAGGAAATAGCTAACTGGATTGAACATCTTGAGCATGCAATCAACTGGGTTGCATCTAGTTCACAGGTTAGGAAACATTCCTCGATATTGGTCACCAAGGAAAAAGATACCCCGGAATACTCATCCTCTCATACCGCCCTCGTTGATGAATTCAAGAAAACAGCGGGTCTTCAGCACCTATCACCAGTTTTTTTGTTAGACCCCGATAGCGGGCGGATAATTGCCTCTTCTCATCATCGCTGGGAGGGTCAATTTCGGAAAGCCAAAACTTGGTTCACCCGAGGAAAATCCGGGACCTATGTATCGAAAATATTTCACAGTTTAACCTTGACGCGTCCGACTCTGGTCATCGCCGCACCAATTACAGATCGCTCCGGACAGTTGATAGCTGTTATCGCTGGCCACGCCAATTTAGAACCTCTAAATGAGATTATGATGGAACGGACCGGGTTAGGCGAAACCGGAGAGTCCTACTCAGTCAACCGAAGTAATTTACTGCTTACCGAAATTCAATTCACCTCGGGAGCTCCCTTTGAGAAGTGGATTTCTACTTATGGGATCAATCAGGCTTTGGCGGGTAAGCCAGGAGTAAGTCTCTACAAAGACTATCGGGATAAGAAGGTTATTGGGGCTTATCGCTACCTGGAAAACCTAAAAGTAGCCCTCGTGGCAGAGATTGATCAATCAGAGGCCTTTGCACCGGTTTTTACACTACGTAATACCGTGATCGGAGTTGGGTTGGGGTTAGTCGTTCTTGTGGCATTGTTAGGAATTATGTTTGCCCGCAGCATCACCAAACCCGTGGACCAATTAGTCTTGGGAACCGAGGAGTTAGGTAAGGGGAATTTGGACTACGAAATCGAAGTCGAAGCCAAAGACGAGCTTGGCCAGTTGGCAGAAGCCTTCAATTCAATGACGGAAAACCTAAAAGAGGTAACCGCATCCCGCGACGAGTTAGAAAGAGAGATAGCCCAGCGGAAGCGGACGGAGGAGGAACTTAGAAAGAAAGAACTAGCAATTCAATCGTCGTTAAGCGCAATTGCGATAGCCGATAAAGATGGAATAATCAATTACGTAAATCCCTCCTTTCTAAACTTGTGGAGATATCAAGATCAAGAGGAAGTCCTCGGTAAACCTGCCATAGAGTTCTGGAAAAACAAAGAGAAAGCCCAAAAGGTAATGAAAGAAGTGGAAAAAAGCGGTGACTGGTCGGGGGAACTCATGGCCCTGAGGAAAGACGACTCTACCTTTCATGCCGAAGCTACAGCCAGCATTATTACGGATAGCGGGGGAGATCTGATTGGCCTAATGTCGTCTTTCCGTGACATCACGGACCGAGTGAGGGCCCAGGAGAGGCTTAAAAAGACGTTATCTGACCTGGAACGCTCCAATGAAGAGTTGAAACAGTTCGCTTATGTTGCTTCCCACGAATTACAGGAGCCCTTGCGGATGGTGTCGAGTTATACAAGATTATTGGAAAAGCGCTATAAAGACGAATTAGACGAAGACGCGCGCGAGTTCATCAATTATGCAGCGGATGGGGCAGAGAGAATGCAAAAGCAGATAAACGATTTGCTCCATTACTCTAGAATCACTACCAAGGGTAAAGAGTTGAAGCCGACAGATGCAGGCTCGGCTTTGGCTGGAGCCCAAGATAACCTGAAAAAACTGATTGAGGAGAACCAGGCCAAGGTTACTAATGATGAACTCCCTAAAGTACAAGCCGATGAGTCGCAGCTAGTAAGGCTATTCCAAAATCTTGTCCAAAATGCTATCAAGTTTCGGGGAAAAGAAACTCCAAATGTACATATTTCAGCAGAAGAACGAGAAGACGATTGGCTTTTTTCGGTGTCAGATAACGGCAAAGGTATTGAACCAGAATATCAAGAAGAGATATTCTCCATCTTCAAACGATTAGAAAGTAGAGAGGAAACCGAGGGGACTGGTATAGGGCTTGCATCCTGCAAAAAAATCGTTGAGCGACACGGCGAAGAGATCTGGGTAGAATCCGAACTCGGTCAAGGCTCTACATTTTACTTTACACTCCCCAAGAGCGGAGGTGAAAACAATGAGTAAACCGCCAAACATCGGTAAACCAATTGAGATTCTTTTAGTGGAGGATAGCCCCGGAGATGCACGACTAGCCAGGGAGGCACTCAAAGATGCCAAGGTGCGAAACAACATTTATCATGTAGAGAACGGTGTTCAGGCAATGGACTTCTTGTATCAGGAAGGAAAGTACGACGATAGGCCACGGCCCGACCTCATATTGCTCGACTTAAACCTTCCCAAGAAGGACGGTCGCCAAGTATTAACTGAAATAAAATCGGATGATGATTTAAGGCGAATTCCCGTAGTGGTGTTAACTATTTCCGAAGATGAGGAAGATATTATGCATAGTTACAACCATCATGTCAATTGCTATATCACCAAGCCCATCGATTTGGACCAATTTATGAAGGTAGTGAAATCAATTGAAGACTTTTGGCTCACCATCGTTAAATTACCTCCGAATGGGGAACTATGAACACGGACCAACTTAACGTAGTACTAATAGAGGATAATCCGGGGGATGTACGTCTAATTGAGGAGATGTTGAAGGATAAAGAGGCACTGTCAGTCGAGTTAAACTCCGCCAGTCGGTTATCAGAAGGGTTAAATATTATAAGAAAAGACTGTATAGACCTGATTTTACTGGACCTTGGCTTACCGGAAAGCCAAGGTTTGAAAACTTTAACTAAGACTAAAGAGGAAGTAAAAGACATACCTATACTAGTAATAACTGGACTTGCCCAGGAGGAAGCGGGGATTAAGGCCATTCAAAATGGCGCTCAGGATTACTTGATTAAAGGAGAAATCGATAGC
>JAGXLB010000002.1 GCA_018334915.1 Candidatus Bipolaricaulota bacterium
GGTTCCAGCACTTAGATTGATATTGATAGACAGAATAAGAAGAAAACTTTCGAATTAAATCTTAACTGTAAACCAACAGCTATTTTGACCTCGATATCAATCTAAGTGCTGGAGAGCGAGCCGAGATCGGAAAGGGCAATTTCCCCGCTGGGGAAATTGATCCCTGGTTTTATCGAACGGTTTCCAAAGCGATTTTTACACATAAAATGCTACACTATCTGGGCTGAGTATTATCGGACCGTAGAAAAGTTTTTAATTTCTCTTCCACCTGATCAAGCCAGTTTCCGACAACCTGATCTAAAGCACTATCTAACGAATTGCTACCGCCAATCGGGGTTGTCAAAAACCATACCCGAACAAACTTTTCCGCTCCGTATTCCTTTGCTAAAAAGCCTACAAAAGCCGCTGCTTCCATTTTTGGGCCATCACCCCCGCTGGTACCGATAAGTATACTTTTTAGCGATCTCCATTTGCCTTCAGTCAGGACTTTCCTCGCGGATTGAAAGACGTCCCTGGTTACCAGAAAGTTAACCATACCATAATGCAGGAGACTCGAATAAGTTGGGGTCCTAAATGTCCGCGCCACCAATAGCTCCGCGACCTTTCTAGATAGAAGGTCCGAATCAGAACCCCTAATTAGCCATTCGGGAGCGTCTATGTCCCTCCAAAGATCGGACCCCTCTTGACTACGGTACATAAAAACAACTATCTTATTTTCCCCCTCGGCCAACTCCGGAATGAAATCTCGCGCTTTATCAACTGGCTGTGAAATCGAACCAGCAAGCTTTTTAAAGTTATCAAGGGACTCTGGACCAAAGAAAGAAATATTATCGCGACCTACGTAATCCCCACCGCGATAAAACTTAACTAGCTCTAAGTAAGAGCTAACTCTATCTTTAAGCCCGTCAGCGATGTCAAGTTGGTTTAACCTGGAAAAAACATCCCCTGCTTCACTCCAGTTACCCCTGTAAAAATGGATTTTACCTTTCATCTGGAGATATCTCTTCTCATTTAAATTGGATTTATCGGTTTTTTTTAGTTCATTTAGTGCTGCTGGTAGTTTTCCCTGCTTGTATAATATCAAAGATCTGAAATAGCGAAATTGGGGATTATCTTCAGCCCGGTCTCTGGCGGAGCCAAGCCAGTTCTCTCCAAGTTTCGTCAGGGAATTTCCAGTAACCTCCTCGACCCCCTTGCGAAAGGAATTGGATTTCCAAATAGAACGAACACCAGCAATTCCGTAGTTGTTAATTAAATAGGAAACAAAAGAAGCGGACTCCAGTTCAAGTTCATGCCGGTAAGGATTTTTACCACCCCGGGATCTCATCAGAGAAGAGAGCTGTGAGAGATTCATACCGGCCGGAGCCTGGGGAGAATCAAAGTAATCGTAAATTCTCTCATGCAGGGTTCTTGGAAATTCCCCTACGTTCTCAAGAGTATCTATTTCTCGTAAAGTGAATACCTCTTCCTTCAGGGCTGCTGTTCTTACATGAGGGTGATCAACCTGGTCGGTCAACACCTGCTGAAGGCCCAACATCAAAAACTCCGATGAAGTCGGGCCCCAGGATGTTTGCGTCAGAACCCTTACAAGCAACGGCTTGACCGCGGTACCGTATATCAGATCGACCGTGGCCAGAGGGGTGGTTATCTTGGAGGAACTTTTTCTTTGGCTTATAGCTGTACGCAGTGAACTTAAATCCTTATGAAGATAAATACGAATACGGTCAGGAGGGTTTGTGAGGTTTAACTTCTCCACTACATCCTTACGATCTCGATTTACTGTCTCAAGGAATTTACTCAGGTCAACTCCGGGCAATTCCTCTTCCAGATAGTAAGCCGCTACTTTGTCATTCTTTTTGACAGACCAACCCGGTCCAGATTCACTGAAAAAAGTGGGAAAAATATAAAATACCGCCACCCCGGCTACGGTAACTATAGCGAAGGCAGTAATCAGTCCCAGAAGAGTTCGCCTTATTTCTCGAAATCTTGTGCTGTTTACTTCCATCTCCTTATTATTGACAGACTCAGATTCCAGTTACTCTTGAACCGTGGCAAATGGATCCGCAGCATCCCTCAGGGCATCACCGAGGAAGTTCATAGCAAGTACGGCGACGATAATGAACCCACCGGGAATTAATAGCCAGGGGTAGGAAGTAAGAGATTGAACGTTATTAGCTTGACTCAACAACAGCCCCCAGCTAGTCTGGGGTTCCTGAATACCAAGTCCGAGGAAACTAAGGCTGGCCTCACCCAGGATCCATCCGGGTATTGTCAGGGTAGAAACTATAACAAGATAGGTAATTGTATTGGGAAGTATGTGCCGGAACATGACTCGCCCATTACTTCCTCCAACAGCTCTGGCAGCCATGGTATAATCTTCCTCTCGGGCCGAGAGAACTAAACCTCTCAGGGTCCTAGCTAGACCGGTCCAGTCTACCAGAGAAAACACCGCAACGATGAAAAAGAACCGAAACGCCGGCGGGACCTTCTGGAATATCATCGCCAGAGAAAGCCACAGCGGTAGTTTCGGGAAGGCCATTACCACTTCGATCACTCTCTGGACAAACATATCTACCACACCACCAAAAAACCCCGAAATCAGGCCTATTGGGATAGCGATAATCAAAGTAGTAATCAAAGCAAACGGCCCGATAGTCAACGATACCCATCCCCCCCAGAGTGTTCGCGTAAATATGTCTCTTCCGAATTTGTCGGTACCGAAGAGGAAAACAGGGGCCTCCTGGTTTCCAGTACCAAACAGGTGAATTCGGGATTCAAAAAGCCCCCAGAAGCTATACTTCTCGCCTTCCACAAATAATTTAACCCGGTGCTTTTTTCCATCTTCGTTTTGAGTGAAAACCCGGTTAAAGTTCTCGTTAAACTCGGATTCGAGCTCGTAAACGTAGGGCCAAGTAAGGCCGTCTTCGTCGAAAAAATGTATCTTCGTGGGGGGGGCATGTGAGTAATCACGATGTTGTACGCTGTAATTATAAGGGCCGATAAAGTTGGCTCCAAAGACAAGTAACGCAAGAATTAGCAAAACTACGCCACCAATTTTACCAGCTGTGTGTCGGCGAAATCTCCGCCACATTCTTGCCCATTGCGAATCCTGTTCGTCTTCTTCTACCTCAAGTTCCAGTTCTGACTCTTCAGTCACTTAGTTCCCCCCTATTCATACCGGATTCTTGGATCGTTCCAGGCAAGTAAGAAGTCCGCAACCAGGTTGCCAAAAAGTAGAGTTAAAGCAAAAAATGTAAGTCCAACCATTATTACCTGTTCGTCTTGTTGGTTAAGAGCTGTCCAGTAAGCTCTCTCCACTGTGGGCACCCCGAGAACGATTGCCGTTATCAAAGCACCTGAAACAAGTCGACGGAAGTTATATCCAAAATTTGTGATTAGTGGGTTAATTGCATTCCGAAAGACGTGTTTATAGACGACGGAGCGATAAGTTAACCCCTTTGATTCTGCAGTCTGGGCAAACTGCCTGTTAAGAAATTCTAACATTTGCCCTCTCATCAGCCTTACTACGCCGGCCATGGAAGCCGTTCCGACTGCAATAACGTACGGCCATATATGCCAGAAGAAATTACCGATTTTTCCCCAGTTGGGCATTGCTCCGCTAAACCAGGGGGCAGATATGTACTTTTGAATGAATAGCCCCCCTACCCCAAGACTTGGCCCAACTTGTAACACAGCCGCCAGAAAAAACAGTAAAACTAGAGCCAGGAAAAAATTCGGCACCGATAGACCTATAAAGGATAGCAGCGTAAAAAAGTGGTCCGATGGCTCATACTGATGGACTGCGGAGTATATTCCTATAGGGATGGCCAGTAAATACGTAAAAAGCATTGTTATCATCCCCAGGAATATCGTGTAGCCTATTCGTCCTTGAAATAAAACCGTAGAAACCGGCGCGTAATTCGCAAAAGAAAAACCAAGTTGCCCTTTAGTTACTACGTTTTTTACCCATTTCCAGTAACGCACATAAATGGGTTTGTCGAGCCCAAGCCTTTCCTTCTGCTGCTCTATCATTTTTCTATCTATTGTGGGATCGAACTTGTGCTGGGTTAAATAGTTTCCAGGGATCATCTGTACGATCCCAAAAGATATAATGGATATCAGGATGATTGTCGGTATCATGTAAATAATCCGACGAATCATATAAGAAAGCATAGTGAAATCCCAGGATGAGGTATTACCCATCCCCGCATCCTGGGATTAAAGCCTCACCTCTTAGTTGGTTTATTTATTCCACCAGATATACTCTGCATGTCCCAGTGTCGACCCTAGAGGACTGTAAGTCTCGGTATTTACCAGTTTTTCCTCATGCGCATAAAGGTATACCTCTCCAGCGGTGTAGATAACCGGAACCTGTTCCGAAACTATCGTCTGGAACTCGTCGTAGAACTTCTTCCTATTTTCGTAGCCGACATGCTTCAACCCTTTGTTAAAGAGTTCCGTTACCCGTTTCTCCCACTCAACTGGATTGTCCGAAGCTTTCAGGTGCCACAAGTGTAAGGAGCCGTCACTGTCCCAGACGTTCTTTCCACTGTTCGGTTCTATTGGGTCACCAATTAAACCTACAATCACTGCCTCGTACTTGCCGCCAAGCAACTTCTGAACCATAGGGTTAAAGCTTATTGGATTTAAGGTAGCCTTCACACCAATCTTCTCGAAGTCGGAAGCTACTATATTACCGACATCAACACGTCTCGTTGCTCCTTTATTCGTAATTAATTCAAACTCAAGATCCTTCCCGTTAGGTAGCTCCCTTACCCCATCGTCGTCAGTGTCTTTCAATCCAAGCTCATCCAGCATTTTTCGGGCCTTTTCTAAATCAAATTTGCCGGGATATTTTTCTTCCGCTTCCGGGTTGTAGTAAGGAGAGAGCTGAGATATCGGGCTTACCTGCCTTATAGCTAACCCGTTGTATATATTGTTTATTATGTCCTCCCTGTTCACAGCGTGGGACATAGCTCTACGGAAGTCTTTTTTCCTGAATACTTCCGCTAGTTCCTTGTTATCCACATCCCAGTTAAAGGCGATAAAGTCAGTGCCTGCAGGGGCACCTGTTTCCGGTTTCTGGTTTATCTTTACGTTCCAGCCTTCGTCTTCCTCGTTCCGTAGAAGGAAGGGAATATCTTCCGCTCTTGCGCCGTGCACATCCAGTTCGTGATTCTTAAATTTGAGCATCTGGACGTCCGTGTTCTCGACTTTAAGAAAGATTAACTCGTCAATATAGGGGAGTTGCGTCCCTTCTGGGTCTCGTTTGTAGTAATAAGGGTTCCGTTCAAGAACGACCTGCTGGGCCGGAGCGAACTTTTTTATCTTAAAAGGTCCGGCGCCAATAATTTTTTCCGGATTGTTCGACGCCACTTGCTTACCCCAGGCACTATTGAACTCCTCCCCCGAAAAGTCTTCAAAGGCATGTTTCGGGTAAATCGGCGTATAACCTATTTGGCGAACAAAAGGACCAAAAACTGTCGGAGTTGTAAATTGGACAGTATATTCGTCGACCTTTTTTATCGAGGGAAGTTTTCCTTCAACTTTCAAGATACTTCGCGCATCCGCCGAAACTTTTTCGTTGAATATTATCTTCTTGAAAGTAAATATAACGTCCTCAGCCGTAAGTGACTTTCCATCATTAAACTTAACTCCTTTTCTTATATGGAAAGTATAAGTCTTCCTGTCCTCGGAGATCTCCCAGTCTCTGGCAATCGCGGGAACGGTTTTTCCCGTTGCAGGTGAGGTATCAGTTAAACCAGCTCCCATTATGAGATCCGTTACGTCAGTAGAAGACGTCTCCTGAGCAACGGCATGATTAAAGGTTTTGGGTAAGCTTATTGAGGCAAGTGTAACGGACCCGCCACGCTTACCTGGCGACAGCGGCCCCATCCCCCAGGTATCATCCTTTTCTCCAATGGGAACAACGAGTGGCTCATCCATTGCATGGCTCGAGCTTAACCCGACCACTCCTAGACCGGTGACCAGTAACGACAGAACAATTAACAGAACAGTGCTCTTTCTAACCATTTTTATACCTCCCTGTTTCCAAAATCAGTTTGCTAGCCTATTCGCAAGTGCACTTACTACAGCTTGCTTATACTCTTCCGAATCGACGTCCATCGCGGATACTACCATACTCATCAATTCGTCTTCCGGCCTATCAGAGACTATTAGTGTTTTTGCGAGCGCTTCTCCAGCACCCTGCCTCAATTCTTGTGTTGCACCATCCTTAGCTAAAGAGGTCAACTTTTCAGTCTTTAAATTTTCTTTGGCCATCTCACCAAAAGCAATACCAGCAGCCTTTCTTTCTCCGGCACTGAGTTCTTCGTTCTCTGCCATTTTCTGGAGTTCTTCTAATTCCATACTCGGCGCCAGAGGGCTACTGTATCGAACTGCCAGCGCCTGGTAGGCAGCTTGTCTGACCATTGCGTTGTCCGTTTCTTTGATCAGGGTTTTGAGCTCTTCCACCGACTTCTCGTTGGGATATATAGACGAAAGTGCTTCGGTAACAGCTAATTTCAGGCCAGAAAATTCTCCCTCTGCTGAAGTTATGGGGCCTATTGCCTCCAGTTCCTCAGTGCTATAACCCTCAACGCCACTGAGGTTAAAGGAAACGAAGAAATTGGCCAGGGACTTACCTGCAGCCTCCTTGATTGCTTCCGTCTCTCCGGATACGGCCTTCTTTCTTATTTCTTTCGCCTTTTCCTGGGCTTTTTCTCTCGTGCTTATCTCCGAAACGTCTCCGTATTTCTTGACGAGTGCCGGAATTGCCGCCTCCCGCAAGTTGACTTCGTCGCCGGTGGCTATTGCTTCAAGCTCTTCCAGGCTGAGGTCCGACCGGACGTAGACTTCCGCCAGTGCCTCCACGGCTGCCTCCTGGACCAGACCTGGCACAGCTTCAGACGTAGCGAGAGATTCAAGTTCGCTTCTTGGTCGGGCAAGCGACGTAAAAGTAAACCCGACCAGCAAAACCAGTGCCAGCGTGAGGACAAGTGATCGTTTTTTGAAGTTTTGGTTCATTTAGTACCTCCTGTTTCCTTAAAACTCCCAAAAATATGCCAAATAAACACTGTACTTGCAAATATTACTAAATTGGTTTGTCAAAATTAAGGCACTATCACCCCCAAGTATATCCGTTTAATAATCTGCAATTTTATACAAATCGATAGGGTAAACTTTCTATTAATAAAATTTAATCAAATCAATTAATTCGTGTTATGAACCACATTCACTGTTACTTTCCCTTTGGACGTCAAACCCTCTTCATCCTTTACCGTATATGTGACCGTAAACTCCCCGAGTGTCGTGTTGGAAACAAATTTGACCGTGCCAGTTTCTTTATTGATAATTTCCAGATGGCCCTCGGAGAATGAAGTAGTTGAAACCAAAATAATTTTATCTTCCTCGGGGTCGTCATCGTTGGCCAACAAGTCAAGCTCTTTGGAAAACCTATCCGCCAGGTTGATAGTAACTTCATCGTCGGCTGCAACCGGTGGGTCGTTGACGGGTTTTACGGTAACGTCGACCGCGCCCTCTGCAGAAGCACCTTGAGGGTCAACCACTTTGTAGGTGAAGGTATCCTTACCGTTGTAATTTTCGTTAGGCTGATACACTATACTGCCTTCGTCGCTAACTTCCGCGGTGCCATGATCAGGCTTCGAGACGCTTTCTAAGGTCAGAGTTTCGTCGTCGATATCGCTATCGTTGGCCAGTACGTTTACGGTAGTCGTCCCGTCCTCGTCCAGGGTAACTTCATCGTCGGCTGCAACCGGTGGGTCGTTGACGGGTTTTACGGTTAATTCTACCCTAGCCACTCCTGAGTCAAAGGTTTTATCAGTTACTTTATAAGTGAAATGATCATCTCCTGCATAATCCGCATCTGGCTCGTAAACGAATGAACCTTTACTTTCTAAAGTCACCGTACCATTTGAAGGTTTATCAATCAACTCAGCATATAACTTATCCCCGTCAGGATCTGAATCGTTAGCCAATACTCCGGGCGCTTTAACATTAATCGACTTATCTTCCTCAAGACTATACGAATCAGAAGATACCTCCGGGTGTCCTTCCAGCTTGTACGAGAGAGCATTAGTTATGGCGTGTTCGAAACCGTTTGTGTATTTTTGGGACTTTTCGTACATCTCTAGTAAATCCGATTCGCCTTTAATTGTAGAATCAATTAGTGCCTGACCGGCGGCTACGCCCGCTCCTTTTCTTAATTCACGGGTAGACCCATTTTTTGATAGGTCAATCAATTCCTCAGCATCCATCTTTTCTGCCGCCATCTCACCAAAAGCAATACCAGCAGCTTTTCTTTCTCCGGCACTGAGTTCTTCGTTCTCTGCCATTTTCTGGAGTTCTTCTAATTCCATACTCGGCGCCAGAGGGCTACTGTATCGAACTGCCAGCGCCTGGTAGGCAGCTTGTCTGACCATTGCGTTGTCCGTTTCTTTGATCAGGGTTTTGAGCTCTTCCACCGACTTCTCGTTGGGATATATAGACGAAAGTGCTTCGGTAACAGCTAATTTCAGGCCAGAAAATTCTCCCTCTGCTGAAGTTATGGGGCCTATTGCCTCCAGTTCCTCAGTGCTATAACCCTCAACGCCACTGAGGTTAAAGGAAACGAAGAAATTGGCCAGGGACTTACCTGCAGCCTCCTTGATTGCTTCCGTCTCTCCGGATACGGCCTTCTTTCTTATTTCTTTCGCCTTTTCCTGGGCTTTTTCTCTCGTGCTTATCTCCGAAACGTCTCCGTATTTCTTGACGAGTGCCGGAATTGCCGCCTCCCGCAAGTTGACTTCGTCGCCGGTGGCTATTGCTTCAAGCTCTTCCAGGCTGAGGTCCGACCGGACGTAGACTTCCGCCAGTGCCTCCACGGCTGCCTCCTGGACCAGACCTGGCACAGCTTCAGACGTAGCGAGAGATTCAAGTTCGCTTCTTGGTCGGGCAAGCGACGTAAAAGTAAACCCGACCAGCAAAACCAGTGCCAGCGTGAGGACAAGTGATCGTTTTTTGAAGTTTTGGTTCATTTAGTACCTCCTGTTAAGCTAAATTTCACAGCCGATATTCAAAAAACCAAACTCAAACCATCATTTTACAAACGCTACCAGCAACCACAGATCCAATTTCCGAGCCAAACTATAAAGTCTAGAAAGTATTTTTTTAGTGGAGCTTACCATGATAACATATGACTACAGAAACACTAAATAACAGGAGGAATAATTACATATTTCTAATTCTCATAGAACTATATCTGAAATTATCTTGTTTGTTCATTTAGAAACGAAAATATCAATCCGCTTCAAATTCTTCCATAATTTAGTCCGACCTGTAAACTAGATGATAAATAGGTAAACATGGAATGTCAAATTATAATCCCCGCTTACCGGGACAGGTGTAGTAAGGTATAAGCAGGCACAGGAACTAGACTAATTAACAACCGGCAAATTTCCGAATAAAACTGAACCTAGTGGCAGGTTTGGCTTTTCGGATTGGGGGCAAAATTTCCATGAGATCTCAAGAAAAAGCTGAAGGAAGTACTTCTGAAATAAATAGACTAATATACACTATCGAGAGCCTTATCCCATGGGCTTTCACCACTTACAATACAATCTAGTGCCTAATTTAGAATATATCCTCAGAATCGACCTCCCCATTTGCCAAAAAGTATACTGAGGATCGAGCTTCTATTTTCTTTCATCAATTCGCCTGTAAAATCGTCGGATTTCTCCCGGGAAAGCTGTCTTACTCCCTCTGGTAACCCTTTTTCGAGCTCCCCTATATTCTCTTTGTTCTTCACCCTGATTGTGTAGAGGTCGGCTCCGTGGTCCCTTCCCTCTTTCATTTCATTCCAGACTAGGAATGTGTATTTATTCTCAATTGCCATCCCAACCACTACATCACATTCTTGAACTATTGATTTAAGGTCGTCTTTTAGGCCGAACTCTGGTGGATTTACTATCTCGTCGGGCTCGAGAACCTCATCAATTATCTCCAGGCAGATAGTTTCAGTCCGGGTTCTAAAAGTTATAGTCGGATGGCTAAAATATACCTTCATCTTACCCTTAATCTTCTCCCTCTTCGTTTTTTATCCCCATAAAGTCGACGTGTTGTCCCCCCTCTTCTAATTCCTCCTCCGACTCTTGTACTCTCTCTTTCGCAAAGTCGGCCATAAACTCGTCGAATCCCCGGTAAATTGCTATTACACCAAAAACGGTAAAGAGGGCGGCCGGAATTGAGAGCCACCTGAACGGCTGATAAGAAAATTGAATCCGGTATTCGTAATCGTAACTACCCTCACCAGAAGCCAGCTTAAAATAACTTACTTCCTTTTCTATCTTTACCATGCTACTCTCCTCGCCATCGAGGGAAACTCTCTGAACGATCTCCCGATTATCGTTTAGTAGTTCAGCCTTAATCGGTTTTGATACTGCTTGATCTTCAAGTTTTAGATTCAATTTACCTTCGTTCTCGGGCCTCCGTTTCTCGATTCCCACGGTTTCTCCCGGCCCAATACTTCCTTCTCGATAGTAGGTAGCAGTTCTCTTATAAATCGCGGAAAAGGCAAGGATCAAGGCCAGAAGAAGCATGACCGCGCCAAATAACATTCTCTTATTACCGGACAGGACTTCTAATATGCCTGGCGCTTTGCGGTTCATGTATCCTTCCTTTCAGGAAAGGGGTAATACAGGCAGTTTTGTTCAACCGAAATTCTAGTTAAGGAACCTCCCCTGCAAAGTGGCAGGCGACTTCCCTGCCCTCGACTTGTCTCAATTCAGGCTCTTCTTCCTCACATATATCCTGAGAGTAAGGGCATCTGGGGTGGAACCGGCAGCCAGGAGGTATGTGTGTAGCGTCCGGTACTTCACCCTTAATCGGAAGTTCTTTGATTACTTCAACCATTTCTGGCTTCGGCTCCGGTACAGCTTTCAACAGAGCCTGTGAGTAAGGGTGCAATGGGTTATCGAGTACCATCGAAACTTCCCCTTTTTCGACAAATTTTCCGAGATACATAACGGAAATTGAGTCTGAAAAGAACCTCGAGGTAGATATATCGTGGGTAATGTAAAGGTAGGTCAGGTCTTCCTCGGTCATGAGGTCCTTCATCAGGTTGAGTAACTCAGCCCGGACGGAAACATCCAGCATAGACGTAGGTTCATCAGCCACTATAAAATCGGGGTTGAGAATTAGGGCCCGCGCTATTGCGACCCTCTGTTTCTGACCGCCAGACAGCATGTGCGGATACCTGTCTATAAACTCCTCGGCCGGTGTGAGCTGAACCTCTTCCAGGGCATCCATGACGATTTGCTTTCTCTCCTCGTAATCACCGCCGATATCGTGAATGTCCATCGGTTCTTCGAGAGTGTTAAAAGCGGTAAAGCGGGGGTCCATGGAGGAAAAGGGATCTTGAAAGATCATCTGTGTGGTCCGTCGATACGCCTTGAGGGCGCCGGATCCACTAATTTCCGTGACGTCCTTTCCTTCCATTATTAGCTTTCCGCCTGTGGCGTCCAGGAGCCTCATTACTACCTTTCCGAGAGTTGTCTTGCCGCAGCCGGATTCCCCAACAACTGCCATCGCGTTCTTCCTGGGGATTTGAAAATCCACTTCGTCCACCGCTTTGACGTATTTTTTCTGGCTTCCAAGCAATCTACCAAAGAAAGACTGACTCATGGTATAGTACTTTTTGAGATTTTCAGCTTCCAGGACGGTATTCATGATCTCACCCCTCTCACGTGACCTCACCAGCGAAGTGACAGGCAACCTTCCTTCCCTCAACCACTCTTGGTTCCGGTACCTCTTCCTGGCAAACTTTTTCCGCGTAAGGACACCTGGGGTGGAACCGGCATCCCGAAGGGGGATCGACCAGGTTTGGCGGAGCACCGGGAATTCTCTCCAGTCTCTTTACGTCCTTATGGAGTCTTGGAATCGAAGCCAGGAGTTTTTCGGTATAAGGATGCTTAGGGTTGTTATATATCTTTTCCGCGTCCCCGAGTTCAGCAAACTTTCCGGCGTACATTATCGAGAGCTTGTTTGAAACCTCGGAGAGAATGCTGAGGTCGTGCGTAATGAATATCATCGATATTCCAAGTTCCTTTTTAAGGCGCTTAAGCAGGTTCATTATCTGGGCCTCCACAACCACGTCCAGCGATGTAGTTGGCTCATCCGCAATTAACACCGCAGGCTCTAGAAGCAAAGATGTTGCTATAATTACTCTCTGTTTTTGTCCCCCGCTCAATTCGTGGGGGTATCTCGTAAATATTTCCTCATCCAGTCCCACTTCTCCGAGGTACTTCTCACACTCCTTCCTTGCTTCATCTCCGGTAATCCCCTGGTGGTAATGTAATGGTTCTTTCATCTGATGCCCAACGGTATAAACGGGAGTCAATATGTCCATTGCGCCCTGAAAGACCATAGAAATTAGCTTCCATCTTACCTTCTTCCTTGTCTCCGTTTCGGATAGCTTAACGGCATTTATGCCGTCAATATTTACCTCTCCCCCGACCACTCGACCGGGAGGCTGAACCTGGTTAATAAGGGAAAAAGCCATGGTACTTTTTCCACATCCGCTCTCCCCGGCTACACCCATCGATTCCCCTCTATCAAGACCAAAACTGGCGTCGTCCAGAGCCCGGACCTCGCCTTTTCTCGTGAAGTAGTGAGTGGTCAAGTTTCGCACGTCAAGAACAGGATTATCCATCATTATCCCCCTAACACAAGCCTATTCACAAAGCCTATTCCTGTTTCATCTTCGGATTGACGATCCTTTCAACCGCCATACCGGCCGATATAAACCCAAACCCCAGTAGCGTGATCCCCAGTCCGGGCAGCAGGACCCACCACCACATCCCCCGGATAGTGGCTCCCGCACTGTTTGCCTCGCTTAACATGGTTCCCCAAGTTACTACCGTAGGATCACCGAGACCCAGCACGTGTAACCCGGCAGCAGCTATTATTGCCATGGGGACCATCAACGCCGCCTCCGCAAAAGCGTAGGGAAGCATCTGGGGAATCATGTGACCGCGAATAATCCTCGCCCCGCTAGCCCCCAGAGCCTCACCCGCCTCAACGTAAGTATTTTGTCTGATCTGCAGTCCTCGGGCTCTGATGGTCTTGGCGATACCCCTCCAGTACAGTAGTGTCATGATAAATATTACAAACCAGATGCTACGCCCCCATAACGTAGCTACAACCACGAGAATTGGCAGGGTCGGTATTCCCATCACTATTTCGTTCAGACGCTGCATAAGCTCGTCGACCCACCCTCCGTAATAGGCGCTGGTCATTCCAAATATCAAGGCTATTATTACCGTTCCAACAGCAACGGACAACCCAAGGATAAGCCCGTACCTTGCTCCCCAGATCCAGCCCCGGGCAATATCGTGACCACCACCATCGGTCCCCATCAGGCCGTAAACCTGACCCATGTATATGACCCGCGATCTCGTAATCTCTGATTCCGGGCCAACAAGCATCAATTCAAATCTATACTCCCCATTTAATGGTTCCGTATCCGTTAGCATTCCTTCCTGAGCTTTAGCAAATGCCGTTCGGGTAACGTCCATCTCGCTCGGGTCGGGAGTCCCGCCCTCTTCAAAACCTTTGGCAAATCTGTGGACCCTCGTCCTTTGTCTGTTTCCCCCAAACAAGCTCAACCGCGTATCAAAAGTAAACCCGTCCTCGCTTTCTGCCCCCTGAACGTCTTGAGTTCTTAGCTGAAGCTTTTCCCCGTCGGGCCTGACCATGCTCGCTATCAATTTCGGTTCTTCGTTTTCGTAATTCCCCTCTAAGTAAAAAACGACGTTCTTCGGAGGTAAATCGGTATCAAATTGGTAATCGTAAACCAGGGTGGTTATCACGGACTCACTCGTTGTACTTGCGGGTTGGCTTTTCACCTGTTGAGTCGCCTTGCTCGTTCCGGTGAAAAAGTTCATCCAAAAGGGCGGAGCGCCATTTGGTAGGTCTCTCCAGCGGTCCACGTTGTCCCATTTTCTATTTGTATCCGGAGCGAGAGATGGAGCCAAGAGCGCCAGTATAACCATTGAGATGATTAAACCTAACCCAATCATCCCCGTAGTCTCGCCCCTGTACTCGCGAAATACTTCAAAAAACCCTCGTAGGAAGTCTTTTAATTTTTTCTTGATCATTATTATATCACCTACCGCATCGACTGCGAGGTCCCTACTTCGACCCTGGGATCAAGTAGACCATAGAGTAGATCGGCCACCAGGTAACCAAAAATATACATAGCGGAGGTAATGAACATAACCCCCATAACCACAGGAATATCTCCCTGCATGATTGCTACCCTGGTCAACAAACCAATTCCCGGCCAATTGAAGATAACTTCGGTAATCATCGCCCCGCCTATCGACATGAGCAACGACAGTAGAGCTGAAGTTACGACAGGGGGGGCTGCAGTTCTTAGAGTATGACCGTAGATTACTTTACGCTCGGGAATCCCTTTCGCTCTTGCCGCCATGATGTAGTCATCCTGAAGGACGTCGGTGACAATATTCCTCGTCACCCAGGCTCTCGCACCAAATATGTTGAATACGATCGTTGCCAGCGGTAGTGCCAGTCTATAAAGTACTCCAAGGTAGTAATCCAGACCAGTAGTCTGAGGCAGCGGCATAGCTGTAGAAGGAAACCAGCCAAGCTGGTAGGCAAAGACCAATATAGCAAGCATTCCAAGCCACCACATAGGCATGCTGGAAGAAGTCATACCAAAGATCGATAAGAACCTGTCCAATTTACCCCCTGCAACCTGCGCCGCCTTTAAACCAACCACCAGACCAAGCAAGACGTAAATAACCGCGGCAGTTGTAAACAGGAGGATAGTTCTCGGAAGCCTCGACATGATTATATCCATTACCTGTCTGCTTCCACCGGGAGCCGTCATCATGTAGGATTGTCCGAAATCGAGCGTCATCCTGTCCCATGCGTCCATAAATATCCTCTTCCAGACTGCCTGGTCCAGCCCCCATCTGTCCCTGAGTTTATCTATTTCGTTTTCTCGCCATTCCTCTAACTCTTCGTCGGATAGCTGCTGGAGCTCGGTGCTATTGCGAACCCGAGCAGTAACTGTCTGCCGGATTCTCGTCTGTAACTGTTCCTCAGACATACTGTTAAACAAAGAGGAGAGGATAAGTATTACTATTCCCAGAGTAATCAAAGCCTGAAAAGTCCTAAATACGAGGTACTTCACCCTCGCTGGCATCTTTTCTTCCCCCTTGACAAAAACGGATTAGTAAAAAACCTATTCTAGCTTGCTTTAGTGCGTCCGGAACATCCGGTTTCGAAGTCTTCTTTCCTCCCGGATCCCTCTTCTTCAGCTTGGCGGAACATCACCCGTCTAAACCTCATCAGTTCTTTTCTGCAAAATTACTTAAATAAAAATAATTGAGAGAAAAGAAAATATCAAACAAATAAGTAAGGACTTCTTATCAGAGTACTTAGACCGGATTTTAGGGACGATTTTAATCAAACAATTTCCCCCTGAACCCTTTTCTCGAGTTAAAATAAAAACCGTAGAATTAGTATCAACTTAATAAAGTTCTTTAAACTTTCTCGTATAAATAAAAACAGGGGTGAGGCCTAACTCAGACCCCACCCTGTTAGTGGTTTCAATTAATGTACATTAAGTTCGTTAACCTAAAATTATCCACTTATATCAGGACTATGGTGGACGTAGACTCTACCACGGAAGCTTCCTGACCTGGCAGCGATCCGACTACTTTGACCGTGTAAGCTCCCGGGTCAAGATCCACGGTAGCGTCCGCCGGCATTGTTGCCTTGAATGTTCCTGGCTCCGAAAGTTCCGCCTGCACTGATTGAAGCAGCTCCCCGTCCGAGAGTAGCCTAACTTCGATGTTTCCTTCTTCCGCCGGAGCGGATTCTTCAGTCGGGTAGGACTGGGTCCTTTCCGCGCTAATGGTGACATCGAAGTTGGATCCTCTTGGCGTGTTAGTCGGAACCTGGATGTTACCGATCGTCAGGCTGACAAACTTCATTGTCTCTGCCCAGTGGTCCCAGCTATACGGGTATTCCGGATTATCGACAACCTGGTCAAACCTTTCGAAATTCATTACCTTATTCTGGGCGTCGTAATTGGTCAGTACGAACGGTCCTTGTGACGGGTAGAAATGACCGTATTCGTCGTAGAACTCAATTACGCTATCCACTTCCTCGCTTAATTCATCCGAAGTCATCGGTGCAGGTGAATTATTTTCTTCCTTGAGATAAGGAGGAACATTGAAGTTCTCCTTCATGGAGTTCAGCTTTGCCTTAAAGTCCTGCCCCTGGCTTTCACTGATAAAGTGAACCCACTGAGAACCTTCGGATTCTTCCCAGGTATAAGATTCTTCCAGAACGGGCGAGGGCTCTTCAGAAGCAACCAGTTCGCCGGCTGCGTAATTTATCTCCCAGGGTTTGGTAACTCCTAAATTGTAGTACATACCAATCATCGAGTCCTCCGGGAATGTGTAGTCGCCGTAGACGGTGAACTCTCCATCTCCGTGCCAGACGACCCCTCGGACTTTTTCGTAGAAAGGTCTTGACTGACCGCCAAAGCCACTGTTAAACTTGGGATCTCCTTCGCCGTCCTGATAGGCCCATTCCTTGCTGAAAGCCCAGGAGGCAACGAGGTCCGTGTCGTCTATCATGTGTCCATCGTGGAATTTGGAGAACTTCCAGTCGTAGGTGGCACTCGTTGCGGCCATGGTCCCCTCTTCCACGTTTTTCCATTCTTCGGCTTCGGTGTCGTAGTAAACGGCATCGTTCGGTACTTCCAGGCCCGGCTTCAACTCGCCTTCCTCGTACTTGTAGTCCTTTTCTATGTTCGTCCATTCACCACGGATGGGTACATTTAGACCCGTCTGCGGATCTGACCAGTAAGGTTCATCTCGCATTAATCTGATTAATCTCTGAGTATAGGCGTCCGTCGATCCACCAATAAAGTTCCAGTTATCCATGAACAGGTTGCCCTGACTGGCGAACTCGGCAGTGTCCAGCACCCCGTCTACAGTCTTTATTGTTCTCCCCGTCCAAACACTGGACCAGCCAATTTTTCCGTCCGGAATGAACGAAACGACCTGTTCCTCGTTGTACGGGTAATAATCAAAGGTCGTAGTCAGGAAAACTCTAACGCTTTCTTCCAGACCGAGATCGATACACGTCTGGAAAGTTTCCCAGTATTCCTCCTGAGTTTCCAGCAACCCTTGCTGAATCTTCTTTCCGTACTTGTCCAGTTCCTCATTCTGGTACCTCCAGGCGTTCTCTCCAGCAAATCCGCCCGGCATGTAGCCGTAAAACGGTGAGTACATCTGGAAGGCACTGAACCTTTCGAAGAAGGAGTTACCGGAAGCGATCCAGCCGCCGGTGTAGACGTGCCATTTAAGTGCCTTGGGGTCGGTGTACCAGGCGTTTTGGATGGCTTTCCTCCTGTCCCATTGTTTTCTCTGGGGTTTGATGCCGACCTTTTCCAGCTGATCACAGTAATACTGGCCAATCTGCTTTCTCTCGTCCTCGACCCGGATCATGACTATCGGCTCTATCGGATTGAATTCCTCTTCATTAGGCCCTTTGTACGCCCACCAGTAACCTACAGGGGAGGCATCCGTTTCCATCTTCTTCAACTCGCCCTCGAGTTCGGGATCTTCCATGGCGGATTCCAGGGCCTCCGTAATCATCGTCTTGGCCTTTTCAAAATCGCCGGTTGGCGTTACCCCATGTTCATCAACTACTGGCTGGACGTATTTATCGTAAGTAGATACGCTCGAGGCAACAGACGTAGGTCTGACCGCTGCGTAGCCGTTATACATTTCTTCGACTATTTTTTCCCTATCCACGAGCCAGTTCATCGCGTAGCGGAATTTCTTTATGGAATAAGGGTTGAACTGTCTTTTGCCGCCAACCTCGGAAGTGTACTTTGCAGAAGCTGCAGGATTGAAGTAGAGGTTGTTGTAAGCTCCGGCACTTCTAATTCTGCCGATTTTTTCCCGCATGCTTTCGGATATCCCTTCGAATTGTTTCCCCGGTACTCCTTGCATAAAGAGGTCAAGCGTACCTTCGGCAGTATCCCCAATACCCGTAGATTCGCTAGTCCTGACTTCCAGGTTGATCTCCTTTACCAGTTCCCCTTCTTCTTCCTGAGCTAAAACGGCCGTAAAAGCACTCAAAACTAACAGCAGGGATAAAGAAATTACTACTGCACTTTTATAATTATAATTCATTTTGCCCTCCTTAAAATTATCGCTATTTTTTCCTACAGGGTAAGAAAAATGGATGAATCAAACCAACTAAAACTTTTAAAGGACCATGGTAAAACAGCCCTACGAACTCTAGATCCCTTCTTGAATAATCAACCGTGAGCGTACCACCTCCTTTCTGAAAATTGTAACCAACCTTTTGTTTCATAAATACAATATTATTCTTTCAGGCCTGGGCTAATACAAATGAAGATTTCCATCTTAAATCATTCACTAGCCCCAATGGTTATCAACTTCATAATAAATAGATCAGTAATGTATTTCAAATTAAACATCCGGACAAACCTGTTAAAATTTTTTTGATGGGTCTAAAACTGTAGCCGAAATTCGATCACCAATCGAGGCTCCTAACCAAAGCTTTTAATTGGACAACCTAAATAACTCGAAGTAGCTCTCTCCTGCTTGTCGAAGTTAAACTTTGAGGAAGAAACTCGCAGTTCTGGTTGAAAACATCCATTCAGCTCAACAAACTAATAGTGGCTTACTGACAAGTATGTTTACCAAAAGAAAGGAAAATTGGAGGAAAACGAGGAATTTGGAGAGTCAGAATGTTAACATTTATCTACTTTATAGTCTATTTTTTTGGCTTACCCTTAATATTACTTTACTTTTACCTGAGATTTAGATCTCAAAGAGAGTTCATTAATTTCTTCGGATCCTTGAATAGCACGTATAGTAAAAAAAACAAGGAGAGAAGAGAAATCGCCGAGGAAAAACGCTATCGGCTGAGGATAATTTTTGTTATCATCCTGATCGTGTTTCTCTTTTCCTGGCACTTTATCACCTCTGAACTCGCGGATATAAGGATGAGAAGGGAGATGGAATTCGGATTAGGGGGGGTATATTCGGAGAACCCTATCGTAGTGTCATTGGGACCGACTTACAACGTGAGTGAGGTAATTGATACGATGAATAAGAAAGAAGAACGATGGCTCCCTGATAAGGTAAAAGAAGTTGTAGATTTAGAGAACCTAACTAATTTCAAGGGGAAAATAGCTGTTTACCGAACTTACGATCAGAGGTATATTATCACCTATACTTACCTCTTACCTTATCCTATTATAAAAAGTTTCGGATTCAAGTACGTCAAAACTGACGACGGTCGGTTAAAGATAATTAAGAAGGACAAAAGGACAATTTTTTACCCACTTGGTCCCGGAATAGTAGACAATACGGCGAAATTGGTAAACTAACTCCCGGCAGTATTAGCCGGGCTCATTTTCTCCTAAAGCAAAGCCCACAAACATGAGAGTAACCTCGTAAAGCAAAATTAGGGGTACTGCCATAAAAGCCTGAGAGAAGAGGTCGGTGGGGGTTATAAATGCTGCCACGATAAACGCACCTGCGATAACGTACCTTCTATTTTTCCGTAAAGTGGAAGGGGTTACGAAGCCCAGCCTTACCACCAGAAAGAGAAGCAGGGGGAGTTCGAAAACAAGACCCGTTGCAAAGGACATCAGGGAGGTAAAGGTTATATAATTGCGGACGGAAAAGCTGGAAACCAGGCTCTTCCCCCCCACGTTCGCCAGAAACTTCATTGTATAGGGCAATGCAACGAGCAGAGCCAGTGCGAGACCTGAGTAAAATAGGACCCCGCCGAGCAAAAACCCAAGCCTAAACCACTTTTTCTCTTCATCGAGCAAAGCCGGAAGGATAAATTTCCAGAATTGATAAAGCAACCACGGGGTTGAAAGAATTAACCCTGTTATTACGGCCAGTTTTAGGTAAGTAAGGAATGCTTCAGTAGGGTGAAGGTAAATTAAGGACTCCTCGCGGGCGGCATCTATGAGGAAACTCAACAGTCGTATTCTGAAATAGTAGGCAGCACCACCGAGGAAAACGATCGCAACCAGGGAGCTGATTATTCGACTTCTCAGTTCTTCAAGGTGCTCCCCGAGCGGTCGTTCTTCGTCTTTCATTCAAAAATAATTATGGTATATTTATTATTCTTCGGCTTCAGCTTCGTCTTTGTCTTTGTCTTCGTCGGATTCATCGCCGGAAGCCCTATCAGAATCTTTGCTACCAGTCTCTGTATCGACGTCTATCGCTTCCTGGGTCTCCTCGTATTGTTCCTGGATCTTCTCCTTCTCCTTGTTGAACTCCCGGACTCCCTTCCCCAGGGATCGGGCCAGTTCGGGCAACCTCTCGCCACCAAAGATCACGAGAATTATTACCAGGATAATTATTAGTTCAGTTGGTCCCAATCCGAACATTTGTTAATAACACCTCCGGACTTGCTGAGGATATTTTAACGTATTTTATCCCGTAATGTAATACCTAAAGCCAAAAGCTGAGTCGGAATATTTGTTCAACTCTCTTGTTTCTCTGACTTCCGCACTCCGTAACGAGAATTTAGTACCCTTATCGTCTCTCAGCTATTCCTGCAAGCACTATGGATAAACCGTAGAGGATCAGAAGTGGACCCCAGAGAAACATCTGGGTGATCGGGTCGGGAGGAGTAAGTACTGCCGCCAGTATAGCCGCGCTAATAAGCGCTATCCTCCACTGACTCGTCAGAGTCTTCCGAGATATCAACCCCAGCCTGGCCAGTCCAAACGAGATCACCGGCATCTCAAAAACGAACCCAAAAATAAGCGTAAACGCCATTACAAACGAGGCGTAGTTTCCCACGGTGAAAGTAGCCCTTAGGCTCTCTCCGCTTATTCCCTTCAAGAAATCAAGAGCAAAAGGTAAAACTCCAAGAACTGCAAACGCTGCCCCGGAATAGAAAAACAGGCTACCGAAACCAAATAACGCCCAGACGAATCCCCTGCTGAACCGCTTGCTCTTTGACAAGAAAGGAGTGGCAGTTTGAATAATCTGGTATAAAATATAGGGGGCACTGATAAGCACCCCGACGAACAGAGAAAGTTTGATGTAAGTAAAAAATGCCTCTGTAGGGTGGATAAAAATCAGTTCTTTGTCTACCAATGGCCTCTGAATAAACTCCAGGACGCGATTCCTGAAGATATAAGCCACGACCCCCACGAGGAGTATCGCGATAAAACTACGGATCAACCGCCCTCTTAAGTCTTCCGTCTGGTCTAGCAAATCCTGGATCAGGCTACTATTAGCCACGATAGTTTAGACAGAGATATTTACCAAAGCCCGACGAGACCCCCAGGATTTGACCCGGGGATGAATCGGCTGGTTTTTTGACGAGACCCTTATCCCGCGAGGTAACTGACTGGAGAATTGGCATACTAATCATTATCTATAATCTTGTCCTGAACTTCCTCCGGGTCTAAATCAAGCTCCGAAGCGACCTCTGCAACGTCAACCTCCCCGTCTATTTTATCGGTTAATTCGAGCAATCTTCCGATATTAACCTGTTCGTCCAGCCACCTATCTATTTCCGACTTCCTGATCTTCGTCCTGCCGTTAAGTTCCATAGCCTCTAACTCCCCTTCGTCGATTAGGTTCTTCACTCCTTCGACGCTCAACCCGGCATATTTCGCTACGTCCGATACTGACAGGTACGCTTCAAGTTTATTCACGATATCACCCGAGAAGTTTTATCCATTTAGGACTAAAATTAGTGATAATAGCGAGAGCTATTAATTCCGGTCAACCGTCCAGGTGGACACACCTTCCTGGTCCTTGACTTCGACCCCCATTTCTTTTAGCTCAGACCTTATTCGATCGGCGAGTTCCCAGTCCTGCTTTTCCCTGAGCGCGTTTCTTACTTCCAGCAGTAGTTCTAGCAGATCTTCCTCCAGGCCAAAGGGGGAAACCTTGGCTCTGCCCTGAAATAGACCAAGAGGCTCCGACAGTTCCATCACTTTTTCCTTAGCTTTTTGTAGCAAATGCTCGTTTTCGCTTTTACCCTCGTCCCTGAATTTATTCGCCCGCTTTACAAGGTCAAATATTACTCCCAGACCTCCCGGAGTATTGAAGTCGCTATCCATTTCTCCTTCATACCGATCCCGGGCGGATTCAATCCGGTCCAGCAATTTTTTGCCCGAATCCGACAGAGAAGCTTCCGAACCGTCTTCGTCCGTATCCAGTTCCTCAACGGTTCTTATGAATTCGTAAACCCTATCTACTGCGCTCTTCGCATCTTCCAGGTTCTTCTCACTGAAATTAAGTGGCTTTCTGTAATGCGTGGAAAAGTAGAAGTACCTTACGGTCTCTCTGTCGTATTCTTCCAGAACATCCCGGGCGTACTCGAAGTTCCCCAGCGATTTCGACATTTTTTCACCTTCGAACTCCAGCAGTCCGTTATGTATCCAGTAACGACAGAACTGCTTCCCGGTTCTTGCTTCTGACTGGGCTATTTCGTTTTCGTGATGAGGGAATATGAGATCGTGGCCACCGGCGTGAATATCTATAGTATCCCCCAGCGTGGTCTGAGCCATGACGGAACATTCGATGTGCCAGCCAGGCCGACCTCTACCCCAGGGGCTATCCCAGCCCGGCTCGTCCGGATCGGAACTCTTCCAGAGGGCAAAGTCGAGCGGGTCCTCTTTCTCGGCTTCTACCTCCACCCGGGCGCCACTTTTCAGATCATCTATCGATCGACCTGAAAGCTTGCCGTAATCCGAGAACTCTCTAACCCTGAAGTAGACATCCCCTTCCACCTCGTATCCGTATCCTTTTTCGACCAGTGCACTTACGTGTTCGATTATTTCATCCACGTATTCAGTGACTCTCGGTACGTAATCGGCCTCTTTTACTCCCAGCCTATCCAGGTCTTCGAAATAAGCTTCGGCATACTTTTCCGCAAGCTCTTCCGGCTCTACACCTTCTTCTTCCGCCCGATCGATTATCTTGTCATCGAGATCAGTTACATTCTGGGTAAATTCGACTTTGTAGCCTTTAAATTCGAGATACCGGCGGAGGCCGTCAAAGACGATAAATGGTCTGGCATTACCAATATGGAAGTAATCGTAGACCGTCGGTCCGCAGCTATAGAAACGGACCTTATCATCTTCGAGCGGCTCGAATTTTTCCTGCTCTCCCTTCAGTGTGTTGTAAAGATGCAACATCAACGTTCACCTTTAAGTCGGACGATAATTGCTAATCGCGAAGAATATGCCATTCAGCAAGACCCGAATAAAATTAATCCCCGAAAAAGCAAGCCAAAACCATCCAGTGTGAGACAGTATAAGTAAGTCCTAGAAGAAATACAATCCACCCCTTCCTTAACTAGTTGGATAAGGGCATAACTGGCAATTACTGCTCCCGTCCATTATACATAAGTAGAACAGTTAAACCGGAGTTTCTGGCAAATCCGGGAAAGAAATAATTTGGGACCATCAGTTTACCATTTCTTAAGTGAGAAAATTGTAAAATGACTGACGAAAATCTTCCTAACGCACTAACCGTATTTAGAATACTCTCCGTGCCTTTTGTGATGTTCCTCCTGTTGTCGGGCTTTAACCTGGCCGCCCTGGCACTGTTTTTGTTCGCCTCCGTTACCGATCTTGCTGACGGGTATCTGGCAAGGAAATACGATAGAACTAGTCCGTTCGGTAAATTTGCCGATCCAATTGCGGACAAGCTACTGGTTTCTGCGGTCTTTATCACGTTCATCCAGCTGGGAAAACTCACTGCGGTGCCTGTGGTGGTAATAATCAGCAGAGAATTTCTGGTAACAGGCCTTCGACTACTGGGAGCCACAGTGGAAAAAGTCATCTCGGCCAGCTGGTTTGGGAAGACAAAGACGGTATCCCATATAATCCTTATCGTCGCCATTACAATAAACCTGGAGTTCCAGTTAGTCTGGCTGAAAATGTCCATCCCGTGGTTGATCTACCTGGCAATAGCAACCGCGGTCGCATCCGGCGTGGACTATCTTGTCAGCAATAGAAAGTTAATCAAGGAATGTTTTTTGGATTAGCGCCTGGTGGTACCTGATAACAGTCAGGCTGTTTTTAACTTTTTCCGAGGATAAAACCTATCCACCCAGAGGTCGTCCAGGTCATAGAAGTGCCTGACGTCTTCGTCAAAGAGGTGGACCATTACTTCGCCGTAATCCAGGACTATCCAGGAGCCAGCATCAAGTCCTTCTTTGTGAACCGCCTCTTCTTCGTATTTTTCCAGTAACTCCTCGGCCAGTGCCCTAACGTGCTTGGGATTCGTACCATTTGCCAGAACGAAGAATCGGGTAGCAATAGTATGGTCTCTCATATCCAGGACCTTCGCCTGTTCCCCCTTCTTGTCCTCAATAATCTCCAGCAATCTTAAAAGATCCTGTTTTTCCTGGTCGTTAAGAGACAAAGTCTGGTGATCCCTCTCCCATTATCAATAACATATTCGTTTCAGGAGGTGGGTCGACACCCGCACCCTCCAGTGAAGTCATGGTTTCCTGAAAGTCTTCCGAGCTAACGATCTCCGGGTCAAAATCAAGTTCCTGAGCAATCAAATCAGCCATTTCCTCGCCTTTATCGTTTAACGTAACAAGATAACTGGTTTCGTAGTCAAACCGATCCGCGTTGTCCGTGCCAGTTACCGAAAAGCCTAAGCCTGTAAGCCTGTCCGCCGCATTCCTCGCTAGATAATTACTTCCCTCACCGTTCAATATATAAACCTTCGCATCAGCGTTGCTAACCATATTTACACCGTTGACTTCCTGCGCAACTACCTTTCTGGTTTCCACAATCCGGGGTAGCAGTACAGATTTATTTTCAACTCTTTCCGGTTTCCCGGATAGAGTTACCATATTAAAGTCCTCCGTCCCAAGATCCTTCAAGGTTCTCCCGAGATCGTACATGTCCATCAGGGAAAGATTCGTCTTTGCGTACTTACGGCCCGTATTAATGACGTCTTTTATTTGGGACCAACCCTCAAGATTTACGCCACCCTGGAGAAGAGCCCTGAGGAACTTCTGTTGTCTATTAATCCGCTGAAGGTCGCTCTGGTTACCTCGGTACCTTACATAGCCCATGGCATCTTCGCCGCTCAGGGTCTGGGTGCCGGGGTCTATATCTATATCCAAGCCCCCTGCCTCGTCCGTATACTCTAACCGCTTTTCTACCGTTATCTCGACCCCTCCCATTAGATCAACTATTTCTTTGAACCCCTCGTAATCGAGAACGATATAAAAGTTAATCGGTACTCCCAAAAAGTTTGATGCCATTTCACGGGCCAGCTTCGCCCCGTCTATTGCGTAGGCAGCGTTAACTCGACGGAAATTTCCATCCGGATACTTCAGAAAAAGGTCCCGAGGTATGGAGATTAAACTGGCTTTGTCCTTAGCAGTGTCTATGCTGGCAAGCATCATCGTATCGCTCCGCCGCGCCTGAGCTCCCTCTATATAGTCGATACCCAGGACGAGAAGGTTGATCCTTTCCCCTTTTTTGACCAGCTCATTTACGTCTCGCTGATTATAGAGATAAATCCCGATCCCGGATCCGACTATTAATACTACCAGAACAACCGATATCGTTATTTTCCATTTCATCTTAACATCACGCTTAACTTAACGTATCCTTGTGGATAAGTCAAGGATTTAGGTAAAGACCCGGGCAGCTTTGAATAAGGGGGCTCTTGGCTCTATAATAAAGGGAAATGGAAGATAACTACGTAAAATTAGCCAAAAAGGCAGTCCAAAAGGCTGTCATGGGTGAAAATCCAGGGGGAATTCAGAGCCTAAAAGAATCGTTGCCTGACGAGCCTCGAGGCACGTTTGTAACCCTGAAAAAGACCAGTGGAGAGCTTCGCGGCTGTATGGGAACATATACGCCGGTTACGGAGTCAGTTGGGGAAGAGATAATAAGGAACGCTTCTTCGGCCGCTCTGGAAGATCCCAGGTTTCCCCCGGTCAAGCCAGGTGAATTGGGTGATTTGTCAATATCGGTCGATATATTGTTCCAGCCGGAAGTTTGTGACCGGGAGGACTTGAATCCCGACAAATACGGGATTATCGTCGAGAAAGGGCCGAGATCGGGCCTGCTTTTACCCGATCTGGAGGGGATCGATTCGGTTGAAGAACAACTCGAGGTAACAAAAAACAAGGCAGGCATCCCTCCGAATGACGAGAACTTCGTAATTAAACGCTTCGAAGTCGAAAGACACGAGGGAGAAACACCCATTGGTAATTAATTTTATCCCATCTTTTAGCCATACCTGAAACTTTAATCAATAATATGACCAAGAAAGTGGCTTTCTATACGTTAGGCTGTAAAGCAAACCAATATGATACCGAAATTATGAAAGATGCCCTGAGGGGGAAACAGGATTACCGGGTTGTGGCCTTTTCCGAAAATCCCGATGTAGCTTTCATAAATACCTGCAGCGTCACCGGCGGGGCGGATCGAAAATCACGCAAATATATTCGACGTGCTGTCCGAAAAGGGGCTCTGGTACTGGTAACTGGTTGTTATACCACGTTAGATTCCGACGAAATTGCCGACATTTCCGGAGTGGATGTCATATTTCCCAATTCCCAAAAGTACGGAGTAGCTGAAATCATGAGCAGAGCCGAATCCGGTTTCCGGGGTAAAGTTAAAGACACCGAGGGTCCTAACTGGGACCTGGACCAGCGGGTTATCTCCCGGGACAGCAATCATACCAGGGCGTTCTTAAAGATCCAGGACGGCTGCAGCAATGCCTGTACGTTTTGCAAAGTGCATTACCTGAGGGGACCAACCCGGAGTAAATCCCGGCCAAGAGTTATAGAGGAAGCCAGTAAACTGGGAGATAACGGGTTTCGGGAAATAGTGTTAACAGGAATCAACCTGGCAGAATACGGAGAAGAAACTGGAGGGCTGGCCGAGCTAATTCGGGGGCTTTCCAGGGTCGAAAAAATATCGAGAATAAGGCTGAGTTCAATCAATCCCGACGGTATAACCGGTGATTTACTTGAGGCGTTCAAAGATTCCGAAAAGACCTGCCCCTACTTTCACGTTCCGCTGCAATCCGGTTCGGATAATATACTAAATGCAATGAACAGGGGTTACTCGAGGGAATACTACCTGAGGAAAATAGACTCGATCAGAAGTTACTTGCCCGAATCAACAATCGGAACAGATCTGATGGTAGGTTTCCCGGGGGAGAAGGAAAGAGATTACCTCCGAACCAAGGAAACGGTGAGAGAGGTAGGTCTAATAAACGGGCACGTATTCCGCTATTCACCCCGTCCCGTTACTCCGGCGTCCGATTTCGAAGATAAAGTAGATTCTTCCGTTAAAAAGAGAAGAGCTAAGGAGCTGCGTTCGCTTGTATCATCGATAAGCCTGGATAGAAAAAGGAAATTCAAGGGAAATAGCCTGGATATGATAATAGAAGAACCTAGTAATAAGGTTGATGGCTGGAGAGGCCATTCGAAAAACTATCTGGATATTCACTTTCGGCAAGAAGGCCAAATTGGAGAGCTCGAACCGGGAGAGACGGTGAAAGTCAACGTAACAAAAGCAAAAGAAGACTTTTGCCTGGCCGAGTCCTTAAAATCGGCTCGAGGATGTCAAAAGGTATCGAAAGTAGTCGAAGCAGGGAAAGAAAAAAGCAGGGAGTGATGAAAATCGACGATAACGAGAAGACAATAGAACGAGAACTGACCCTTAGGGATCATGACCAAACTGTGACTCTGTTGGGTCAGTATAACAAGAACCTGGATTACATTCGCGAGAACTTTGACGCCCAGATAATAGTCCGGGACGGAACCATAAAAATATCAGGAAAAGAAAAAGAGGTAAAGCAGGTTCGATCACTCTTTGACGAACTTCTGGAAATGATCGACGCGGGCCAATCTCTGAAACTCGAAGAGGTCAAAAGGCTAACCCGCATGGCAAAGGAAGGAAAAAGCCGAGAGCTAAAAGGGGTTCTTTCCGACGTCATCCAGACTACGTATTGGGGAGAGCAGATTAAGCCCAAATCGATCAATCAGAAAGAATACGTAGAGGCAATTCGGGAAAAGGATATCGTATTCTGCATTGGTCCTGCCGGTACTGGTAAAACCTACCTCGCGGTGGCTATGGGAATAGAATTCTTGAAAAAGGGAAAGGTCAAAAGGATGATACTCACCAGGCCAGCAGTCGAAGCCGGTGAAGAGCTGGGGTTTTTACCCGGTGATATGCAGGCAAAAGTTAACCCCTATTTGAGACCTCTCTACGATGCGATTTACGACATGATACCGGGGGAAGAGTTCGAGAGGCTAAAAGAAGACGGAAGGATTGAGATAGCCCCCCTGGCTTTTATGAGAGGAAGGACGCTAAATAATTCCTTTGTGATTCTGGACGAAGCTCAAAACACGACTTCGACCCAGCTTAAAATGTTCCTGACCAGGTTGGGATTCGACTCGAAAGCCGTGATCACTGGTGATATCACTCAGATAGACCTAAAGAAAGACGTCTCGGGATTGAGCCACGATCGGAAATTCCTGGAAAATATACCCGGGATTGAATTCATTTACCTTACCAAAACGGACGTCGTAAGGCACGATCTCGTCAAGAAAATCATTGAAGCCTACGAAGAAGAAGATGAAAAATAACGACAACAACGGGAGAATTTCAGGGATCATCGAAACTCTAACCGGGCCTTCCATCAAAGGCGGTTCTAAGAGGGGACTTCTTCTGTCAGCGTACGTTCTGGTTATTTCCTTCCTGTTTACCTTTAATTTTAATAGCAGTGAGCCCTTTTTTGTTTTTCTACCCTGGAAGATAGCGGTCTCACACGGCCTGGTAGTTGCTATTTCGGCGGTTGCGACGATATCTTACCTCTCTATAAGGAATGAAAAATTAACCTCGGATACAAGGTTAATGACTTTCCTTATGGGAACTACTTTCATATTGCTGCTCACGATAAAGGGGGCGGAACTCGTTTCCCTGTACCTGGTACCCGTAGCATTCGCCACCGCGCTGACTGCTCTTTTCCTCGATTTCGAAACCGGTCTCAGTCTTAACCTTTTCCTGGCAATCGCCGTCGGGGTTCAGTCGGGAATTTCAGGATCGTTAGGACCGGTTATTATCGCTTTTGCCGGGGGGCTTGTCGGTATACTGGAAACTAGAGATATAAATAGAATGTCCGATCTGACAAGTATAGGTATCTCCGTCGGTCTGGTTAACGCCGTACTGGTATTCGCGTTTAGATTCCCCACGCTTTCTTCCCCGTTCATCGTAAATCTGGACTGGCCCAATTACTGGTGGGCTGTCTTGAACGGCCTGATTAGTGCGCTGTTTATTGCAGCTGCAGTACCTACAGCCGAACGAATAACTCAAATTACGAGCCCCATAGGACTGATGGAATTACTCAACCCCTCCCATCCGTTGATGGAAAGGTTGAGGTCCGAAACCCCCGGGACATATCATCACAGCCAGAACATCGCAAGCCTGGGAGAAAGCGCGGCAAGAGCTATAGGAGCGGACCCTCTTTTAACCAAAGTAGGAGGCTATTACCACGATATCGGTAAGATGGTCCGTCCGGACTTTTTCATCGAAAACCAATCCAGCAATTCGAATCCCCACAACGACCTGACACCTTCAATGAGTAAAATCGTCCTCACTTCCCACATCAAACAGGGAATAAATCTCGGTAAAAGATACGGGCTGCGCGAGGACGTGCTTTGCTTTATACCGAGTCACCACGGTACTTCTCTGATAAAATACTTCTATCTCAAGGCACTGAGAGAGGGAAGAGAGGAAGTCGATTTCCCCGAAAGTGATTTCCGTTACGAGGGTGAATTACCGAAGAGAAAAGAAACGACGATCATAGCCCTGGCCGATCCCGTAGAAGCAGCATCTCACACTCTAGATAACGTGGGACAGGAGCTTGCGGACATGGTGGAAGAACAGATAGATTCCAAAATAGAAGACGGTCAGCTCGATAATAGCCCGGTGACTATGGATGATATAGCGGCAATAAAAGAGGCCTTCGTTTCTACACTTCGGGCGATGGATCAGCGTAGGGTAAAGGACTATCCCGAGGAACGGGCTGATGAACTCGGGGTGAGCGAGCTTGGAGAGGAATGAAGCAAACAGCTTATCGAGGAGCTTCGCAAGGAAATAGAAGAACATAACTACGACACTACGTCCTGGACGACCCTGTAATTACCGTCCGCGAATAAGATAAACTGCTCAAGGAATTACAAGAACTGGAAGAGGATTGCCCCGTATTTCAGTCCCCTACATCTCCGACCCAGAGGGTTGGGGCTTATCTCGCGGACGAGTTCGAATCGGCCGAGCATAGACAGCCCTTGCTCTCACTTTCAAATGCTTTTGAAGAGGAAGAATTACGGATTTTCAGGAGAGATTATGGAGGAAACTCGGCACCAGAAACGAGCTTGCTTATATTGCTGAACCCAAACTGGATGGCCTGACAGTAGAACTGACTTACGAAAACGGCGAGCCGGCACTAGGGCTAACGAGAAGAGACGGCCGGACCGGAGAGAACCCGGGATCGGAGTACGAAGTCGCCCAGGTTCAGAACCCCAATCGGTTGAACCACTTTTCTCCTTCTATACCCAGGTACTGAGCAGCTAGCTTTACGTTCTCGAGCGCGGCAGCCAGGAAAACCCTATCACCCGATTTTATAGTCCGATTACCCCGAGGAATAATAAACTCGTCTTCCCTATAGATCCCCGCGATAACACAATCCTCGGGAAAGCTTTTGTCCTGAGTCACTTCGGCGACCGTTTTGTCCGAGCCTTTTGAACCCTCGGGAACCGAAACGATAACTATAGATGCTTTTCCCCCTCCTATAGTCGCCACCCGCTGTAGCTTGGGCTGTTCGATTTCCATGGTGAATTGATCCAGGTATAGATCGACAACGTTAATTACCTTCGTCACCCCGGCTGCCTTATAAGCCTCTTCGTACTTCGAGTTTCTCATCCTTGTAAAAATCCGGGAGACGCCGTAATTGTTCGCCAGCAAGGAAAAAGAGAGATTATCGGCGTCCCGCCTCATCAGTGCGACCGCTACGTCCGCTTCGTCTAGCCCGGCATCTTCCAGCACGTCCACTTCGGTTGCGTCGCCGTGGACAGAAACCGCTCCGTATTCTCTATATACCTTGTCACACGCCTCCTCGTCTTTATCCACGACTACCACGTCGTGCTTGTTCTCTACCAGTCTTTTAGCTAACCCCCTGCCAAGCAAACCGGCACCGGCAATTACTATATACATAAATTACCTCCAGACAATCCTGGTAAACAGCATTATAATTGGTAAAATCTCCAGCCTTCCGGCTAACATACCGACGATGTAGGTAATTCTAATTATTGGGTGCAACGCAGACCACTCCTCCAGAGGAATGTAACTCGGCCCCATGTTGCCCATGGCTGAGAACATACCCGATACGGAAGCCAGGACACCCAGATTAGAGAAATAGCCCGTAATCAAACTACCTACCAGTAAAAACCCCATCCAGGCAAATAAAAGAGCGGCTATTCTCCGTATTTCTTTTGTGGGGATAACCTCTCCGTCGACAATTAACAGGTTTACGGCTCGAGATGGGAGAGACAAAGATCTAATCTGACGGGCAACCATTTTACCGAGTATCCCCACTCGAAGAACTTTGAATCCACCTGCGGTCGATCCGACACTACCTCCAACAACCATGAGGACCAGAAAGACTATCTTGGCTCCCGTTGGGAAGTACATACTTCCTATATCTTTAGTGGCGTATCCCGTCGAGGTAACGAGGGCAACCACCTGAAAGAGTCCGTGACGTATTACGTCCCAGACTTCGGAAACCCCGAAATTTACGAAGTGACTCAGCGCAACCAGGGCGAGACTACCGAGGATAATCTTCCAGAATAACCTTATTTCCAGGCCTTCCCACAGAGCTTTGAGTTCACCCCGTAAAACGCGGTAATGAACTACAAAACTCATCCCGCCCAGAGTCATGGCTCCAATGAATGTTAGTTCGATCATGCGGTAGTTGGAGTAACCGGCCTTACGAAAGTAATCGATACTGGCGTCGTGAGTTGAGAAACCACCAGTGGAAGGAGCAGTAAGGGCATGGTTCAACGCGTCGAACCAGCTTAGACCCTGCAGGAGAAGGACGAATCCGATAATCACGGTGAAAAGACTGTAAATTGACCACAAAATCTTGAGCGTGTGGAACAGTCCTGGGGCGGGCCGGGCGGAAAATATTTTGTGACTTTCCGCTCCAAAAAGTTTGTGAGAAACTTCGCCACGGAAAACCAGAATCAGGAACAGAGTCAATATCCCCAGACCACCTATCCACTGGGTTAAAGATCTCCAGAAGAGGATATGGTGCGGCATAGAGTCGAGACCCTGGAGGATGGTTATACCTGTTGTGGTAAATCCACTTGTGGACTCGAAAACGGCGTTCAAAAAACCAATATCGAGCCCTATGAACAAGGGCAAAGCACCGATAATCGAGACAGTTATCCAGCCAAGCGAAACAACGACCAATGACTCCTTGCCGCTCAACGGTCTAAAATCTATAGACCTGCTTAGTAATCCCCCCAGTAACAGGGAAACCGCGGCTGGTATGAGGAACGGTAAAAGTACGGACAACTCAAAAGAAATCTGGGACGAAAAAGGTATTATCGTCAGCGGGGCAAGTATGATGAACCCAAAAACCCAGAGCAACGCCCCTACGTACCGCAACCTGGTCAACCAGTGTTCTACCTTCATCCTGCTAACCCCTATTCGATATAAGAGTTAAAATTTTTCCGTGGATATTTGGATAATTGAAAATCTCAATCCTATCATAAAAAATTAACTTCCGACTTACCAGTACTGTTGTCTACAATAAACTGTCCCCCTTCACTGAGTCAGTCGGGGTTCAGGACCTTCTCCAGACAACTCCGTTTACTCAGTAGCATTTTTTGCTGGATGAGCAAATAGAACTCTAAAATCGGAATCTTTTGTATTTTTATCCGACTTGTGCTATATTTTATCAAATCTAAATAAACAGGGGGAAAGAAGACATGTCAGATCGACCAGTAGACTACTTAAAAGAAGTACCACTTTTTTCCAGCTTCAGTAAAAAGCAACTTAAATCAGTTGTAAAGACTGCCAAAGAGAAAGAATTTGAGGAAGGAGATACAATAGTCAGAGAAGGGGAGGCGACCAAAGTTGGGTTTTACTTGATCCTTGATGGCCAGGTCGAGGTTAAACGAGGTGATAAATCGCTTGCAAAGCTGGGCTCGGGGCAGTTTTTTGGAGAGATGGCAGTATTGGACGAAAAGCCTCGTTCAGCTGACGTAATTGCGATTACTGATACCAAATGTCTCCTGCTGACCAACTGGGATTTCAAAGCGTTAATAAAAACTTATCCCGAGATGGCGATGAACGTAATCTCGGAACTCGCCAGTCGATTGCGCCAGACCAGCCAGGCTCTAACCAAATAGCCCTTCACAGGCCACCTTAATGCCAGAACAGGACCAACAGGCAGTACTATTCAGTGATATAAGGGACTTCACTTCCTTTACAGCTCGACGGGGAGATCAGGAAGCTTACAGGATAGTCCAAACTTTCGTCAATCTGGTGGAGGAGCAGGTTCGAAGCCAACGCGGAAAAGTAGTAAAAACCTACGGGGACGGTGTAATGAATACCTTTCCAAACGTAGAAAGTGGACTCAAAGCTGCAATAAGTATGCAGCGAGCGCTTCAGGATTACAACGAAGCAAACCCCAAATCCACGATTGCCGCGGGCATAGGACTCAACTGGGGAGAGATTATTCGAGACCAGGACGACGTATTCGGCCATTCCGTAAATATGGCTGCCCGGCTGGCTGATTCGGCGAAAGGAGGGCAAATACTTGTAACGCCAGCTATTCGGAGTAAGTCAGAAAGTCCGGAAGACTACGAATTTGTGGATTTGGATTACCGGGAATTAAAGGGTATTGGCAGGAAAAAGGTTTTAGAGCTTCACTGGCGAGACGAGGTTAGCAGGCTGAAAACGAAAAATAACGAGCTAAACTTAATTTTGACCGAAGACAACCTATCGATTGAGTTAAGTAAGGAACTACAAAATGAGATTAAAAGTGTTACAGAGGGGATAAGGAGAGAAGCAAAAAGTGAATCGGGCTTTACCAAATTTATTCTCGAGAAAGTGGAAACTTACGTCGATAGGTACCTCTCCAGAATCCTGGGCTGGGCCCTTGCAAAGAAGGGAATTGGGCTGGAGCATCCGATAAAGGAAACCCGACTTGAACTCAAGGAGGATAGTCTTTCCTTCTACATAAGAGGGAACGAAGCTCTTACTCTTACCGAAGAAGAGGTAGAAGTTTCTTCTGCCAAAAAATTCGCAAAAAAATTCAGAAAGCTAAAATCTTCTTGTTCAACTAACACTGGCGGGCATTAATTTAATTCAACTCGGTTCCTTCAACACTGCTCGAAAGGATATGTAGCTAATAAACACTCAGTCCTTTCACCAATGGCAGTCTTATCCCTCTGGCTCGAATAACTGCTCCCTGTTCCTTGCCTGGCTACCTGGATCTTGCCTAAGTTCAGCAGTTTTCTCCTTGATACTTGCCTTTGTAGCCCTCTCTCACTCCTTCCTCCAGTCCAAAAAAGACTATCTGGCCTATCCTGGCATTCTTTTCCAGAACTATCCCTTCAGGGTTGAGTACTTGCAACAACCCCTGTCCCCTTCCTTCGTACCCGGGATCCCAGACGGCCGTAACCAGGTGACAGCCATTTCGTAATAAGGAGGATCGAGGAAATACCAGACCCATGGCATCTTCAGGGATAGAGATCTTTTCGTTATAAGTGATTCTATACGAATTCCCACCTTCCAGTTTATCCCCGCTGATATCCTCTCCGGAAGATATTTTTCGGGAAGAATTATCAAAATCCAATCTACCGGCCTCCGTAAACCTCTCGATCCTTCTCACCGTCAGATCAACGCCTGTCCCCTGACGCTGCACGTCTTCGTTAACAAAGTTTTCAACGTATCCTTCATGGGAAATGATCATCGATAAAATCACCACGCAATCGAATTTATTAAGACTAATACAGTCGTACTGGAAACAAAAGGGGGCAAACATATAAAACTAAGAACCGAGCAGGCACGGTTCCACCCTTTCAACAATACAGAGCAGGCCAGGTTCCCGTGCCCGGCCGACACGTTAGTTTCGACCTCCGGGCTTCCCGGGCCGAGACAAAAGTAGGAGAACGATGAGTCGATATAAAGTTAAGTTCTCTGGTAATTGTTCGATAAAACCGCATCCAGCACTCAATTGGGCACTACATTTCGAAAGAGGCAAGTAGTTGTTTTATCGGCAATTTATGACGAATTTCCCCAGTACACGGATGGAGGCTCCAATTGAGTGCTGGACAGCTCGGCCTCCGATAGGATTTTCCTGAACAATTACCAGAGAACCTGAAGAGACGCGTTCAATATTTTAGCCTTTTGTTGTTAAGGGCTCCGGGCCGAGAAAATCCCAGCGAAGCGGCGCAAGGTCCGTCATCTACTCCTCCCCACTTACCTGGCAACTAATTTAACCTTTTAAAATCGACAGTAGACTAAATCCGGCAGCCAGGCAAGTGGGGAAGAGCATAGGGAGAACGGTTTGGCAGTGCCAACTCTTACTGCGGTAAATTTGTAGTAGTCGAACTTGAGCAGAAATAACTCCGTTTTAGCACGCGAGTCGGAAATTTCTTGGGCCGGGACCCAGGAACGCCTGCAATCTTTGAACTTCTACGCTCAGGTGGTAAAATGACCCTGGTGATGCTTCATCGTGCCAAAAGAGAACCAAAAAACTCCATTCCTGATAGCAATATCTTACCTTGCTGCCTTCGTTTTTATCCGTTTAATGGTAATTATAGCCGGTTCAGCAAACAGCGAAATCGCTCAGATAGTCAAAGGGGGTTCGACTTTAACCCATTTCCACATTGGGAGAAATATTATCCTGTTTGGCTATCACATTCACCATTTCTACTTCGGCATCCTCTTAATTGGAATTGCGGGTTGGCTGGCAATAGCCGGAAGAACGGGTATAAGCAAGGAAAAACTTGCCCTGGTCTACGGAGCCGGCCTCGGTCTGCTCATGGACGAAATCGGACTGCTGCTAACCTGGGGAAATTACGCTTCCACCCTCAGTTATCTGCTCGGGGTATTTCTCCTCGGGATAATCTTCAGTCTCGTCTACTTCCCCAGATTCTGGAAAAGCATCCACGAAAATATAGCCTGGGTTAAGTATCCCCTCTTCCTGGTAGACAAAGTATCGGAAAAGGTAATAAAACTAACCGACAGGTTTATCAGCAAAGATTCGGAATCGGAAGACGATTAAGCCTTCCCTTTTTACTCAGCCCGAGATCTTGTTGCCACGAAATAAACCAGCACAAAAGCAAACAGGATAAAAACTAACCCGCCAGCGACCAGTCCTATGCCGATACCTTTGACCATTGGGATTTTTACTCCAATCTCACCGTCGATATCCAGTCCTCTGGAAGCATCGTGATTCATTAAGGCAATGGAGTACCGGCCCTCTTCGAGACCCCAGCGCAGTATCTGAGTACCACTTCCGACAGTCGATGCAGTCCAGAAGTCCTTCTCAGTCGGGAGCTCGGCAGGTGCTTCACCGGGAAATTCCCGATAAGATATCCTTGGTCTACCGAATGGATTGTTCATGTGCAACTCCCCGATCTCGTCGTAAGCAACGTCGCTAAAATACCCCAGAAGGTCTCTTTCTTCCGCTATACCAATGAACGTCTTCTTTACCCTGTTATTTCTCGCGGTTAGCTTCACTTCGACGAGATTCGACCAGTCGAAGAACCAGGCTGGACCAAATTCTATATGGGCCGGATATGTAGTCACTCCGTAAGAATTGCGTTCTATATCTATCGTTCTTGTAGTGTAATACCCTTCATCATCTCTCATGAAAGTATTCGACCACAAAAGTGCCCCGCCACCGGCAATCAAGCCTAATCCAATTAACAAAATCAATACGGAAACAATGATCAGAACTATTTTTCCTCCACTCATACTATCCTCCTCTCAAACGTAGTATTATGCTTATTCCCACCCACTAAAGTCGAACGCCGGGTATTTGTCCGTTATCAGCAGAAAGGCGTATGCCAGGACCCGGAGGTTCCAGTGGTAAACGTTGACCACGAAGTCGAACATACCTCTCGGATATCTTCCCGTAAAGAGTATGGCAAACCAGGCAATTATGACCACCATGGTGGCAGCAATATTAAGAAAGAAAAGGATTATGTAATGCGGTATTGCCAGGAACCATTTAATCAGAGGCATCCACGAAGTTAATTCTTCCGATACTTCCGGATAGTGCAAATCCAGATGTACGCCCTGTTCATCGTCCGTCGAGGGATAAGTGTCCGTCAATAGCGCCATATACGAAAAGACCCTCGCCACGAACTTCGCCATGTTGATATTCCAGTCGAACCACCAGCGAGGATACTTCTTCCGAAATATAATCATTAACGCCGTAGGGACGACCACGAATGCCGCTGCATTCTGCCAATCCCACTGGCCTATCCATCCCCAGCCCCAGGGTGCGCTTTCCCAGAAAACCGGGGCACCGGAAAGGGTCCCGAGAACTATCAATATTGGTATAGCTACTATGGGCCTAAAGAACGTGGTAAATCGGTCTAGTTGCCTGTCAGGATACTCGATAGTCAATTTTGTAGGTTTCTCACTAGTTGCTCGTTCCATAGTTACCTCCTACATAATGTTATAATATCTCAGTTCCTTCACCACCACCAGGAGCAAGTTGTAGGTTATAAGAGAGAATCATATTGCCTAGTTAAAGCCTCCTGCCTATTACCTTGGCTGCCGGGATTTCGGCTACTGGTAGGATTTTAAGGTTAAATCAGTTACCAGGTAATAGGCAGGAGATACAGGAGGACAAAACGATGATGTACAGGGATGGTGAAGGAATAAAATTTTGCATCACGTAACCTGTTCGGTATAATTCACCTCGTGATAATTGAGCCAAAGGAGGTTTTCGATGGGTGGACAAATGTTACTGGCAGTTGTGGCTGGATTCATCTTCCTCTACCTGGGTTACGTCCTGCTTTATCCGGAGAGGTTTTAGTATGTTCTTCGGAATAATTCTTCCCCTAGCTCTGTTTTTTCTGGCTCTGGCTGGACTAGTTTATGTCCTGGGAGAATATCTCGGATGGTCCTTCCGGGAAGAGATGGGGGTAGAGGCAGGTTTTCCCGGGCTTTTCGACTACCTGGAACGATACGTGGAAAAACCGGTTTTAAAACCGATCGAGAGGTTGATTTACCGGGTCGGGAGAATAGACCCCGAGGAATCGATGAACTGGAAGACCTACCTGTTGAGCGCTCTGTGGCTGAACCTGATCCTGTTCGTCTTCCTGTACTTGATCTTTCTGTTCCAAGGTGGACTTCCGCTCAACCCCGCAGAGATAGGTAACCTCGACTGGGACCTCGCCTTTCACAACGCGGCGACGTTCGTATCCAATACCAACCAGCAACACTATGCCGGTGAGACCGCGCTTTCTTACTTCTCACAGCTCGGTGCGGTGCTTTTGGCAATGTTCGCGTCAGCCGCTACGGGAATGGGTTTGCTGCTTGGTTTCGCCAGGGGGTTGACCAACGAGGAAGATCCCAGGCTGGGGAACTTCTACGTAGCCTTCATCAAATCATTGACCAGGTTTCTGTTGCCGATTAGTTTTGTGCTGGCGCTTTTTTTGATCAGCCAGGGGGTCCCGCAGACTCTTGCCGGGCCCATTTCGGTCACTACTCTCGAAGGAACAAACCAGACGATAGCTCGCGGTCCAGTTGCCACCCACGAGGCGATAAAGATGTTCGGCACCAACGGAGGCGGGTTCTTCGCCGCCAACGCTGCCCATCCGTTCGAGAACCCAACACCTTTATCCAACGTGGTATTGAACCTTTTTCTGCTTTTAGGAACGATAACAAACTTTTACGCTTTCGGTATCTGGGTGAAGAAACGAAGACACGGGCTGGTGTTAGTCGGAGCAGTATCGGTACTCGTACTGTTGTTTCTGGCAATGGCCGTCGGAGGGGAAGTAGGAGGTAATCCCGCCTTAGAAGGTTTGGGTATAGATCAAACCTTAGGTAACATGGAAGGTAAAGAGGTCCGATTTGGAGCCACCTTGAGTGCCCTCTGGGGGGTAGCAACTACCTCGACCACCAACGGTGGAGTTAACTCGATGCACGATAGCTTTACCGCGATGGGGGGGCTAGCCCTTTTCTTAGGTATGAGTCTAAATTCACTGTTTGCCGGCGTGGGGACCGGGGTTATGAACCTCCTTACCTACGTCTTCCTCGCTGCCTTCATGGGCGCCCTCATGATCGGGCGAGCTCCTGTTTACCTTGGAAAAAAACTGGAATCGGACGAGATAAAGTTCGCCGCAATGATTATCCTGCTGCTTCCGACGCTGGTCCTATTTCCGACCGGGATCGCTGTGGTAACGAACATGGGCAAAGAGGCAATAACAAACCCCGAATTCCACGGATTCAGCCAGGTAATGTACGAGTTCTTTTCCGCGGCGGCAAACAACGGTTCCGGCTTCGAGGGTCTGGTTGACGATACCGTCTTTTACAACATGGCCGGAGGTACGGTAATCCTTCTTGCCCGCTATATTCCGCTCGTGTTACAGATGATGATAGCTGGATCTCTGGCAAAAAAGAAGATTCGACCGGAGACCGAAGGAACCCTTAAGGTTGAAAACGTCCCGTTTTTAGTACTTCTGCTGGTAATCATGGTAGTAATTGGTGGGTTGGTATTTATCCCGGCCCTTTCTTTAGGACCAATCGCGGAACTTCTTTCCCTGTGGTGATAGAAAATGGATAGAGAACAGGTTTTAGAGGCACTCGGGGAGGCCATAAAGAAGCTTAGCCCAGCTTATCTAGTAAAAAACCCCGTCATATTCGTTACCGAAATCAGCACAATTATCGTAATCGTTCTTACGATCATACCGCAGTTTTTCGGTGGAACCCAGGGAAGATGGTACTACTCAGCAATCTCGATCGTGTTATTCTTCACAGTAATATTTGCTACCTTTGCCGAGTCACTAGCGGAAACCCAGGGAGAAGCACATGCTGAGAGCCTCCGGGCGATGAAGGAAGAAGTATCAGGAAAGAGACTCGTTGAAGATGCTCCACTTGAGGAGATAGACGAAGAAAACCTGGAGGAATTAGAGTCCGACGACCTGGAGAAAGGAGATTTGGTCTACGTCGAAGAAGGAGACATGATTCCCAGGGACGGTTCTATAATCGAAGGGTCCGCCTCGATTGACGAATCGGCGATAACCGGCGAATCGGAGCCGGTCATCCGTCAGAGCGGGGGCGACAAAAGCTCCGTAACCGGTGGAACAGAAGTATTAAGCGACCAGTTAAAGATCAAGATAACCGCTGCCGCCGGCGAGTCATTTATGGACGAGATGATTGGCCTTGTTGAAAGTGCCAGTCGGGAGAAGACGCCGAACGAGATCTCCCTCACCCTGCTTCTTGCTAGCTTTACCTTTATCTACATGCTCGTCGTGACCACCCTGACCTTCTTCGGCGACTTCGTCAGGTTGAACGTGGAAGTGGCGGACCAGATTGCTTTATTAATTGGCCTTATTCCAACTACGGTCGGTGCACTCCTATCGGCAATAAGAATAGCTGGAATGACCCGCGTAACGAGAGATAACGTTATTGCCAAATCCGGGAAGGCAGTTGAATCCGCCGGTGACCTTGACGTGCTGATTCTCGACAAAACGGGGACTATCACCACGGGAGAGCGGGCAGCAACGGATTTCATTCCCGTTGGGGATGCCGATAAAGAGGAAGTCGTCGATGCAGCTTTAAAGTCCTCGTTTTACGACGAGACGACCGAGGGCCGATCGGTAGTCGCCCTGGCAAGACAAAAAGAAGGGAGAGAGCCCGATGAAGAAAAGCTACCCGAAGACGGATTCATCGAATTCAGCGCCGAGACGGGAATGAGCGGAATAGATCTGGAGGACGGAACGGAGATAAGGAAAGGTTCTGTGGATTCGATCGAGGAATACGCAGAATCCGCTCCGGGCGAACTGGACGACAAGGCAGCGGAAGTGGCGGACTCCGGTGGTACACCTCTCGGGCTGGCAGTAGACGGTAAGGTAGTTGGTATTATAGAGCTACAGGACGAATTGAAGACTGGGATAAAGGACAGAATAACCCGACTACAGAAGATGGGTATAAAGACGATAATGTGTACCGGAGATAACGAACGAACTGCAAAATACATTGCCGAGGAAGCCGGACTTGACGAATACTACGCAGAGTTTCAACCAGAGCAGAAGATCGGTCTGGTGGAGGATGAAAAAGCCAAAGGACACATGGTCGGAATGACCGGGGACGGGACGAACGACGCCCCGGCTCTTGCAAAGGCGGACGTGGGCCTGGCGATGAACGCCGGGACCGCCGCCGCAAAAGAAGCCGGTAACATGGTCGACATGGATTCGGACCCGACCAAGTTAATCGAAGTGGTCGGTATCGGAAAGCAGTTACTGATGACCCGGGGCTCGCTGACCACTTTCAGCATCGCAAACGACATTTCCCGCTACTTTGCCCTGGTACCGGCGATATTCTCCGCGAGCATACCGGCACTTGGCAAGATGAACCTGATGAACCTCCATTCCCTGCAAAGCGTGGTTATCTCCTCGCTGATTTACAACAGTCTGATCATACCTTTCCTCGTTCCCCTGGCAATGCGAGGTGTCGAGTACAAGCCGGTAAGCGCGTCTCAGTTGCTGGTTCGCAATATGTTGATTTACGGAGGTAGCGGGCTCGTGGTACCGTTCCTCTCCATTAAGTTAATAGACTGGCTGCTAGTGACAGTGGGGGTGTTCTAACCGTGGCCCACGAAAACGACGAAGATAAGCAGGAAGAAGAACTAGAAGAAGCAGAAGAAATTGAAGGTGGGGGAAACGAAAGGGAAGAAAAACGTGAAAAAGAAATGGCCGAAGAGGAAGGCGAAGACGTTCCCGAAAAAGATATTGAGGCGGTAGATGACGAGGAGGAACCTCCTCCTTCTGAGGCTCGCGAAAAGGACGAAGAAGAAAAGCCGGGAAAAGGGGAACCGGAGGAAAAGGAAGTCAAAGAGGAAGAAAAAATGGAGGAAGAGGAGGAAGTCTCCTTCCCCGATACGGACGAGCTAAGGGTCTCCAAAATGCTTGCCACCGGCATGAGGGTCCTCCTAATAACTTTTCTGCTTACCAGCGTTCTATACGTCCTTGCCACGACGGGCATAGGAAACCTTGCCTGGCAGGGACCCGCCCAGGGTAACCTGGTGGAACATAACGGTAAAGTCGTGGGCTCCAAGATAATTGGTCAACCCTTCAGCTCCGATAAATACTTTCACCCAAGACCCTCTTCCAAAAACTACGACGGAATGGATTCGGGCAGCGCCAATTTGTCACCACAAAACGAAAGGCTTACCCAGCGTGTAGAAAATCAACTGGAAGACCTGGAGGAAGGGGGAATAAGTCCGGAAGAAGTCCCGGTAAGTTTCGTCACCGAATCAGGGTCCTCTCTCGACCCCCATATCGTTCCGGAATCCGCTTACTTACAGATACCGAGAGTCTCCGGGGCGACAGGGATTAGCCGGGAAAGACTGAGAGAGTTAATCGATGAGAATACCCAGAATAAATTCGTCGGTCTGTACGGTCTGGAAAGAGTGAACGTGTTATCGTTAAATATAGAAATAGAAAAAATACTGGAGTCCGGATAATATGAACGAAAACCAAGTAAAAAAATTAACAACTGAAGAATTGAACTACGAGGACGTCTTAATCAGTATTGCCAATCCGGAAACGGCCCGGCAGATGGTCACCATGGCACATCACGTTACTACCCATCAGACTACGTTCCATATCTTGAACGTGACCCGACAGGGATCTTTCCCCGAGGAGGAGCGATCCTGGCGAAAGGGATCGGAATTAGTCATGGATACCACCCACTATGCCCAGAGGCTCGGCCGGGTGGCAAAGCCTCTTACCGTGACGTCCGGTTCGATTCCAAGGGCAATAATCAACTCCGCCGAAGAAATCGGAGCGGACTTTATATTGATGGGGTGGTTCGGCCGGATTACCCCTGTAGTAGTTAGGAGGAGTTCAGTAGTAAATAAGGTGCTTCACAAGGCCTCCTGTGACGTCGGGGTGCTAAAATCCCGGAAGGACCTCGGAGAAGTCGAGAAAGTTTTGATGCCAGTGGGTCCGAACCAGCCACGGCCAAAACGGTTAGCCCTGCTGGACAGAATAATGAGTGAAGTGGAAGTAGAAGCGGAGCTCGTACATGTGCTTACGGGAAAACCGGGCGAACAAAGCGAAGAGAAGGCATCCCAGTATCTCCAGGAAGTTCTAGAATTGTTACCGGCGAACGTTGAAACGACAGTTCTTCATTCGAATTCCGTTCTCAGTGGGCTGTTAACGGCTTCCCATGATGCCGACCTTGTTATCCTCGGTCCCGGCAGGGAATGGGTATTTAACAGGTTCCTGTTCGGACGTACCGCCGACAATCTGACAAACAGGGTCGAATCCTCGGTACTGATGTTTAAGGGAAGCGAGCACAAAATGGTTGCCTGGAGTAGAGGATTGTTAAAGGCGCTATCGGACATTGTTACGCCCACTTAGCCAGTAATACCAGCGAAGTTTCCCTACTCCAATTTCCAAAGATAAATTGATTTCAAATCTTTCACCATGGTATGAAAGCGGGACCTAATTCATGGACCTTAATTTTATCATTTTCGCACAAGCTCCCTGCCCGCTACCTGGCTGCCGGATTACCTCTAGTGCTTAGTATTAGAGGTTAAATACGTTACCAGGTGAGGGACAGGGAAAAGTTACTAATTATCCGGAACAGAGGGAAAATCCGCCGCTGGTGAAAGAACTGAGTTGAAACAGCAACTATCAGGAAGTTCTGGAGAGTTATAGTCAACGATTCCGCCCCAAAAAGCGGCGCCTGGAGAAAAACAATCCTGGCCTGCCCTTTGGTTTCTCGGTTATTTTTGGTAATATTAGCAAGCAATTTGCTTCTTGCAAACCGAAATCATATTTTAGGTGACAATAATTTACAGGTGAGCTGACGTTTTGTTTATAATATTTGGCCAAGTAAAGGACAAAAAAGAGATAAGCCACTTGATGAAGGAACCTCAAACCAGATCAAGTTTCAACCAGACCAATGAAGATTAGCGATCATTTAAGAACGGCAAACTGGCATAATGTCCTCCACGAACTATTTGGTGCCCTTGGACTACTGGGACTCCTTCTACTCGTTCCATTCCTCGTTTCAATTTTGTTCCAGGAGTTTCTATATACGCAACTATTTGGAGGACTTGCTTTCGGTTCGATCGTAATTGGTTTTGGGGTTTGGCACCTGGACTTATTTAACGGCGAGGAGATGAATCTGATCGACGCTCTGATCGTTACCGCGCTTGTCTATCTCCTATTTAGCCTCGTCGGAGCGGTGCCGTTTCTCCCAATAAAAACCTTCCTCGACGGCCTTTTCGAGGCTATGTCCGGGTTTACTACCACCGGCCTGACCATGGTTAACGAAACAACGCTCTCACCGTCACTACATTTCTTCCGAGCTTATTCTCAGTGGCTGGGAGGAATGGGTATTATCGTTCTTACCCTGGCTATACTCCTGAGACCAGGCAAAAGTGCGTTTAAACTCTACGCGTCCGAGTTTGGTGAGGCCAACATCCTGGGCAGCGTGATATCGACGGCAAAAGCTGTTATAAAAGTTTACATAGCTCTAACAACGCTGGGTTTTGTGGCTTTTTACCTCGCCGGAATGGGACTGTACGACGCTTTGATCCATATCTTAACGACAATTCCAACGGGCGGGTTTTCCCTCTACTCAGAAAGTATCGGATTTTACAATAGCGAAACAATTTCGATGACCGTAACCCTATTCATGATACTGGGTGCAATCAGCTTCCCGCTTTATTACCTGTCAGTAAAAGGCGAATTCCGAGAGTTCTTCGAGGACCATCAGGTCCAGGCTCTGATAGCTCTGGTAGTTCTCGGGTCGCTGATCTTCATTATCAGTTTCGGTCCCAGCCCGGCCAATGTAGTCCCCGGCATTTTCCAGACTACCACAGCTATAACCACGACAGGCTATAATACCGTCCCGACCGGGGCCCTTCCCGACGGGGATAAGTTCGTCACTATACTTTTCATGATTATCGGTGGAGGTACGGGATCGACTGCCGGAGGTATCAAGCTATTTCGATTGTTAATTCTTCTCGGGTTAATTAGACTGGTCTTCTTTCGTTCACTCCTACCGAAAGAAGCAAAGTTACCTCTCAGGTTTGGAAATATTACAGTTGGGAAAGAAGAAGCGGAGTCTATAATTGCGTTCTTTCTCTCGTATTTACTGATACTAGTCATATCAACGCTGGCCGTGCTATGGTTGGAAGGAGCCAGCCTGGTAAACTCCCTCTTTGAGGTCGCCTCCGCTGAAGGGACGGTGGGTATGTCCGTCGGCTTAACTTCACCGGACCTTAATCCCGTCTCAAAACTAATCTTAATAGTCAATATGTGGCTCGGCAGGCTGGAAATAACTCCGGTAATTGTTGCGCTTTACCCGGGAAGCTGGCGGTAAAATCTTTAAGGAGGAGTCTCCCAACAAAACACAAGAATCTCAAATAAAGGTTCAAATGTTATAGAGGAACTCCCCGGAACCAAGAAAAACCAGGTATCACATCTGATCGGGGCGTTGGCCGGTTTGAAGCTCACCAAACAGTTCTTTTATGTCGTCCTCCTTTTTCTCATTCTCGGTTATTATAATCAGGATATCGTCTTCATTTAATTTTGTACTTCCCCGGGGAATAATCGCAACTCCCTCGCGGAGTACCGATGTTATTAACGTGCCTCCGGGAAGATCGATGTCTTTTATTTTCTTTCCGGCAAGCCCTCCAGGGGATATTTCGACTAATCTCGCTCCACCCTGAACCAGCAGGGAAAAGTCCAGGATATCGTAGCCGTGAAGGAGGCTGGTTATTTCAGTTCCCGCCGATACTTTCGGAGAGATGACGTGATCAACTCCTAGCTCCTGGGCAGTCGTCCTGAGGCTGGTTTTATTAAGCTTGGCAACAACCCTGGGAACGTCAAATTTCTTGCCAAGCACGGCGATTACCATATTTAGGGCATCGGAATCCGTGGTAGCTATAAGAGCGTCCGCTTGTCTGGCTCCGGCGCTTTCCAGGAGTTCGGGTTCTGTTCCATCACCGTGAAGCACCAGGGCGTCGTATTCTCCCGACAATGATTCGCATTTTTCCTCGTCCTGGTCCACAAGAACCAGTTCAAATCCCTCACGGACAGTTAGATCTTCCGCAAGCTGAGTTCCTATATCACCGAGTCCGGCAATTATAACTCTCATGGTATTCCTCCTGATATTATAGACATTCGTGTGTAAAAGACATGGAGTAAAAGAAATAAATTGAGACACCGCAACAGTTCATTTCGGTGAATGAGAATCGGCACAAAAACCACGAACCTCACGATGCCTCATTGATGATAGCTTACAGAAGGACCATCTGCAAAAATTATTGGATAAGGAGTCAGAAGAAGACCCCCCTGAAACACGGACTAAGGACCTGGCGGAGGCCAAACACTATTGCATTTTTTATCTTATTTATTGATACTGGCCGGTTCGATGCTTAATATCATCGGGCTGGAGGTCATCTCGGTATCGGGGGCAACTCCGATATCAAAGTTTTTCCTAGGGCGGTCGGAGGAATATGCGGCTAATTCAAGCAGTTATACCTGAAGGCAAAAAAGAAGAAATAACGGGGCTGTTGAAGGAAAAAGGAATTGACTACGTCATAAGCCCTGAGACCTCTCAGAGAAAATATAGCGACGTTTTATTCTTCCCCATTCCGAAGGAGGGTGTGGAAGAGGTCCTCGACGAACTCAGGAATACAGGCCTGGAAGAGAACGGGTTCACTATAGTCACTAAGGCGGAGGCAATAGTCGCCCGGGAGTTCGATGAGCTCAAGGAGCGCTACAGGGAATCGGAAGAAGTGGACGAGAGCAAAGTAGCCCGACAGGAGCTAAAAGCGAGCGCCGAAAGCCTTTCTCCCTCCTCTCCAACTTATTACCTCCTGCTGTTGGCTGCATCGTTAATTGCTTCAGCCGGTATACTACTGGACAACGCGGCAATAGTTGTTGGGTCGATGGTTATTGCTCCACTCATAGGACCTGCAATGGCAAGTTGTGTTGGAACGATAATAAATGACGAATCTCTATTTTACTCAGGGGTTAAGCAACAGATACTTGGAGTGCTCCTCGCCGTAGCCAGCAGCGTTGCTTTTAGTAGATTGGCTTTATCCGTTATGATACCCGTCAATCTGAACCTTCTCTCGTTATCTCAGGTTACCCACCAGATAAATCCCGGTTTTCTCAGCCTGGTTGTTGCCCTTGGTTCCGGCCTTGCTGGCGCTTTCTCTCTAACAGCCGGAATAAACTCCGCCCTTGTTGGGGTGATGATCTCCGTCGCCCTTTTGCCTCCTGCTGCCGCCGCGGGAATAGGCATCGCTACCGTAAATTTGGAAATCGCTTTAAACGCGTCCATCATTTTGTTAATTAACCTCGCTAGCATTAACCTCGCCGGAACTTTTACCCTCTGGTTTCAAGGGTATAAACCCGGCAAGTGGTACGAGCAGGAAGGAGCGGAAAAGGCCACAAGAAGCCGGATATTCATTCTTCTGGTTTTTCTGATGGTAATTGCTGTTTTTCTGGGTACAATGACCTGGGAAGCGAGAAGAGTGGGACACCGGGTAGCAAGGTTGCGTAAGTTAACTCAGGCAGCAATGACCGACGCGGGTGCCGAACTCACGGAATTCACCCCCGAAAAAACCGGTCTTTTCTTTGAAAAGATCGTCGGGATTTCTGCCGAATACAGGGCTAAAACGTTCAAAGAGGGCCTCGCATCAGCTGTCGACGAACAGCTGGAGAGCTATCTGGATCGAAGCGTGGACCTGAACCTAAGCTATAAGAGAGTTGCTACGGGTTGACCGAACGAACTTAGTCACTTCATTAAGGTTAGAAACAATGAACATTAACACGGCGATAATGCTCGGCATCTTTTCCCTCCTGGGACTCCTTACCTGGTTCCTCCAGGGGGTAGACGGTGTATTCCGGGGCTTAAAATCCAGCCTGGGAACTCTCGGTAGCGTTTGGGCCTTACTGCTGTTGGCCCTGGGAGTGGCGGGCTTTCTTCGCGTGCTCGTCCCCCAGGAAGTCGTTTCCAATTACCTGGGACCGGCGAGCGGAATTAAAGGCTACCTTATAGCCTGGGGAGTAGGAGCCGTTACACCGGGAGCACCGTTTACAATATACCCCATCGCCGCCACTCTTCTCGAAGCCGGTTCGGGCATCGGCCAGGTAATGACAATGATCCTATCCGCGAGTATAGGGGTAGCACTTACCAGAGTACCTTACGAGGTAGCATTCCTCGGCTGGAGGTTCTCAGTACTCCGGTTTCTCTCGGCATTCGTAGTACCACTACTGGGGGGATTAATTGCGGGCGTCTTGGGCAAATTCTTTCAGTTCGGATGACAGGGTCTACCAGGAGAGATCCTGATAGTGCCGTTTAGAAAATAGGCTAATCCTTCTGCCTCGAAAGAATTACCAGCTATCCGAGTAAGTATTTTAGAGCCGGGTACCTTTCTTCCAGAATTGGAGCGAGGAAAGAGTCTATGCCTCCTACTTTTCCAGCTTCCCCAATGGCCAGAATTCCGAACATAACCAGGTAAATAATCTGCTGACTAATTATTACTGATCCGGGGGGAATGACGGCTAAATAGAATAACAGCATAATTAACATCCCACCGTAAGACGCCAATCTGACTGCCGCACCAAATACAAGCGCTATTCCAATCATGACCGATGACCAGATCAGCAATTGAATTACAAATGGATTACCCCAAAAGTTGAGCAAGATATTACCGACCGGACCCCGAGGATACGTCGTAGGCAGGACCACACCAACTGTATTCCATGCTCCCCAGCCCCCGCCAACGAACAGCCTAAGTCCCAATCCAATCATGCTTGCACCCATAGCCAATCTCGCAAAAAAGAGCGAGAGATTTAGTCCTCTGGAACGCGAACTTCTGGTTTTGGAATTTTCTTTCACTTTAGACCTCCTATACTTAATAATCCAGTTACCATCCTTGCTTTGATATCACAATTGTAATAAAATGGACAAAAATTACCAGGTTAAAACCCCAGTGCCTTCCGCTTTAGTTTCTCTATTACCCCCACTGTATCAATATCCTTCGGACAAGCATCATTACAGTTGAAAACTTTGTTACATCCCCAAACACCTCCGCGTTTATCATTTAAAACCTCCATTCGTTCGCCCTCACTTTCGTCCCGGCTATCACTCTCCCAGCGAAAAGCCCGGACGAAAGCAGCGGGACCGAGGTACTTTTTATTGTCCCAATAGGTTGGACAGGAGGAAGTACAGGCACCACACATTATACACTTCGTAGCTTCCTGGATGGGTGCAAGTTCCTCGGGTGTTTGAAGATTTTCTTCTTCCGGAGAAGTTTTATCGGATCCAACCAAATACGGTTTTATTTCCCTATCGTGTTCAAACAGGGAACCCAGATCGACCACCAGGTCTTTAATCACCGGAAAACCCGGCAGAGGAGAAACTTTTACCCTCGATTCGTCCTGGGATAGGAGATCAACGAGGTGCGTTTTACAGGCCAGCCGATTCTCGCCGTTAATCAACATGGCACAGGAGCCACAGGACCCATGACCACAGGAATGTCGAAAGGTCAGGCTCCCGTCCTTCTCTTCCTTTAATCTGATAAGGGAATCTAGCACCGTTAAATCATCCAAATTTCCGGGTCTCGCGGATATAGAGAATTTCTGGTAGAAATTTCCTTCCTTTTCTTCCGGATTATACCTGCTAACTTCAAAAGCTATTTCCACTGTCAACGCTCCTCGTGAACAAACAAAACTCAAGTACTATTCCTAACAGGTCTGTAGTGATATCGTAACTTTCCTGATGAATTCTTATAAAAGAAAGAGTGCCTTAACCATTCCTCGTCCTGTCGATCCGGAAAGTCCGTCCTATAGTGAGCTCCCCGGCTTTCTTCTCTTTCCAGAGCTGCCCTTACTATGACTTCAGAGTATTCAAGCATATTTCCCAGCTCCAGCGCAGTTCTCAGTTCAGTGTTAAAATTATCACTCCGATCCTCGATGACGAGTTTTTCGCTGTACTCCTTTTGAAGCTGGTGAATTATATCCAGCGCTTCTGTCAGATCCTCACTCGAGCGAAAGACTCCACATTTTTCAGTCATCGTTTCCTTCAATCCATCATGCAATTCATGGCTCCTGACCGAGCCCTGATCTTTCCGCAACGAGTTAAGCCTTGAATTGTACCTATCTACAAGGTTTGCATCTATTTTTCCGGAGATCCCAGGTTTCGCTTGCTCGGCGGCAAATCGTCCCGCTCGTTTGCCAAAGGTTACCGCCTCCAGCAGGGAATTGGTCCCCAGCCTGTTTGCACCGTGAACGCTCACACAGGCAGCCTCTCCCGCCGCGTACAGGTTCTGCCATTCATCTTGAACTTCTTTACCCTGAACTCGTCCCGTAGTGTCTGTGGGAATTCCACCCATACAATAATGCGCCATAGGTTGAACCGGAATCGGCTGCTCTAAGGGATCTACGTTGGCAAAATCCAAGGCAAGTTCTCGTATTGTCGGCAATTTTCGTTCTATCTTGGCGGAAGAGAGATGAGTAAGGTCGATATGGAGATAGTCCTTTCCATCTATTCCCCTCCCTTCGTTAATTTCCCGTTGCATTGCTCGAACAACTCGATCCCGCGGAGCGAGTTCTTTACTTTCGGGCTCGTACTTTTCCATAAACCGGTTTCCTCGATCGTTCCTGAGGTAGCCTCCTTCGCCCCGAGCCGCTTCCGTAATCAGAATTCCCTTATCCCGGAGACCGGTAGGATGAAACTGGATAAATTCCATATCCTGGAGCGGAATTCCATTTTTCAGGGCCATACCCAGTCCGTCACCGGTACTGGCCGTCCCACTACTCGTTAATTGATAGGCCTGACTGCAGCCCCCCGTAGCAAGGATTACCGCCCCTGCCCGGAAAACGACTAGTTCTCCCGCCCTGACGTCGTAAGCGACAAGCCCGGAGACGGAATTCCCATCCGTCATCAAATCGAGGACGAAATACTCATCGTAGAAAGTAGTTTCAAGCTTAACGTTTTCCCCGTAAAGGGCATAGACTATCGCGTGACCCGTTCTGTCCGCGGCATAAAGCGCTCTTGGGAAGGTATGGCCGCCAAATGGACGCTGGTCTAGTTTCCCTTCTTCAGTTCTGCTGAATGGAACTCCCATTCGCTCCAGTTCTATTACATTCCCTCCTGCGTTTTTTGCCAGTACTTCTCCAGCGTCCTTATCAACTAGACCTGCTCCACCCTCGATCGTATCTTGCAGATGTTTTTCCCAGCTATCATTGTGGCTCTCCTGGATATTAGCCAACGAGGCAGCTATCCCACCCTGGGCCGAAACCGAGTGCGACCGTAGAGTTCGTACTTTGGAAATTAAGCCAACGTCATCCAGTTCCTTTTTTGCCTCTATGGCAGCCCGCAGACCGGCAGCTCCCCCTCCAATTATCACCAGCTGATGATCAATATTCTTCATCTCAACCCCTTCGAATAACTTACTATTTTGAACCTACGAGGGCCCGGTTGAACTCAACACTCCCCGCTTTACGATCTTTCCCTCTACCATGTAATAATCCCGTTTTGCCAGGTCCGCAGCCAGATGGAAGTTCTGCTCCACAAAGAGAACGGAAACTCCGGAGGCGTAGATATCTTTTATCCTGCCAGAAAACTCGATGGCGTTCTCTTGAGACAGACCGAGAGAGAATTCGTCCAGCAGCAATATCTCTGGGCTTGACATTAAGGCTTTTCCCAGAGCAAGCATCTGCCTTTCTCCGCCGCTCAGAGTTGTCGCTCTCTCTCCCATTCTTTCCTCTAAAGAAGGGAACATATCGCTAACCTGCCTGAGCTTATTGCCCGTGCTTTTCGGATTCAAATACGACCCCATCTCCAGGTTTTCCCGAACGCTCATACGAGGAAACACGTTATCTTCTGAAGGACAATAGCCCAGTCCACGCTCGATGCGTTTATGAGTGGGCAATTCAAGCAGACTCTCTCTCTTAAAAAACAACTTGTCGGCTTTAGGTTGCTCCAGTCCAACAATCGACCGCAGTGTCATAGTTTTTCCCGACCCGTTTTCGCCCACTAACCCCACTATTTCCCCTTTACCGACGTGCAGATCTAGAGAATGGAGAACGGTAGAGCCATCGAGACTCAACCTCAAACCGGAAACTTCCAGAAGCTTATTCATTTGGAATAGTTACCTTCCCACCGTCCATATGTACGAGATTATCGGCCAAACTGGCAACTGAACCAAGATCGTGTTCAACAAGCACTACGGTAAGTCCTTTGTGGCTCAATAGTTTTATCAATCCAGTTAGTTCCTGCAAATCGAAAGTATTGGTGCCGCTGAATGGTTCATCCAGTAATAGTAACTTCGGATTTGTAGCAATAGCGATAGCAAGCTCCAGCCGCCTTTTATAACCGTAAGATAGGTGTCTGGCAAGAAATTCTTCGTACTTCCTAAGCTTCGTAACTTTCAGAATCCAGTCGATTCGGGATCCGATCCCGTCACCAACTGGTTCTTCGCTAGCCTCTCTGTTTTTGGCAGAATAGGTCCCTGTTACCACGTTTTCCCGCACCGATAACCCTGAGAACACCCTACTTCCCTGAAATGTCCTGGTTATTCCAGCCTTTACCCGCCTGGAGACAGACCAGTCAGTTATCTCTCGCCCCTCGAAATAGATCGATCCGGTTGAAGGAGGCAGAAAACCACTAATTAGATTAAATAAAGTAGTCTTGCCCGCTCCATTCGGTCCCACCAAACCAGTCACAGAACCTCTTTCTATCGTCATATCTACTTCCTTTACGGCCCTTAATCCATCGAAATGCTTATTCAAGTTCTCCAATCTTGCGATTTTTCCCACCAGCAACCCCCTTATTCATCCATATCTTCTAATCGTGACGACTCCATTACTGCCATATCCTCACCGGTATTTACGAACTTTTCCGGTAAAAAGCGACCAAGTAATTTCTTTAGAAATCCCACAACTCCTCCCGGAAAATAGATCAATGTAAGTATCAAAATACCACTAAAGATAACCTGTCCGAGATAGGAACTAAGCGGCCGCGTAAACTCCTCAATTATCCTTACGAATCCGGACCCCAGAACGGGACCTATAAGATTCCCCAGCCCGCCAATTCTATTCATCATGAGAAACCTAAAAGACTTTACGAAATTAAACAAGTCAGGGTGCAGGTAAGTCACGTAATGAGCGTATAAAGATCCTCCAATCCCGGCCACGGCAGCACTGAGCCCAAAAACAGCCACTTTGTATCGCCCTGAAGGAATCCCGACCGATCTGGCAAGTCCTTCGTCTTCTCTTATCGCCTTGATCGACCTGCCAAACCAGGATTTTACTGCCAGACGTTTTAGCCCTAAAAGACAGAATAAAACCAGGACTACCAGAAGGTAATAAGCCTTTTTATTAAGAAAAGGATTGAGCAATATTCTATTAGTAACCGGTATTCCCAGCGAAAGATGGGGCACGCCGGACAGACCACTGGGCCCACCGGTAAAAACCTCAAAATTTATAAACGAGATGGTAAATATAATGGTTGAAATAAAGGTAAACGAAGTCCAGTGACGACCTGTCCTGATTCCAATCAACCCCACTAATAAACCAATCATTCCTGCTACCGCCGCTCCTCCGGCCAGGGCAAGGAAGACGGAATTACTAATATTCATAGTTAAAACCGCCGAAGTATAAGCTCCAATACCAAAGAAAGCACCCTGAGCAAGTGACGGCAGGCCAGCGCAACCGTAAAGCAAATCAAGACTCGAGACACCGATTGCGGTCGTCCCAATCACGATCCCCAGGTGGAGGAAGTAAGAAGGAAGACTAACGAGGACGGGTATAATCAAAACTCCAGCAGCTAATACCCATAGGTACCGCGCCTTAATTGGGGACTCGATCCTAATAAAACTCCCCCAGGCTCGGCGGATGCTATGTCTTTCTTCGGGTCCGAGCACACCCGGGTGAACCAGAGTAACCGCTATCAGGAGGAGAAATGGAATCAAGTTGCTTAATTCTCCAAGGAAATAAGCCGAAGTCAGTGATTCTGCTAACCCCACCAGGAGGGACAGCCCAAGAACTGCCGGAACAGAGCCCATGGCGATGCGAGAGATCGCGAATGCTTTCAATACCGTCAATCTACCCGCAAAAGGAGTAATCGTATATACTGGAGCTGTGATAAAACCGGCAAATCCGGCCAGAGCTCCGGACAGAGCGAAAGCTATACCGGTGGTTCTCAGTGGGTTGACTCCTGAAAGAGAAGCTACTTCCCTGTTCTGAGAAATAGCCCTGATAGCCTTACCCCATCTCGTCTTGCGTAAAAGATACCAAACAAGTAGGGCCAGTAATACTGCGCTGAATATTACCAGTAATTTATGTGAATAGATCGACACGGTACCGAGCTTTAATACCGTTGGTGAAAGCGGCGAGGAAAGCGTTTTCGCTCGCTCCCCGTATCCCATGGCAACGATACTCTGTACAATTAACAGAAGACTTACGGCACCGAGAAAAGTTGGAGCTATCCCGTGCCTTCTGAGCCTTCTATAGATAAGTAGCCCGAAAGCCAGGCTGAGTCCGGCCGTCAAGGGGATTACCAGTAAGGGGGCAATAAAGTAATTGAACCCGGACTCCCCCGCAAGCGAGTAAGCGAGATAGGCTCCTACGGTAAACAACCCGCCCTGAGCTACGTCACCTATCTCCAGCACTCCAAAAATCAGGGCCACGCCAAGGGCCAGCAGCCCATAGTAACTACCTAAAAAAACGCCATCCAGGAGGAACTCAGGCAGGACTGACCAGGCAATCATATAATTTTATTAGGAGCACAGAGGCCCAATTAGATCTTCCCCGTAACCGCGATCCTTTAACAAATACTGTTCCCTGTTTCTGAAAGTTGCCACTCCAAGCCTTATGTTAAACTGGCCACAGCTCAGAAACCCGTAATTCCCGTATGGCGTCCTGACTGTTGGACCGGTATCGCTCTTGTTTCCTGGTAATAAATAGCTGATCGCCCTTTTAGGCAACTCCCCGGTAAGGCTCATATCCGAAATAGCCTCTTCCCCTTGCCCTTCCATCAATCCTTCAATTGCCTGTTTAATTATGTAGATGCTACCCCATCCCCAGCTTGCCGAAGGAGGTGAATCAGGAGGGCTACCAAACTCGTCCTTAAAAGCCTCCTCCATCTTAACCGCCTGCGCCGGTGGACTGGTTCTTGAGAATTCTCTTTCCAAACCAGCTCCCTCGTAGTGCCAGGAGAAAATCACTCCATCCCCGAGCCCTTTGTTAACCACCTGTTTTTCAAAAGCCACCGAGCCGTTGGGAGTCTGCCCGGTATAGTAACCGAAGTCGTTCGGATCTATGTTTCTTCTATCAAATTCCCGGGCAACGGAGATGAGATCGTCAGGGATGCCAGTACCAATGATTAGCCCTTCAGCGGAGGAATTCATTACCTTGGTCATTAAGGGTGAAAAATCGCGGTTGAACGGGGGATAAAATTCGGACCCAACTAGAGTGACTCCTTCAAGTTGCCCCATAACGCTTTCAGTAAACTGTTTAAAAGACTTTCCCGGCTGGATATTCGGAGCAATTAAATACAATTTCTGATGATCTCTTACCTCCGAGGCGTACTTCAAAATTGGTGCAGCCTGGAGAGACCTTTGAGTTCCAAACCGGATCGACAGGGGGTATTTCTCGTGCCTTTTGGTAAACCCGAGATCCCCGCCAAAAAATATTTGAGGAATTCCTGCAGATGATAAAATTGGCTGGCTTGCCGCTCCATGAGTACCGATTAACGGTCCCAAGGCAAAGCTAATATCGCCGCTATTCGCTAATCTTCGGGCGGCCTCCGAAGCACCCGTCTGCGATGTTTTACCGTCTTCCACGACCACCTTTAATTCTATTTCTCCAGCAATTCCTCCTTTGTCGTTTATTCTCTTCTCTGCCATCTTAGCACCATCCCTGATAGTTTTACCCACGGGAGCATTGGGCCCGGTAAGCGAAAAGATACCACCAATTTTCATCCTGGCCGATGAACCATGTGTGGTGCGTGACAAAACAAACGGGAGAGAAAAAGAAAGAAAAGAACCACCAGCTAATTTAAGAAATTTCCGCCGACTAAAGTCCGTGTCGGAATCAAAGCCCCCTTCAGTCATATTGACCTCCTAAAAATTTCTGAATGATCTCTCCGTTAGTTAAAAGTTTCTGGATAGATAAAGCCGTAAGAATTAACTAACTGACGGAGATCTTTAATGAATCTTAAAAAGCGCTTCTTCTAAAAATTAGCCAGCTTACTCGATTTTAAAAGCGTATCGGAAATGATATCCCTGGGGATGCGAATTCCAGTTCAAAAAAGGCAGCCTGTAAATAAACGGAATCTCGAAAGCCTCCTCCGCAAAGTTCCGTTGTTTCTGAATAGTGGGATATATATCAATTAAGTGCCAGCCCGGCTTCCCTGTTGCCCTCAACTTTGCCTCGATAATCCCAGGAATATCACCGCCACAAGCATAACCGATAAATGAATTATCGTACAGAATAGTTACCTGGTTCCAGATTTCATTCCAGCCTATTCCCTGAGCGTTGATAGTAATCTGATCCCCAATGGATCCCTCTTTCCTGGAAAGATCCTGAAAAACCGGAAGAACTATAGCAGAAGTTGTAGCGGCCTTTTTTTCGTTTACAATCGCGTGGATGGGGTGAGGTCCTCCCTGAACCGTCTTGGGGGCGGGCTTTATTTCAGCGGCAAATCGACCATCTCCTCCTGTCGTTTCCCTGACTATTACCGAATTCTTTTCCTCGAAACTTTCCTCCCGGATGTTACTGCCCTCCAGTTCAGGCCAAATAAGTTTGACCTCCGTGTTTTCCGGGAAGCCAGCTCCCATTACCTCTAACGAACTATTGACCGGTATCGCCCAGTAATCCGTAGTCAAGCTGGGCCTCCCGTTATCAGTTAGCCCGGAATTCTCCCTGGGAACGCTATCAGGAACCTGATCTCCAATCGGGGGTGGAAGAACAGGCTCTCCCTCGGTCAGTTCAAATTTCCAGGATAGGTCCGGCGTACCAGGTAAAGGCGTCAATCCTATATGGGTTTGTCTGTAAGAATGAGCGTTTCCAAACTGGCTTCGCTCCACGTCAACAATATGAGTGCCGGGCTGGCCGGTTGCAGGTATATTTATCTCACAGGTGCCCTTGAAAGTAACCGGACTGATAAGTCCAGTGTACTTATTGTCGTAATAGATATGGAATATTGAATTTTCTACGAAATTTGCCGCTGGCAGCGGAAGGCCGTGGGCCGTGATAGTTATAGGGGACCCGAGTGGACCCGAATTCGGGGATACTTCAAAACTTCGAATAATCCTGACACCGACCTTATTTATTCTTTTCTCTTCCCTAATCAGATAAAGGTCGTGCAGTCCGCCAAAGTCCTCGGGAATTTCGACTTCCCGGTTGAATCTTCCATCTTCGTCAGTTTCAACAATAGAAATAACTTTTTGTCTCTCTTGGTGTTTGAACCCAAAGAACTTCTGCCAGAGGACACCATCGGAATTCCTCTCAATTTTCCAATCCACCGAATTAGTCCGCCATAAAAGTTTGAACTGATCCTGTGGGGGAAGGTTTTCACCAGTAACTTCTACTACTTCACCAACCTTTGCTTCTTCCGGCTCACATTTAATTCTTCCCTGAAACCCTTCTTCGGGAGTAGGCATACTCCTGAGGTCTCTAACAACATCCTTCTCCGGCTCGGATCCAGTTTTCCCGGACATAGCATTCCTCCTGGAAAAAATAAGGGGGCTTAGCCTTCTTAAGCCCCCTACATCATGCAACTTAATTTAACTTATTTTTCTTCGATAGTCAAAGAATGAGGGAAGGTGTCGACTTCTTTATCACCAAACATCTCCAGTTTCCCCATCCGGCCTTCTTTATCTTCGGCGGTTATTTCGTAAGTCATCTTGCCCGCGGGGACTCCTGGAGAAATCTTATATCCGCCTGCCCAGTAGTAAATCCTCGGAGTTTCGTCTGGCGGGTGTTCGCTATGGTTTAAGTCAACAGTATCTCCGTTTTCCAGTTTTACCTGAACTTTCAAGCCTCTATCCACGACTTCCTCGTGATCGTTTATCTTCTCGCCGGTGTTCCCGCTAAACAGAACGGCGTGCCAGACGATTTGCTCCCCTTTCTTAAAAGTATCAGTAAGTCCACAGGGTGGTCCAACTGCACCGGAGCCACCTTTTACTACCTCGGAAACTATTACGTAATCCTGTCCTTCTGCCGCCGCGGCTTCGAAGTTAGTTGCCGCAAGTGAGCTGAACGCGATACCTCCAACTGCTGCTGCGGCGCCCTTAATAAAGTCCCGCCGGTTTAAGTTGTCCAGGATATTTCCTTCTTCTGACTCTTCAACTTCTTTAACTTCTTCGGTCATAGTTCTATACCTCCGTGTACTTAGGGATTAATGATCTTAAAAGCCTCTTCAATGCTCTCAATACTCGTAATGAAATTCAGGACGGGAACAATCACCTCCATCGGAACGATCAAACCGATCACTTTTTAATCAAAATATCTGGTCCAAAAACGGCTTTTAGGTCATAGACGATTCTCCGTGCCCGTTCACTTAATCCAGGATCATCGTATTTATGGGGATATAGCTCCGCAAAATCCGAACGAACTGGTTTGCCTATTTCTTCTAAAAGTTTATTCTTGATATTACTGTAAAGCAGACGCATTTCTTCCAAGGTTTCTTCGTCCTCTTGCCACTCGTACAGATCAGGATCCTCTCGGTTAAACAAATAAGAGCTTTCAGCCTTTACGCGGTTTTGATACCGTTTCTCCTGGATCACGGGATTATTGTCGATGACTATTTCCTGAATCCATTCGCTAACTTTCTTCCAGGTTTTTGCTCTGTCCGGTCCGTGAGGCTTTGAGCTACCGTCGCCCCCACCTTCATCCCCCAACAGCCGAACTTCTGGCAGTTCTATCTCTCTTTCTTCTCCGTCTTCACCGTTACTAACTATCAATCGGGCTGTCAAAACTTCGACAACGGGAAGACCGGCTAACTCTTCCTCACTTTCAGGATCCTGACTTCGGAAGACTATTTCTCCAACGCGTTTTTCTTCTGTTTCCACACTACCTCTATCAGGTCAAATTTAAAATTTCGTGTTTAGTCCGTTTTTTGCTTTTTGAGAGAGCGGCAATTAGCAACTAACTAAGTCATAAATCTTCTGAGTGTCATAACAATTGTAATTATTATAACAATCTTGATATCCATTTCAATACTTCAATGATATCTGTGCTTCCGGAGACTACCCAGCACAGGAATAGCATTCCTTTTTCTCCCGGACAGGACAACGTTAATTAATTTCACCTAAGTCGTGCGATTCTCTCCCTTAAGACCAACTCCTAACTCGGTTTGTAAGGAAATATCCCTACTATTTGAGAAACTTATTTATCTTCACCAATTGGGTGATATCTAAAGTGGCAAATCAAGTCGCTCTCCGGTAACTTTCAACCAGCACCCAGATGAGCTCCGGAACC
>JAGXLB010000183.1 GCA_018334915.1 Candidatus Bipolaricaulota bacterium
TTTACGAAATACCTTATTATTTACAGGTAACCAATATAGACCGCTCAATTTAGGTTCTAACTTTTTCCCAGACCATAAAACGCTTTTGACGTTCTGTAGACCTGGCGCAATTGTCCAACCGAGCAAGTATCCTCCGTTCTTTTCGCGCTTTCAAGCTTTTAACCATTTTAGGTGTCGGTACCCCCGGTTATTTTGCGAACAAGCAATTTGATCGGGAAGTTCGGGTAAGGGGATTATAAAAAGATTCTGGCTGTAAAATTGAAAAACAATTCGGTTTCAGGGTTGAAAAACGAGGAGCGGGTCGATAATATTCACTATAAGTTAGTAAGTATATACTAACAAATAGATTGTAAAGGAGAAATCATGGCCAGAAAAGATACGAACACCAGGCAAAAAGAAATCATCGAAGCAACACTGGAGCTGCTCGCGGAAAACGGGACTCAGAACCTGACTACGGCTCGCATCGCGGATAGGGTCGGAATCTCGGAGGCAGCTCTATATCGCCATTTTGACGGAAAGTTCGACATAATAGGTTCGACTATCGAGTTCGTCGGAACCCGGATGAGGAGAGAGGTATCCACTACCCCAGAAACAGAGTCAGCTATGGAGGAACTTAAAGGGGTGTTTCTCCGCCATCTGGAGTACATCGAAGAACACCCCGGAAACGCCAGGCTACTATTTTCCGACGATATACACTTCGACGATGAGAAACTACGTGACCTGCTCAGCGAGGTCATTGAGGGTAGAAAAGAATACATTCAAAAAATAATTGAAAAAGGACAGGATCAGGGCGGAGTGCGGACCGACGTGGACCCGGAAGGGGCTGCACTCATGTTTATCGGGTTAATCCAATCCAAAGTGCTACTCTGGTCCCTCTCCGGCAGGAATGATTCGTTAAAAAAACAGAGCAAAACTCTGTGGAGAGTGTTCAGCCGATCCATAGAGGCGTAAATTTTTTTTGATTTACATTAGTAAATGTTAACTAACAAAGCACGGAAAGAGGAGGAGCACCAATGGACATCAGCCGCAAGTTAACGGAATGGCTTGAAGTTTTATCCAACACCATAACTGGTTTCCCCAAAACTACGATAATCGTCGTTTTGCTGGTAACCCTGTTTTTTGGGTTCTGGATTCCCTCTCTGGAAATCGACAACTCGGTAGACGATATGTTGCCATCCTCCCATCCCGCGAAAGAGCTCTACGACGAGGTTACGGAGACCTTTGGGGGTACGGACACGATTATAGTTGCCTACAGAGACGACGATATATTTAGCCAGGAGACGCTGTCCAAAATAAACGAACTGACGAAGCAATTCGGCCAGGTAGAGGGAGTCGATGAAGTCCAAAGCATTGCAAATGCCAAAAAATTGGAGGGAAGCGGAGGCAGCTTGAGTGTTTCCGACATTATACCGGAATCGGGAGTTAACCCGGAACAAATCCCGGAAATCGAGGAATACGTAACGAACTCCCGAACTTTGAGAGGAACCGTGCTGTCCAGCGATGGGAAATACGCGGGTTTCATGGTCGAACTTTCGGAAGAAGCCTCGGATAGCTCCGTCAACAGCGATTTAAAAGAAATCATCAATGAAGAAAAAGACCCGGAAAACTTCTACGTTGCGGGTGGACCTGCAGTTAATGCGGAGATGACGTCATCCATGCAGAACGACCTGGTCACCCTGATACCGATAGTGGTTGGCGTGCTTGCGCTGGTGCTTTACCTCACCCTCAGGACGGCCGGCGGAGTCTATATCCCACTGTCCGTCGTCTTATTGAGTACGATCTGGACGCTAGGATTCATGGCTTTGACCGGGACGGAGATGTCGATGATCTCCACAACTCTACCCGTAATGCTTATTGCAATTGGGGTGGCCGACGCAATTCACATTTTGAACGACTACTACCACAGGCTGGGAGAAGGCGTGAAGCTGGATAAAGCTATAGACACGGTCATCAAGCACATCGGTACCGCAATCGTACTGACAAGCGTCACCACGGCGGTAGGCTTTCTATCGTTAGTCACGTCCCCCGTCAGCCAGGTAGGGGAATTTGGTCTATTCATCGGCTTCGGCGTGATAGTAGCCTTAATCATCTCGGTCACCTGGATCCCTGCCCTGTTATCACTGACAAGCCACGCGAAAGGCAAGAGGGAAGGGTCCGGGGAAGAGGAGCACGGAAAGCAGGGAAGTGAAATACTGGCGAACCTTGGCGAGTTCGTGGTAGGACACAAAACCCTCATCCTGGTCGTCGGGGTATTAATTTTAGGTGTAGCTGCTTACGGGGCTACCTTGCTGACCGTCGAGACAAATACTTTGCGATTCTTCCGACCGAACAGCGATATCAGAGAATCAACTGACGTGATTGACGAAAGTTTCGGCGGCTCGGAAAACCTCTCAGTAGTTGTCAACGGGGATATAAAGGACCCTGAGGTACTGAACGGAATCCTCGAACTACAGGAACAACTGGGGGAAATAGAAGAAGTCGGCTACTCCACCTCGATCGCGAACTTGATAACCGAAATAAATAATGCTTTAACTGGAGAGAAAGGTATCCCCGAGACGAAAAACGGGGTTTCCCAGGAAATCCTGCTCTACGAGATGTCCGGTAACAGTTCCGATTTCGAACAGCTGGTCAATTACGACTACGACAAGGCAAGAATCAACGTCCGCATGTCTTCTGTGAGTAGCAGCAAGCTGGCTGAAGTGATAGACAAAGCCGAAAGCGAGGCGCAGGAGATTGCGGGAGAGAAATTTGACGTTCAGGTAACTGGCTCAAGCTATCTCTTCAAAGTGTTGACGGACCTGCTCGTAAAGGGTCAGGTAATTAGTCTTTCAATCGCGCTGATTGCAGTGGCAGTTATAGTTGGCCTCATCTTCTTGTCCGTCAGATTTGGCCTCCTAAGCACCATCCCCCTTGGATTCACGATCGGAGTTAACTTCGGGTTGATGGGACTACTGGGGATACCTCTGGACAACGCGACGACGATGCTCGCCAGCATCGCCATCGGAATAGGGATCGACTATACAATCCACTTCATATCCCGCTACAGGCTTGAGATTGAGGAGGGAGAAAGCCCCGAATCAGCCGTTATAGGTGCTACCAGAACCACCGGACAGGCTATCTCCTTCAATGCAATCGCCGTTGCCATCGGGTTTGGAGTTTTACTCGCATCGAGTTTTACCCCCATAGCTACACTGGGCGCCCTGGTCGCTCTAACTATGGTGCTGTCAGCCGGGTCGGCACTGACTCTATTACCCGCAGCTTTGTTATGGACGGAAAAAGTTTAATCACAACCACATTTTAAGGAGTGATGAAAATGACAGAGACAGTTAAATTCAGTTCAGTTCAGAAAACGACATTAATTAGTCTATTGACACTTGCACTTCTGGCTTCAACTGGCGGCTTAGTTCTAACCGCTCAGGAACTCACCGGGCCGGAAATTATCGAGAAAGTAGATAGTGCCTCCACGCCGGAAACCGTGAACGCAATTTTGACCATGACGCTTATAAATGAGGAAGGAAAAGAGAGAGTCAGGGAAATGGAAGCCTGGAACCGGGGAGACGACGACTCGGTCATGGTTTTCCGGGAACCGGGAGACGTTGCGGGAACTGCCCTCCTGAAAACTACCAACGATGAAGGGAATGAAAGCACATACCTTTACCTCCCTTCGCTTGACATAACGAAAGAAATGAGCCAGAAGGCGAAAAACCAGAAATTCATGGGGTCGGACTTTACCTATGACGATCTGGGATCGAGAAAGGTGGACGAATATACCTATGAACTTCTCAGAAAGGAAAGCTCGGATGGTGGAACCATATACGTTGTTGAAGGTGAAGCCAAAGATCCCGAGATATCCGGGTACAGCAGGGTTCGATCCTGGGTGAGCGAGAAAAACTGGAAGCCGGAAAAGGTCGAGTATTACGACCTGGACGGGAAATTGTTAAAAGTCCAGAGGAATTCGAGAATAGAGAAAATCGGGGATTTCTGGGTTGTAAAAGAAATGACCATGGAAAACAAACAAACGGGAAGTGAGACGATTTTGACATGGAAGGATTACGAGATAAACACGGAGTTACCGGAGGATATATTTAACCCCGATAGGCTACCGGAATTAACGGAGGAGGAGTGACGATGACTAAATTGGAAAACCGTAAGACTACAATTTTGGCCCTCAGCATGGCCGTACTGTTGGTGTTTACACTGGGTCTAACCCTTCAGGCAGAAGAACAAACTAACGATAAAAAATCAGTGGAAGAACTTTCAGTTCTAATCGTAGACCAGACCGGAAGTTTTGCCACTTCGATGCAGACGGAACTGCTGGCACGAAAACTGGGCGAGCAATTATCTGCTGAAGTTCAGGCTAGAAAGAAGCTTCCTGGAGAAACCAATGAGGGGGATAGGTTCGGAGTGATCTTCGTTATACCCGAGCGGGTTTCTCAGGTCTGGGTACTTACAGGGTCGGTGCCCTATAAAGTACCGGGGGAGAAAAAGAAGGCCCTCAAAGGAGTCCAGAAGATAGCCAACAAAGTATACAGCCAGGAGGACTTCCCCAGGAGAAAAGTAGTTGGAATAGTTGATGACCTGGCTCCGGCAGCTTACGCAAGTTACCTCAAAGGCTATGGCTGGCTCGGAGCGCCGGGAAGTTAGTAATTCAGAGGACGAGAGGGGAATGGTTCGTGCAGGTATGATCATGGGAAATTTCATAGATTTTTATCAAGACCATAGTATTACAGGGGAGGAAACATGATCTTAGAGAACGTACCGGACCTATTCGGGATGGGATATGCTATTTCGTCTTCGGGGTTTTCTCTGGTGTCGGTGTAATCGCTTTACAGCCGATCCTCGGCTTCTATGGCCTGCCCGACGAACAGTACCGAAATAGGGAACGGTAAGGCAGATGGCTTCAAGAGAACTAGCACTTTTAATTCACGGTAAACTTGGCGTTAAGCTAAACGGAAAAATATACTAGACAGAAATGGAGGAGAATAGAAGTTGATTTCCC
>JAGXLB010000184.1 GCA_018334915.1 Candidatus Bipolaricaulota bacterium
TATGTGAGCTACTGCAGCTATCCCCTCGGAGATACTACCGGTGGAAAAGGGATTATAAGGAGAACGGAATCTCCGGACTAGCCGATGGTGATTCCGGACCGAACCTGTCCTACAACAAGATCCTACCCGAGGAGCGGGAAGCAATACTGGAGGCAGCTGATGATTACCCAGACTTAAAACACAGAAAGCTCGTACCCAAACTGGCGGATGAATGGTCGGTGAGCGTTAGCCCCTCTACGGTATACAGAGTGCTAAAAGAGGAGAACCAGATTCCGGAAAGAGAAACAACCGAAGATAATTCCGCCCGCGGTGATTACGACTACACCCCGGATGAACCAAACGAGCTGTGGCAGATCGACATCTCCTACATACCGATAGTGGATCACGACTTCTGGTATCTAATCTCCGCACTGGACGATTATTCCAGAAGGATAATGAGCTACGTATTGTCTCTAACCATGGGAACTGATGATCTGATTGCCGTAATTGATGACGGAATTCTCGAGTACGAGCTAGCAGAGGATCCACCCAAATTCTTAACCGACAACGGAACCCAGATGACTTCAAATGGCTTCAAGGAGTACGTAGACGGTCTAGATGCCGATCATCTCCGGACAGCTTACAATCCATCGGGAAGATCGAAAGATACCACAGGACGGTAAAAGACGAGGACGTATTTCCGAAAGGCTACGACGATCCATTTGCCGCAAAGAAAGGCATCAAAGAGTTCATTCACTTCTACAACTACGAGAGACCACACGAGGCGTTGGGTCAAGTTACACCGCATCAGGTCTACACTGGCGAAGCCGAGAAGATCAAAGAACGTAGAGAAGAGTTGAAGGAGAAGACACTTGAAAAACGACAGAGAATCAACAAACTAAGAGAGGTCGTTCAACCGTGAGTGGGCTGGAAAGTACAAGTTTTGAAATCGGCAAAATACTGACATTTAGGCTGAAACGGTACAAAAATTCCCGTCCCTTACTTCTAGGAACTCTTTGTCAGAGGAAGGAGAAGATCGGCCGAGATAGTTGATTATTGTTGGAGCTGATAGGGCTGAAGCTGTTCCTAGAGCACTCTTGATAAAGTCCCGTCTTGAGAGGTTATCATTCAAGAGTAGTCACCTCAAAGTATCTGTTTGTAATATTGCTGGACCACATGTGCGGCGGGTTTTTTGGAGTAGTCGGTCCTTAAAATCCCAAAATCGTCTGCGAAGTCATTTTGGACTGGATTATCGTATACTGCACCCCAGGGAATATCTAGTTTGCCTAGTTTCTCTGGGTGGTCGTTAAGTTCCCAGAACATTACTCCGTTCAAGTCTGCCCTATTGACTCTTTCCAACATTTCATTATAGTACCATTCTTGGTCATCTTCCCCCTTCCATTTTTCGCCAGTAGTTGGAAGACCAAACTCCTGAAGAACTATTGGTTTATCTGTCTGTTCTTTTATTTTGTCAACTGCCGTCTTGAAGTATTTAAGGTGAGTATAATAATGGAAAGAGTAGAAATCCTCGTGATCAATGTAATCTGAAAGTGATTCTATCACCCTTTTCCTGAAAGTTGACTGGGGGGTATTGGCACCTTCTGGGCAGGTGTCAATTGTATCGCTTAAGCCTATAGTCACGGGGTGGTTGGGGTCCAACTTTTTGATTTTATCTGACATTTTTTTCGTAAAAGCTTCAACGTCGTACTTGCCTCCCTTTCCTTCTCTGCGAAAAGTAGCTTGTGTTATTTCAGGTTCGTTTTTGACATCCCAAACAAGTATTCTTTCATCATCGGCAAACTCGGGCAGCCAGTTCTCTAAATACTCATTCCCCAGATGATGATATTTTGGATCAAAGAACTCCCAAAGGATGGTGTTAAGAGCTATAGAAATGACTTTGATACCATGGCTATCTGCAATTCCTAGGAAATCTCTAAAGTTTTCAAAATATTGCTCATCTATCTCGGTGTCTTCAACTGGCTTTTCATAGGGTTTTGATTGACCCGTGGAGTAGGGATAATTGAACGCTACCCTAACAGTATTGATGCCAAAATTTTCGGCAATCCCCAGTTCTTTATCTATTTGCTGAGGATCATATGCTTTAAACATTCGCCAAGGATAATCTCTAGTCTGATAATTAGCTCCTTTGATAGTATATTCCTCCCCACCCATGTAGAAATTTCCGTTCCTGATTTCTAAAAATTCCTTGTCGGAGGAGGGTGAAGATTTGCCAAGATAGTTTATTATCGTTGGTGAAACAAAAGCAGAAAAACCAGCTACAGTGGCTTTGAGGAAATCTCGTCTTGAAATTTTGTCAGATATTTTGTCCGAATTTTGATCTTTCAAAATATTACCTCCTTACACTGCTTGAGGCTGATTATTCTTTGTCTATCGGTTTCTTGTAAACTTTAATCTCGTCCCACCTACTTTTACCCGTATAATGTCTTTCTGGAAAGCAACCAGTATACATATTATGAGTTTCAAGTAGAACCTTGAATACGTCCGAATAGTTGTGTTTCTGGGTGAGGACTTCTTCGTTTATATGGGCTACTTTATCATCAATCTGGAGTTTTAATATCTTCCTGCTAGTCGGGTTAGATTCGTACCTGCCGACAAATTCGAATTTATGCCAACTTCCGCTTTCGTCAAGCTTGAATAGTTTCTTATAAGGAAAATCATCATTACTTTCCGTAGGACACATTACCCATTCATATGCTGGTTCATAGCCCTTATGGATATACCATAAGAAACTGTTGTAGCTTTCCATGTTGGAGCTATTTATGTACTGCAGCTCCATATCTAGTAATTCGACTTTCGTATCGGGGACTTTTTTGAAGTAACCTTCTACTTTGTAGAGGTGGTCGTCTTCAAATGGTACATCTCTTACCGTTATTGCATTGACGAATGTTCCGCCTTCATTATTTGGGTTGGCCACTATTTCTAATACGTAATCTCCATCTGGGGTAGTCTTATCTTTAACTGCATGAGCTAGAACGTCTTCTCTGGTGGGCGGGTATTCTTCACAGCCTACCCCACCATCGACCCAAGCTTTACTAAATCCATCTAGATCTCCTTCCTCGAAATCCGATTCCCAGATAAGTGTCCAGCCTTCTCCGTTGGAGCTTTGGCCTGTAGCCTGCCCTTCTTTGGTGTAACCATGTTTCTCTAAGTACTCCTTACTAACCCAAGATATGGGTACAGTTACTTTAGATTTGGTGAGCTGTTCGGCGGATAGTTTTCCCGTTTTGACAACTTGGTTGATGGGCACAGTGATTTTTTCTTCGGGATTTGGGAAGGCGGGTAAATTCAACAACAGGAAGGAAATAGATAAGATTGCTACGATCACGGAGATAAATACTCTTCTAATCAAATTTCTTGTTTTGGTTGAATAGTATGAACGTCTTTCTTTTGAAGTTTTCACTACTCCTCCTTATATCCGATCAGTAACAACAAGACTCCTCAAAGTATCCACTTGTAGTACTGCTGGACCACATGGGCGGCGGGTTTCTTTGAATAATCAGTTCTTAAGACTCCAAATTTTCTTGCTCTCTCCTTTTTTGACGAGTTGGCATAGACATGTCCCCAAGGGTTTTCTAATTCTGAAATTTCCTTTGGGTGATCATTAAGTTTCCAAAAAATAGAGCCATTTAAGTCCTCCCTATTTATCCTCTCAAGAACCTCTTCAAAATACCATTTCTGTTTCCCTTCGGTATGATGCTTATCTCCCAAAGTCGGTAAACCAAACTCTTGGAGCAATATAGGCTTTCGGGTTTTACTTTGAATTTGCTCTACCACACGATCAAAATATTTAATTGGTATATAAAAATGAAAGCTATAGAAGTCTTCGTGGTCGATATAAGAACTTAATTCATCCACAAGGTTATCTTCGGATTCAGCTACACCGTAAGTATCACTGAGTCCTATAGTTATCGGGTGCTTGCTGTCTAAGTCTCTTAGAGCTTTTGCCGTGCTTTTGGTAAAACCCTCTATATCATACTTGTTTCCGTGCTTTTCTCTCATAAGTTCTTCGTGAATATCTGGCTCGTTTTTTACGTCCCATGCTAGAATTCGTTCGTCCTCTTTGAACTCTGGTAGCCATTTTTCTAGATACTTCTTTCCAAATTCATGATTTTTTGGTTCGAACCAAGGATGGGGAGTATATCCCAATAATATAGGCATGACTTTAATCTGGTGATCGTCGGCTGTGGAGAGAAAATCTTCAAAGTTATTAAAGTATTCTTCCTTGATATCGAGATAGTCATATGACTTCCAATCTTTTTTAGTTTTCCCTATGCTATAAGGGTGCATTATAGGTACCCGAATTGTATTAATCCCCAATTCTTCTGCATATCTTAATTCTTTACCAATTTGTTCTGGATCGTATTCTTTAAACATCCTCCAGGGATAGTCTCTAGTCTGATAATTAGCCCCTTTGATCGTAAACTCCTCTCCGCCAATGTAAAAACTACCGTCCCTTATTTCGAGAAATTCTTTGTCAGAGGAAGTAGCTGATTTGCCAAGATAACTGATTATAGTTGGAGCTGATAGGGCTGATGCTGTTCCTAGAGCACTCTTGATAAACTCTCGTCTTGAGAGGTTATCAGTCACGAGAAGTCACCTCAGAGTATCTGTTTGTAATATTGCTGGACCACGTAAGCGACGGGTTTCTTTGAGTAGTCGGTTCTAAGAATACCCTGATGGAAGGCAGCCTCCTTAAAACTTTCGTTATCATAAACACGGCCCCAAGGGATATCTAAGTTTTTTAAATCCTCTGGATGATCATTGAACTTCCATACTATAAACCCATCGAGATTTTCTTTACTTCCTCTTTCCAAGATTTCTCTCACATATCTTTCCTGGTTTTCTTCGGTATGGTGCTTGTCATTACCTGTGGTGGCTATCCCAAATTCTTGAAGCAGGATAGGTTTATCGGTCCTACCCCTTATCTTTTCTACCGTTTTATCGAAGAATTTTAGGGGGACG
>JAGXLB010000185.1 GCA_018334915.1 Candidatus Bipolaricaulota bacterium
CTATTAAAGATATTATCCTTTTTATATCCAAGCAACGCAATGGCTTTATTCCATTAGTGTTGGAATTGGAAATGTCTAAGGTCTCCTCTCTTTGTATTCCGACATTCGGTACTTACCAAGTTTATTTGGAGAATTAACTTCTTCTGGTTTTGAAACTTTAAGCCAAGAGAGTGTTTCGGCTTGAACAATTAAGGGAATTATGTTATAAAAGACTAGTTAATAGTTAGTTGGTTTAACTAACCATTAAGGAGGTAGTGGCTAGTTGAGCAAGAAAAGAAAGCAGGGCGGCTTAAATGCACAGAGTATTGGTCTTCACAATACCCAGAAAGTTCTAGAACTCATACGCGAGAGGGGTTCCATATCCCGGGTCGAAATCGCTGATTACCTTGATCTAAGTAAAGCTGCTATTACTTCAGCTGTTGATAGGCTACTGGAAAAGGGCTTTTTAAAGGAGGAAGAGGACACTGAGCATGAGAAGGTGGGGCCCAAACCTCAGTTGATATCTGTAAAACCGAATGCCGCTTTATTTCTTGGAGTAGACGTTGGAGGAACAAGTATTGGGTACGGGATCGGGAATCTACAGGGTGAGATAACCGAGCAAAGAAAATTGAAAACCTGTGATGGTTGGGAAGACGTAGTGCAGCAGATCATACGGATTTTTGAAAACCGTAATCAGTGGCACGAACATGATCAGGGTTTAGTCCAAGCTATAGGTGTATCCGTGCCCGGAGTTGTAGACCAAAAAGGAAACGTTAGTTTTGCCCCGAATATAGAAGGTCCCGAGAATTTCCCCATCAGGGAAAGGCTAGAGGAAAACGTCCCGGTACCAGTATTCGTAGAGAACGACGTGAACCTCTCTGCTCTTGGAGAAATGAATATTGAAGCCATTCGATATACCGACTTAGTTTTCGTATCTATCGGTACCGGATTAGGCGTCGGAATAATAATAGACGGCGAGTTATACCACGGAGCTTTTCAGCACGCTGGTGAGATCGGCTGGATGATTATTGACCGTGAGGATTTGTCCTTCGAAGCGGACGGACCACAGGGTTCTCTAGAGACGAAGCTTACTGGACCGAGCCTGGTACGTAGAGCTCGGGAAGCGGTGGATAATTGTGTCGATTCCTTCGACGGAATTGGCCCAGAAGAGATTACTCCGGAGAAGGTCCTGGGTTTGAGAAAGGATTATCCAGCTTTAGAGAAAGTCTTTAATGATTGGGTTGAGGAGTGGTCGATAGTTTTAAACAACCTTACCGCCATACTCGATCCCCAGTTGATAGTACTCGGCGGAGGGGTTTCACAATCCCTTGACGATGAAACAGTTGAGAGGTTAAGGGCGAACATAAAAAGCACAACTCAGCGCCCGCCCAAAGTCCTTTTATCTCCGGACCCTGAAAAAGCTCCGTTAAGAGGAGCGACAGAACTCTGTCTTGCGGAATTTGATCAGTGGTTTTCCTGAGGTATTTGCTCAGATTTCCTTATTGAACTCTGAGTGTATGGAGGCTAATTAGAAAATGGAGTTAAGCAACCACCTGCACAAACTAAAAGAGTCATTCGGGCTGGAGACCTTCATCCGCCGTTATGGAATATTTATAGTTTTTCTGGTAATAACTATATCTCTAGCGGTGTCTTCTTCCACTTTTAGAACACCAGCAAACCTTATTAATATACTCCAGCAGAACTCCGTTTATGCCATAGTAGCTTGTGGAATGCTCTTAATGATTATAGTTGGTGGTTTCGATTTGTCTGTAGGCGCGGTAGCCGCTCTTTCAAATGTTACAGCAGCCTATATTTTCAAAATTTCCTCCATCCCCTTAGGCATAATTGGAGGACTGATGCTCGGCTTGCTTGCTGGAGTTTTCAATGGAATTTTGATTACCAAAGCCAGAATCAATCCCTTTGTGGCCACACTAGGATCGTCGACTTTAATCAGAGGTTTACTTTTTGTAAGCACGAACGCTGAACCGATCTACGGCTTGCCGTCGAGTTATACTGTAATTGGTATGGGATCTATAGGCCCCGTTCCTATAGCCGCAGTGATTGCTGGACTCGTTATTCTTTTCACCCTCGTAATTTTACACTTTACTCTTTTTGGTCATCACATTTTTAGTGTCGGCGGAAATGAGGAGGCTGCCCGCCTTGCAGGGATAAACGTGGAACGAATCAAGATCGCCACATACGGAATCGGCGGTTTTTTTGCAGCATTGGGTGGGTTGATTCTTCTCAGTCAATCAAATATTGGTCAGCCTTCAGTTGCTGAAGGTTTGCCCCTGACAATTATTGCGATAGTAGTTATAGGGGGGACACCGCTGACTGGGGGAGTTGGGAATATTTCTGCTCCAATTATTGGAACTTTAATGCTGGGTGTAATATCAAACGGACTAAATCTCTTAAACGCCTCTCCATACTGGAAACCGGCGCTAACCGGTTTAATAGTCATAATGGCTGTAGCCTCGGAGCGTTACTGGGCGGTACGAGAAAAGGATTGAGTTTGGGAGCAAAGAATTATGGTGAGTTTTTCAAGAACCAAAAATGGAGGTGGTCAACCAAGAAACTCTGAAATCCCGAGTCGAGTTGAATATGGAACCAAAGTCAATAAATACAAAGGAGGACATATCTATGAAAACCACAAAAGAAGTTAAATCCTCTATAGTTATTGGTTTACTAGCAGTAATGCTGTTAACTTTCTCTGCTATAAGTCTAAATGTGCAGGCTCAGGAATTTACTGTTGGGGCCATGGTCTGGGATACGACGGTACCGTTTTATACGAACTTCATCAAAGGCTTGAAGGACGCAGCTGACGAGTACGATGTAGAAGTGCTCATCAGGAACGGACAGGGGGAATTAAACCAGGAGATATCGGTAATTAAGCAATTCATCACCCAGGAAGTGGACTTGATCATTGTAACCCCCAGCGACGCGGAAGGAATAGTACCAGTAATCAAGCAGGCAAATAAATCCGGAATTCCGGTAATCGCTGCGAATAACAACGTAGGAGAAGGGGCCGATGTCCTTACCTACGTAGGGGCAGATGATTACAGATTCGGCTGGCAACAGGGCAAGATGGTGGAGCAGGCCGTCGGTGAATCCGGCAAGATAGCTTATATAATGGGTCACCTCGGAACTTCGCCACAGATTAAAAGAAAGAACGGGCTCCAGGACTATCTGAACGAGAATACCGAAATAGAGATAGTTAGTTCAGTTTCAGCCAGTTGGAAGTATTCTGAAGCTCTTGCCGCTACGCAGGACTTCCTTTCCAAATATCCGGAAGGTGAACTTGACGCGGTTGTTTCTCAGGGGCCGGAAGGAGTAGCGGGTGCCAGGTACGCAGAGGAAAACGGCCGGGAAGAGGTTGATTTCATTACCGGTGACTATCCAGCGGACGTGCGCAAAGCGATTCAGGAAGGTAAAGTCTACGGAACTATAAATCAGGATCCCTATCCTCAGGGCTTTCTGGCGGTAGAGTACGCTTACAAATGGCTTAGTGGTAAAAAGAATTATTTGGTAACACCTAACGCTTATCTCTATCTGCCGCTCATAACTTCAGAAAACGTCGATGATTATCCACCAGCTTGGGGCGGCGAATAATTTGATAATTTTATCCCCACCTAGCTAATCAAGTTGGGTGGGGATTATTCTTGGAGGTAGGATTATGGATGGGGAAGAAGATATTATCCTTCAGACCAAAGATCTGACAAAACGCTTTGGTGGTCTTATTGCTGTTTCGGAGGTTGATTTCGAGCTCCAGAGAGGAAAAGTAAAAGCAATAGTTGGAGATAACGGAGCAGGAAAGTCTACCTTCATCAAGATGCTCTCTGGAGCTTTGCAACCCACCGGTGGGGAAATCTTGTTCAAAGGAGAGTCCGTAAACTTTGATAGCCCAAGGGACGCCAAGAGCTTGGGAATAGAAACTGTATATCAAGATCTCGCCCTTATAGAGCGAATGAGTGTTGCGGATAATATCTTCCTCGGCAGGGAAAGTGTATTCTCTATTGCGGGGATAAAGTTCGTAAGGAAAGCAAAGATGCAAAAAGACGCCGAGGCTCACTTAAAGGACATTGGAATAAATGTGGAGTCCGCGGGGGAAGAAATTATGAACCTCTCCGGAGGACAGAGACAGTCGGCAGCAGTTGCTAGAGCCGTTTTCACGGATCCGGAAGTTATTATCATGGACGAACCGACAGCGGCTTTGGGGGTTAAAGAAGCACGGAAAGTCCTCGACCTTATCGGGAGCCTAAGCCGAAGTGGAATCTCCATCATCCTCATAAGTCATACCCTGCCATACGTATTTGAAGTTGCCGACAGGATAGTCACGTTTCGAAGCGGAAAAAAGGTTTACGAAACATCTACCGACGAGACGGATGAAAGTACTGTAGTCGAACACATGCTGGGAGCGGGTAAAACGCCCTCTTCCTTGGGCTTAAACCAGGAGGAATAAATGTCCGGGGAAAAGTTTGGCGTTAAAGTTTACTCTTACGACTGGCATTTGAAACACGGGTTATCTCCGGATCAAGCTGCGGAAAGACTGAAGAATCAGGGAATTGATTTTGCAGTGGTGCAGAATAGGTACGTGCCCATGGCAAGTAGTGCCGTGGAGAGCGGATTATCGGACCGGCAGCAGGCGAAACTCGAGGCACTGGACGATAGGGATCTCGCCAGTGCCTTACAGGAGGCCGGACTGGAGTACTGGGCAGCCTGTAATGTGTTTTTTGCTCCGGATGAACTGGAAGGAAATCCGGAGTGTCGGCCGGTGGATCAGTTCGGACTGCCTGCACGGAAAATCGATTGGTATATTGGGATATGTCCGTCCTGCGACAGTTACTGGAAAAAACGAAAAGCCCAGATTGTGGAAGCAGTAAAAGAACTTCAGCCCTATGGAGTTTTTCTCGGCTTTATCAGGTTTCCCGGGTTCTGGGAACTATGGTTACCTCATACTAAACGG
>JAGXLB010000032.1 GCA_018334915.1 Candidatus Bipolaricaulota bacterium
GGGAAGAACGGAATTATTGAACATGATTCCCTACATGGCCGCGATACTAGCCTTAGCAGTACTATCATTGGGGCCCCTCAAACGAAGGCTGGGAGAACCAAGTTCTTTAACTCAACCATACATTCGAGGAGAAAAACATTAAATTTTTTGGGAGGTGATAGTGTAAGAATTTAGTGAATGAAAAAAGACTGTCTGTATTCAATACCAAAGCAGAGATGTTTTCAACCGAGACCAATAGGGGAGGTAAAAATGGCGAAAAAAACCAAGTTATTAGTTTTTATACTTTCATTAGGTATAATTTTATCGGGATTTTCAGCTGCTATTTTAGCCCAATCAGAAGACACACTTAAGGCTGGTTTTATATATGTAGGGCCCGTAGGAGATTATGGCTACTCTAAAGCCCACGACGAGGGGAGAAAGTACGTTGAAGAGGCTTTTCCGTGGTTAGAAACGTTTTACGCAGAAAATGTATTACCTCCAGACGTCGAATCCACAATTGACACCTTTGTCAAAAAGAAAAATGCCGACGTTATATTTACCACTAGTTTTGGCCATATGGATCCAACTGCAAGATCGGCAGAAAAGTACCCGGATACGATTTTCTTCCATTGTTCTGGATACAAGAGAGCGGAAAACCTAGGAACATACTTTGCCGGTCTGTATCAAACTTACTACTTAAGTGGCTTGATGGCTGGAGCACTGACGGAATCTGACAAACTCGGCTATATTGCAGTAAATTCTACTCCTGAAGTAAAAAGACACATCAACGCCTTTGCCATTGGAATAAATGAAGTAAATCCTGAAGCCACTTTACATCCACGCTGGCTAATGGACCCGGACTGGGTGGACCCTCAAGGAGCAAAGGAAGCCACGGAGGCCCTGATTGAAGAGGGCGTCGATGTCTTCGCCTATACCGAAGACACGCCGGCAACATTACAGGCTGCTGAGGAAAACGGAGCACTTTCTTTCGCCCATTACAATCCGATGTACAGGTTTGCTGAAGAGGGTACCCTAAGCGGTCAGGTAGCTAACTGGGGTCCAATTTATGCGGATATTTTATATAAAGTTAGAAATGGAATTTACACCAACAAGAACCTGGAAAACGTTGACTACTGGTGGCTGATGAAAGAAAACGCGGCAAAGCTCCAGGCTAAACCGGGAATGATGATAAACGACAAGTATATTGATGACCTGAAATCGGTAAAGGTAGAGGATCCTATCTTAGGTGAAATTAGCGTTTATGAACTGATAATGAAGCGAATAGAGCAAATGAAGTCTTCTCGAGTCACCTTTGATCCTTACGTCGGTCCAATGAAGGATAGACAGGGAATCCAAAGACTTAAGGACGGCGAGTGGGCTTCTCATGACAAGCTCTGGACAATGCAATGGGCTTTCAATAATATAAAAGGCCCCTGGCCCGACGAACCGAAAGAATAAAAGGACGAATCAATGCTAAAAAACCTTAAGGAATATCATTATCCCGGCTCTCTCGACGAGGCACTAAGCCTAAGCGATCGGGAGAGCCGGTCGTTTTTTATCGCCGGCGGTACGGCTCTGGCCTTATCCGATTCAAGTCGCCCAGTTGAGTTAATCGACGTTAGCCGGCTGGGACTGGATGAACTGGAATTAGATAAGGAAAATGGAAAGTTAACTATCGGCGCGACGACAAAGATCCAGAAGGTCGTCGAAAACAAGTCTGTTCAGTCAGTCCTCGGGGGGTTTTTGTCCGAAAGCCTTGAGGAAATTGGAAGCTATCCGGTTCGAAACGCTGGCACTCTAGGCGGTTCACTCGTCAGACCGTTTCCCTGGTCCGACGTAGTTCCGATACTATCCGTACTGGAAACCGAAATAACTTATTACCATAAAGGTGACGAAAAGACCCGAGAGCTCTCAAAGCTATACGAGTCTGACTTTAGAGGCACTCTTAATCGTTCAATTATAGAGGGAGTATCTATTTCTCTACCTGAGGGGCTGAATACGGCAGCAAAATTTAAAAAATTCAGCAGGTCCGAGTTCGACGTGGCAGCTCTCAATCTTGCCTGTAAGCTAAGTGTAGAAGGAAACAATATCTCAGAGGCAAGGCTCAGTATCGGGGCAAGACCGATGATCGGCGAGCGGGTTACCGACCTTGAGGATAATCTGGTCGGCGAAAAGTTGACGGAAAAAGTAGCAGAAGACGCGGCAGTGTTTGCTGCAGATGCCGCTGATTTAGGAGGGGACAATAAGTTGAGCAAGGAATACAGAAAACAGCTCGTCAAAAAAATGGCGGAAGAAGCGTTAATGGATATAAAGAAAGAGGTTGCAAATGAAAGTTGAGTTCGAATTAAACGGAGAAGTGAAAGAATTCGACGTGGATTCAGGAGAGATTCTTTTGGACCTACTCCGGGACGAAGGCTGCAAGAGCGTAAAAAGGGGATGCGAAACCGGGGACTGTGGAGCCTGTATGGTCCTGGTTGACGGCAGGGCAATGACTTCCTGCACGCTTTTTGCCGCCCAGGCCGACGGAAAAGAAGTCAGGACCGTGGAGGGGTTGGAAGATGAACTGGCAGAGCAGTTGAAAGAAAGCCTACTCGAGGCTGGAGCGGTCCAGTGTGGCTTCTGCATACCGGGAGTTTTGATCAGCGCGTATTCCCTTTTAAGTCGAAACGAGGAGCCAACCAAAGGGGAAATAAAGGCAGCTTTAGATGGAAACCTCTGTCGCTGTACTGGTTACGTTAAACAAATAGAGGCAATAAAAGAAACCGCGGATTCAATCGGAGGCAGTTCAAATGGACAAAAATAAATCCGATGAACTCAACTACGATGTAGTAAACAAAAGCTTAACCAAGGTAGATGGAACAGCTCTCGTTAACGGGAAACCGGTATTTACCGGGGATTACGACTATTCGAACGGATTAGTGGCAAGCATCTTACATAGCCCAAAACCTCGCGCCGAGATAGTCAATATCGACGTCTCCGCGGCAGAAGAAGTAGAGGGTGTAGAGGCTATACTTCACCAAGGTAACGTGGAAAGAGTTCCACACACTACAGCCGGTCAGGGTTATCCGGAACCTTCTCCTTACGACGCCTATACCTTCGACAGCAAAGTCAGATACGTGGGGGACAGGGTAGCAGCTGTAGCAGGAGAGTCAAAAGAAGCCGTAAAGGAGGGACTTGATAAGATCGAGGTAGAGTACAAGGAACTGGAACCGATATTTGACCTGGAAGAATCGAGAGATTCCTCGATCAAAATTCACGATGAAGAAGACTCCACCGGGATCTACGACCCGGAAAGAAACATCGCTGCCAACGTGGATATCAAAATTGGCGATCCCAAGGAAGTTATATCACAATCCGATGTCGCAGTAGAGAGTTCGTGCCGGACTCAATTTGCTCAGCACACCCCGATAGAACCTCACGTAACAACTGCCTATCTCGACGAGCACGAGAGATTAGTTGTAAAAACGAGCACCCAGGTCCCGTTCCACGTCAGGCGGATCCTTGCCCAGGTCCTCGACATGCCAATCGGCAAAATCAGAGTTATAAAGCCCAGAATAGGCGGTGGATTTGGGGTCAAGCAGGAACTTCTTCTCGAGGACGTAGCATCTCTTTTCGCTCTCAGAACGGGAAGACCGGTGACTATGGAGTATTCCAGGGAAGAAGAATTCAACTCCTCCCGGACTCGACACCCCATGGAGGTCGACGTCACTTTAGGAGCTACATCCGAGGGCAAGCTCCAGGGAATAATCATGGAGGTTCTTAGCAACACAGGAGCTTACGGGGCCCATAGCCTTACCGTACTCTCAAACGTGGGGAGCAAGACGCTTCCCCTTTATAATAAGGCTTCCGACCTCCACTTCTTCGGCGATGCTGTTTACACAAATCTCCCGGTTCCCGGAGCTTACAGGGGCTACGGCGCTCCTCAGGGTTACTTCTCGCTGGAAGTTGCGATTGATAAGCTAGCCGAGAAGGTAGGTAAAGATCCGATCGAAATCAGAAAATTAAACCACATAAGAGAGGGAGAAACTTCGCCAATATTTGAAAAGCTTGGGGAAGGTAAGGAAGGCACAGTCCAGCATATTCACAGCTGCAGGCTCGATGAGTGCATCGACAGGGGGGCAGAAGAAATAGGCTGGCACGCCAGGGATGAGAAACAAGCGAGCAAAGCTCACAGAAAAAAGGGTTTCGGTCTGGCAATAAACATGCAGGGGTCGGGAATTCCCCTCATAGATATGGCTGCTGCTCGGCTGAAACTAAACGAAGACGGGTCATTTAATCTATACGTCGGGGCAACCGACCTGGGAACAGGAAGCGATACTGTCCTTTCACAAATTGCCGCGGAAGTCCTCGAGGTCGATCTCGATGACATCATAGTATACTCTTCCGATACGGACTTTACTCCGTTCGACTCCGGCGCCTATGCTTCGAGCACCACCTACGTTTCCGGCAATGCCGTGGAGCAAGCCGCTAAGAAGGCAAAGGAAAAAATCGTTCGGGCTTTCACCGATCTTAACGATGAGGACCCCGGGAAAGTAGAACTTTCTGACGGGGTTCTAATTGGCGAAGAAGAAAGAGAAACCCTTTCAGAATTTGCCTTATCCCTGACCTCCGGTGAATTGGAAACTGACCAGCAGCAGATAGAGGCTTCCGCATCGGAAGTTCCGGAGGAATCGCCCCCTCCATTTTCGGCTCATTTCGTTGAACTGGAAGTAGATACCCGCACTGGGGAGATAGACCTGCAAAAGTACGTATCCGCTGTTGACTGTGGCACAGCGATAAATCCGAATCTAGCCGAGGGTCAGATGGAAGGAGCAATTGTAAACGGGATCGGTTATGCTTTAACCGAGGAGATGAAATTCGATAGTTCAGGTCGAATGACGAATCCTTCCTTTTTCGATTACAAGATACCCAATACGGAGGATATACCCGATATCGAGGTAATTCTAGTAGAGTCCTCTGAACCAACTGGTCCTATGGGAGCAAAGAGCGTCGGCGAGATAGGCATAAATGGAGCAATTCCCGCCATCGCGAATGCACTGAGAGATGCTATCGGAGTCGAGTTTACGGAACCTCCTTTCACTCCCGAAAAGGTCTGGAAAAAAATGAAGGACGAGCGAGAATAAGGTTAATTATCCTCGTCGTGCTCGTGTCTGTGGTGGATGTCGGGCAGGTGGGGATGGGTGTGGTTCAATTCTTCATGTTGATGAGGGTGGGAGTGAAACAGGAAGTTTAACAACATGGAGCCTTCATGAGAATGTTCGTGATGGCCCTCGTAGTGCCGATGAAGGTGCTCATGTTCTAAAGACCTGTGTTCGTGGGCGTGAAGATGTTTATCAATTAACAGCGGAACCAAAGAGGCTACTAAAACCAGGGCAGCGATTATCTGAACGGGAGAAAGCCGCTCGCCAAGTATCAATATCGAGCCGGACACGCCGAAGAACGGTGCCGAAGCGAAGATAATCTGAGCTCTCGTTGCCCCGAGGCCATGGGCAGCTCCAATATAAAATACGATACTCAAACCGTAGGAAAAAACCCCCAGTCCCAGCGCCCCCAGGGTCTGGACCAAACTAGCTCCATAAGTTGCTACAATCAGACCAACCGTGAGATTAAAAGTCCCCGCGACCAACCCCTTAAAAAACGTATTGGAGGCCGGGGATATTTCGTCTATAAGAGCGGTAAAGTGGTTATCAAAGCCCCAGAAGAGACATGCGAGAGCCACCAGCAACCCTGCTGTAAGTCCGGCCATCCCACCATTCCAGGAAAGCAGGGCCGCGGCGGATATCGCTCCCGCTGCTCCCACCCAGCCAAGCCAGCCAAGATAGTCATCAAATAAAAAGTGGCCGAGCATAACCGTAAACACCATCTCCAGGTTCAACCACATAGATACCGAGGAAGCAGAAGCCAGTCTGAGACCAAAAAGCAGAGCCAGTGGTCCGGCAATCCCCCCTAATATAATTGCCCCGATAAGCCGGAGTTTATTCGCAGACCCCATACCGAGTACCTTCTCGTGTCCTTTATTCGAAACTACTCTCGGTAAAAGTCCTATCGAAGCTCCAAGATACAACAAACCGGCCAGCTGGAAAGGTGTGATCCCGCCCAGTAGTGTCTTGCTTATCGGCGTGGCAAGACCGAATAACATCGCGGAAGTAAACGCCAGAATTATCGACATGGTAATTCCAGAACCCCGGTTGAACCTGTAGCTATCAATTTTATCCAAAAAACTAGATTACGGCGAGGAATTCATGAACCATTAATTAAAAAGATTTTGTTCCACTGGCTTCATTTACACTGAATTAAAATCCCGCACCCCCCTGGAACCGATCCGCAAACAGCGGGAAATGGGTATTTGTTAAGTGTTCCCCGGGTAAAATGGACAGCTGATCTATTCGGAAAACAGCCCGGTGGACAAGTATCGTTCGCCCGTATCGGGCAGTATTACCACAATCCTCTTTCCCTTACTTGCCGGTCGCTTTGCCACTCGCACGGCGGCTTTAGCAGCTGCGCCACCCGAAATTCCCGACAATATTCCCTCTTTCCGAGCCAGTCTCCTTGTCATATCTTTTGCCTCGTCACTTTCAACCTGGACTACCTCGTCAATAACCTCCCGGTTCAGTACCTCGGGTACAAACCCAGCTCCTATTCCCTGAATTTTATGCGAGCCCGGTTCACCTCCGGATAGTACCGGAGACCCCTCCGGTTCAACCGCTATCGACTTCAGGTTTGGGTTTTTCTCTTTCAGTTTTTCCGATACGCCGGTAATAGTACCTCCAGTCCCTACACCGGCCACGAAAACATCTACCCGTCCGTCCGTATCCCGCCAAATCTCCTCAGCGGTGGTCTTCCTGTGAACGTCAGGATTTGCCGGATTCTTGAACTGTTGAGGCATGTAATAGTTGGAGCCCGAATCTACCAGCTCTTTTGCCTTTTCTATAGCGCCATTCATTCCGTCATCTCCAGAGGTCAACCTGAGGTCCACTCCAAAAGCCCTGAGGAGGTCTCGCCGCTCCTGGCTCATCGTGTCGGGCATGGTGAGAATAAGCCTGTAACCCTTAGCCGCGCAGACAAAGGCAAGCGCAACACCGGTGTTGCCGCTCGTCGACTCCACTATAACCGTATTCTCGTCTATTTCTCCAGCTCGCTCCGCTTCCTCTATCATATTAACTCCGACCCTATCCTTAATGCTGCCGCAGGGATTGGCAGATTCCAATTTCGCCACTACTTCTCCCTTTGCCCCGTCCGGGACTCTGTTCAGCCTGACCAACGGACTACCGATCAACTGCGTTACATCCTCCGCTATTTCACTCACGTCTATCACTCCAGATCATTTGGCCTGTCGTTCTCCTTAGCTTCCGCGCAGGTACTTAAGGACTTCCACCAGTTCCTCTATCTTCTCTTCTCCTTCTCCCTCCCTAACTGCTTCCGATACGCAGACACGCATGTGATCTTTGGTCAATAGATTGGCAAGTTTGGAGAGCGAGGATTGAACCGCTGCTATCTGCTTTAAGATATCTATACAGTATCTCTCTTCTTCTATCATCTTCTCGATTCCGCGAGAATGACCGATGACGGTTCTTATCCTATTCAACGCCTCATGTTTCTCAGTTGGGAGTTGCTCGAGGCTTCCTTTGTCGCCATCCGTCTTTTCTTCCAATTTATCCTCTTCTAATCCCAGTCCGCTATATTCGGCACAAGCCATAAATCATCACCCCACTAATCCTGTAAAGTCTTCAATAAAGTAACCGTCAGTAAAACTATCAACAAGACTCCAACTACCCAGAACAGAATCATTGGACCGAAACCCCATAATCCGTCCGCCATATGGTGCCCCCAGCCCTGGTTTTGAGTATGGGCAGTTGCGGACAAAGCCGGCACCAGACTCACCAAAAGCGTAGCTAACACGAATCCAAAATATTTTTTGATAACTTTCATAATATCCTCCTAAATCTCAACTGTAAGTTTATTGTCTAAATTACCTAATGCACTTTGGAAACCGTTCAGAAAAATCCTATCGTAGGCCGAGCGGGCACGGTTCTACCCTTTCGACTGTCCGCAATTTCGACATCCGGGCTCCGATCCGAGAAATTTCCGACTCGCGTGCTCAAACTGTTCTCTTCATGATAGTGGTACTCCCTTACAGGAAGTATTACCCATAAATATCTAAACCCATTCGGTTATGGTAATATCCCTCACTGGGAATTACCTGAGGCTAGCCTCAGGTAATTCCCGATTCGGTCAGACATATGCGCCGCGTCGCTGGAATTTTCTCGGTCCGGAACCCTTTCATAGACAAAAAGAAAGGGTGGAGAGCGAGGCCGAGATCCGACGTTCAGCTGTGCTGAAAGAGCGATTTCTACGCCGGGGAAATCGCCTGCGGTTTTATCGAACGGTTTCCAAAGTAATGATTTTATACGTAAAAGAAATCTCGTCCCCAATTCCTTCCGATAAACATGATCTACTATGATCTCAGAGTTAGTTTTCCAGGAACTTTTCCGGGTTCTCTTCAAACCTCTTCTTACAACCCGGGGCGCAGAAGTAGTAAGTCTTACCCTCGTGCTCGGAGGTCGCCGGGGGATCGTCGACGTCTACTTCCATCTCACAGACCGGATCTATTGCCTTTTTACCCATGTTTTACACCTCCTGATGTTTAAGATTCGTAACTAGGACTGATATCTACACCTTTGAGCCGGTTGGAATTTGTCACTACGTTTACCGAGGAAAACGCCATTGCCATTTCCGCGATTGCCGGATGGAGCAGACCCATCACAGCTATCGGAATGGCAACTGTATTGTAGAAGAAAGCCCAGAACAGGTTCTGTTTTATCTTGGCGAATGTCGCCTCGGACAGTTTTACTGCCTTGACCACTGCGGAGAGGTCCCCTTTGACCAGCGTGATGTCGGCAGCTTCGATTGCTATATCCGTACCGGAACCGATAGCTATGCCGACGTTCGCCTGTTTGAGCGCCGGGGCGTCGTTTATCCCGTCTCCAACCATCGCGACGTTCTCGCCATTATCCTGAAGGTTCATGACCTCGTCCCGTTTCTGATCTGGCATGACTTCGGCAATTACCCTATCTATTCCAACCTTTTCGGCTATAGCTCTTGCCGTTCGCTCGTTGTCACCGGTTATCATTACCGGCTCCAGGCCGAACTCTTTGAGCTCCTCTATCGCGTCCGCCGAATCTTCCTTGATCTGATCAGCAACGCCGATGACTCCCAGCACTTCCTGATCCTTGGCCACCAGCATGGCGGTCTTCGCTTCTTTCTCCAGTTCCTTTACCTTCTCTTTAACCAACTCGTAGTCGACGTCTCTGGACTCCATCAGGTCGCGATTTCCTACCAGTAACCTGTTTCCGTTTAGTTTAGCCTCTACTCCCTTACCGACCAGCGCCGAGAAGTCCGTTACTTCTTTGAACTCCAGCTCCTTCTCTTCCGCGGCTTCAACTATTGCTTCACCCAGCGGGTGCTCGGAACTTTTTTCCGCTGACGCCGCAAGCCCAAGCATTTCCTTTTCGGTGCCATTTACCGAGATTAGGTCCGTAACTCCGGGCTTACCCTCAGTTATAGTACCCGTCTTGTCCAGGACTATCGTCCCTATGTCTTTCATGGTCTGGATCGCTTCGCCTTTTCTTATCAGTACTCCGTTTTCGGCTCCCATGCCGGATCCTACCATCAAAGCGGTCGGAGTAGCCAAGCCAAGTGCACACGGACAGGCAATCACGAGCACGGATATCCCGGCAAACAGCGACAACGAGATTATTCCCAGAGTAGGATCAACCCACGGGATAAACGACGACGCCCAGGTCGCCACCCCCTGAAACGTTCCGGAAAATCCGAGCCACAGCGCAATAGTTATTAGAGCAATGCTGATTACAGTCGGGACAAAGAACGTAGTAACTCTGTCGGCAAAATTCTGGATCGGGACCTTAGTTCCCTGTGCCTCTTCCACCAGCCTAACTACCTGCGAGAGGAACGTATCTTCGCCAACGCCGGTCGCTTCTACTTTTAAGACACCCTGTTTGTTGACGGTGGCGCCAATTACCTCGTCGCCTTCTGTCTTCTCGACCGGCATCGATTCACCAGTCGCTATCGATTCGTCGACTGAAGACTTGCCGTCTTTAACGACTCCGTCGGTCGGTATCTTCTCGCCGGGCCGAACTATCATCAGGTCGCCTAACTCGACTTCGTCTACCGGAACTTCAATCTCTTCTCCGTCCCGTTCCACCCTGGCGGTCTTTGCCTCAAGACTCATTAGTTTCTGAATTGCCTCCGAAGCTCGTCCCTTTGCCTTGGTCTCGATGTAACGGCCGGTCAGATGGAAGCCCATGATCATCGCCCCGACACCCGAATAGTTAAGCAGGTGTGGGGCTAGATCAAACTGACTCAGAACTGTGACGTAACCGGTAAAGTAAGCCGTTGCCGAACCCATCATTATTAACGTATCCATATTGGGTGCGAGGTGCCGGGCGGATTTGAACCCGCTAGTAAGGGTCTCTCGACCCATCCAGAACAGGGCCGGAGTCGCAAGGACGATCATACCCGCGTCATAGACCAATGGAGAGGGCCACTTAACTCCGGTGATCATTTCCGGTACCATCCAGGCGATTATCGGAGCGACAAATGCCCAGGTCCACCACATCTTGCTCTTTGCTCTGTCTACTTTACGCTGACTTTCCTCGAGCTTACTCCTTTCCTTTTCGGCTCCACCCGAACCGGAACCCTCTTTAACTCCGTAACCGGCGTTCTCCACGGCCTGTTTAAATTCGCCGTAACTAACTTCACTCGGATTGAAGTTCAAAGTCGCCTTCTCGGTTGTCAGGTTTACGTTAGCTTCCTCGACTCCTTCCAGATCAGCCAGTGCTCCTTCCACGGCTTGGGAGCAGGAAGCACAGGTCATTCCTTCTATATCAAGGTCAGTCTTTTCTTTCTCGTTCTCTTGCTTTGCTTTATTTTTATCTCGGTCTTCGCTTTTTTCGTTGCTCATACAAAACTCACCTCCATCCCACCCCTGGTGGGACCACCTAACATTAATCAATCAATTTAAAGATATCAAGGATAGCGTTAATTACCTTCCATTGATGAAGTACTCCTTTAATAATGGTACGAGCTGTTATACTTATAATCAGCTTTGGGGGGGCACCCCCGGGGGGTAATTAAAAGAAAAATTGAAAGAAAGGCAGACGATTAATCAGGTTCGTTCATGCTACCCGTTCGGTATCCTTCCAGATCGAGGGTTACGTAATCGTACCCGAGTCCTTTGAATCGAGAGACTATTTTGTCCCCAAAATCCAGTAATCTATCAAAATCCGGTCGTCGTACTTCTATCCTTGCGATATCTCCATGGTGGCGAACGCGGAACTGATTTATTCCCAGCTCCATCAGGAATTCTTCCGCCCTCCCCACCCGGTTGAGCTTCTCTTCGGTAATTTCCTTTCCGTAAGGAAATCGTGTGGCCAGACAGGCAAAAGAAGGCTTGTTCCAGGTTTCGAGTCCTACCTGCTTGCTGAAATCTCTTACCTCATCCTTGGTCAATCCGGCTTCCTGCAACGGGCTGGCTATCCCCAGCTCCTCTGCTGCTCGGATTCCTGGCCTGTGACCTTCCGAATCGCCCTGGATCGATCCATCCACTACTTTGTTGATTCCTTCCCGGTCCGCCAGACTTTTCAGGTTTTCGAAGAGTTCCTTTTTACAGAAGTAGCACCGATCAGGGGGGTTCTCCCTGAATTTGGGATTGTCGGTTCTGGATGATTGAATCGACCTCCAGTCAACCCCCAGCCTTTTGGCCAGCTTACTAGCGTTTTCTCTTTCGTAATTAGGAAAGATACTGGAGCTTGCAGTAATTGCCAGAACACGATCTGTCCCAAGGAAGTCCACAGCCGCTTTCAGGAGAAAACTGCTATCCACACCGCCTGAAAAAGCAACTAGAACGGAGCCATAGTTCTCAAGAGTGGACATCAGCTGGTTGATTTTTTCTGATTCCGGTAAATCTCTCAAAGATTTCATACTTTGTCAACACCTTTTAGTTATTCTGATAATTCAACTGGTATTATACTGTTACAGCCGACCATTCGACTTCCTTTTCCGAATCAATATTGACAGGTACGGATTTACCTTTCAATGCAGCCTGAGCAACATCAAGATTTTTACCCCCACCGGCAAAGTTGGTATAAGGCCAGTAAGATAATATAATACGTTGTGTTAATCTCTTCGGTAAACGGAATGAGTCATACCCCGAGCCTCGATATTTTGTTCGCCCTAAAGCGATTCGGTCAACCTCCGGAATCATCTTCCAACAGTTCAGATAACAGCTCACCCATATTATCCTGTTTTCTATCTTCCAGCTGGCGCTCGGGTGGGTTGGTCCAGCTTATAGTATAATTCCGCCAATCGGAACCGGTTAGCTTTTTTGCGTGCTCGCCAAAGAAAGCATGAAATTTTTCCTCTTTCAAGCCTCCTCCAGAATGATCAGTGACCATTAGGTGGGGAACTTCGTGCAAATACTTTATTTCAGACATCATGTAAGCCAACAAGGAATGATGACCGTCTAAGCAAACCAGCTCGTCGGTTCTGGTTTTTGCGATTTTGACGTTAGGTAGCCCATCGGACATTAAGACGTGCTCACCCGACTCAATCTTCTTCCGCATACCGCTAACACTAACGGATCGAGACCGGATTTCAGCGGCGTTATGGAGGGTAATAACTTGGCTCAGTAAAACTTTATCTCGAACTACCTCTTCTCGCATATCCTCGTCAGTTATCCCCGGAAAAACTTCTCTTCTGAACTTTTCTACGATAGAATATACGTTATCTTCCTCCTTTTGAACGATAGCGGAGGAAAAAAATTCAACTCGCCGGGTATCTTTCTTACCTGGCGGACCTTCTGGCATGATCAGTTGAACTTTTATCTTTTTCATGGTAGTAAACACTCAGCTAGTTTCGTATCTGAATCAAAGATCAACCAGATACCCCGAATAAAAACTTTTAGTCGTAAATTTGACTGTTTCAGTAAAAGACAAACGAACTTGCCAAAAAAATCAGTCAGCACTACCTTTAAGCAGCTCCTCGAATTTCTTCAAATCCCTGTACATGTTATAGTTATTCCAGAGAAGGTAAATGCGACCCGAATTAATCCCCTCAATTAAACCCCGTAATCTTTTCAGATCTTCGTTCTTAAACGTATATTTATACATTTCTTCGCCGGGGGGTTTGCCGTGTAGCCGTAAATAAGATACCTGAGTCCGGGCTGCGGGTGTTAGTCGGAAAGGGTCCGTACAGTGAATCAAATTGTGCTCCTCACAAACTTCATTAATCATTTCGGGATTTTCTTCCCAGTCACCGCGGGGCTCCCAGGCAAGCAAAAAATCTTCCCGATCGATTTCGGCAAAGAAACTTTCGAGAGCCTCACAATTTTCTTTGTCGGACCCGAAGGATGGGGGGGACTGAAAGAGTATCAACTCACTGTCCAGAGCTCGGGCAATTTCTTTTACCTCGCCGAACTTGGTTACTGACCTTTCACTTGAGAATCTATCTTTATGAGTAATTATTTTGGAGGCTTTGACTGTGAACTGAAACTCTTCGTTGACTTCCCGGGCATGCCTTCTCCACCTTTCAGCAGTTTTTACCTGCGGTAGGTCATAGAACGTCTTATTGACCTCGATCAGATTAAAGAAATCCCCAAAGGCCTGAACCTTGTGATCGTAGATCTCCTTCCAGTCGGACTTCTCTTCGGTTAATATTCCCGATTCTTCCAGAAATTCGTTCGGGTTAAAGTAACCCCATCCACAGCAACCCTGAACCAGCACCTCCACCACCTCCAGAATCCAGGTATTTCAGGCAGAATGGACTGGGTCTGGCAACGATAAACCCTACTTATCGCCTCTCCGTCTTCCGCTAAATAACACTTAAACTTTCTAGAGCCCCCTGTTGAGTCCCATCTCTCGCGCCAGGTCAAAAGCCTTCTCCAGCTCTCTACTGGTTACCGACCTGCCGATCTCCTCGTATTCTGAAGCCTTCCAGCACGGTCTATACTGTCCCATGACGTTTACGTACGAGTCACGGGATAATTCCTCAGCAATGAATCGAAGGACCTCTTCAGTCCCGGATATACCCTCCGGTAGGACTAGGTGTCTAATCAGTAAACCCCTCTGAGCCACTCCCGAATCGTCAATTTTCAGGTCACCGACCTGACGATGCATCTCCTTTACGGCTTTCTTATTTACCTTCCAGTAATCGGAGACCCCGGAATACTTTCTACCCGATGCGTCACTGGAATACTTCATATCCGGCATGTAAATATCCACTATACCGTCTAGAAGCTTTAAGGTCTCGAAGCTTTCGTAACCACCCGTGTTATACACTATTGGAACCTCCAGCCCCTTATATATAGCCTCAACCAGTGTCTCGACGAGCTGAGGCACAAAATGAGTGGGTGATACCCAGTTTACGTTGTGACAGCCCCTGGTCTGTAATTCCAGAGTCCGCTCCGCGACTTCAGCCGGCTTCATCTTTCGACCCCTTCCTAACTGGGACAGTTCGTAATTCTGACAGTAGACACAACCGAGATTACAGTTCGCAAGGAAGACAGTTCCCGAACCATATTGCCCCACGAGCGGCTGTTCCTCGCCATGGTGTGGCGAGACAGAGCTAACGAGTAGTTCTTCGCCCGAATTACATCTACCCTTTTCCTCACCCAACCTGTTCACCCCGCATTCCAGGGGACAGAGATCACAATCTTTAAGTTTCTCCCTTAATTCCTCGACCCGACCTTCGAGCTCTGACCGAGATAGCGACAAATAAGCCGGTTCCATTTTAACACTCCCGAATTGATTCCATCAATTATCATGAATTCGAATTCCGGAATTATTTTAGCCAATATAACCCGGAGACCAAAACCCAACTTTCCTTAGTAAGGGAGTTGAGCTCAGCTCTCTTATCACCTTCCATTTAAATTCTCCAGTTTTCACCCCCCTCCCCGCTTACCTGGCTGCCGGGATCTCCTCTATGTCCAAGATTAAAAGGTTAGATCAGTTGCCAGGTAAGCGGGGAGGGGGGATATTTGACAAGATAAACTCTTTGCTCATAATTTCCGCCCTTTTTCTTTCTAAAAATGGTGAAAGAACCAAGGAAAAATGCGAGAAAAACGGCCCTTGAAATAGGAAGTCCGTCAAATATGATTGAATTAGCAGAGTGATGGTTACTCTGCTAATTTTTCTAATTATTTTATCAACGGGAGATGAAACCATGAGAAGAAGAATAACAAGGTCGCGTAGTCGACCCAGAAGTCAGTTATTAGTCAACAACTTGATCAAGGATATATCCAGGAACTTGGGGAAAAGTACGCACACCAGCAAACGGGCCCAGCTAGGTAATACGGATATTTACGAACAGGACGGGTCCCTGCACTACGAAATAGAGCTCCCTGGATTCGACAAGAAAGAGATAACAGTAAAAACCAGGGAAAATAAACTGCTGGTAATAGGGGAGCCACAAGAAAGCGAGAAAGATGACCGTAATTTCCTGGCACGTGGAAGGAGTCAGGGCACAGTCAAAGGAAGCTATCCACTACCAAAAGGAATTGACAGTGCCGAAAATCTGACGGCAAAATACGAAAATGGAGTTTTGGATATTGCAGTACCGTTACCAAAAGCTGAGGAACAAACCATCGAAGTAGAAATTAACTAATTTTAAATTGCAGAGACGGCTTATAGTCAGCACTTATCCTTCACGCTAAGTTTGCGGGATCTTATGGCCGCAACTCAATTGAAGGGTAAGTGCTGGAGGCCTCAAACTATAGTATCGTCGAAAACAACTTTACAGAATAGGTATCCTTTATGGTGTTGACAAAACCCTAAACCCCCTTATAATAAAATTAGCAGAGTAAGTTATACTCTGCTAAAAAAATACAAATCCGGAGGTGGAGTTTATGGTCCTTCCTTCTGATAGAGACAGAAACAGAAAAAGAGACAGAGTACCATCTCCTTTTGGGAAAGGTGGTTTTCTCGACGATTTATTCCAGGATCTGGAGGATAGCTTTTTCCGAACCAATAGTCTGGGTCGGTTTGGAAACACGGATATTTACGAAAAAAACGGGAAATTACATTACAGGATCGAACTTCCAGGATTGACTAAAGACCAGATCAGCATCCGGGCCAAAGACAACCAGCTTATCGTTTCAGGTGAAGTTGAACGAAACGAGAATAAGGAAGACGTAAATTACATAAGTAGAGGACGACGTTACGGTAGATTCAAACAGTCATTCGGTCTGCCAGAAGAAGTAGAAGATCCCGATCAGCTTAAAGCCAAGTTCGAAAACGGAGTACTACACATTCAGGCAGATCTGAGCGAGTCCCTAACCGAAGAAAAAGCAGTTGACATAGAAATAGAATAGGTAAACAGCGAACCGGGTCGAAAACGGCCCGGTTCGCCCACCGATCTCCCTCTCCTGTTTCCCGAAACTAACCTTTCCTAAAAAATATATCTCCAGCTATCCCTTAAGTTGTTTTTTTGGGATCTTTATTCCTCCCGGATTATCTATAATATAAGTTTCATTTTGGTATAATCAGGTGGTAAAATTTGAGAGTGTAGAGCTTTATGTGTAAAAGCTCGCTTTGGAAACCGTTCGATAAAACCAGGGGTCGGGCCGAGAAAATTCCAGCGAAGCGGCGCATATGTCTGACCGAATCGGAAATTACCGGAGGCTTGCCTCAGGTAATTTCCAGAGAGGGATATTTCCATAACCAAGTAAGACCAAATCTTTTAGAGTCATGGTTGCTAAAGTGAAACCGAATAACATGAAGGCACCAGTTTGAGCACACGAGTCGGAAATTTCTCGGCCCGGCAAGCCCGGATGTCGATCTCAAGGACCGACGAAAGGGTGGAGCTGTGCCCGCTCGCCCGATGTTCAGCTTCGACTGAAAAGATTTTCCTGAACGGTTTCCAAAGCTGAAAATTAGTTTTAAACTGGATTCTCTACACTATCGTAAAATTTTATCTCAATAATTCCGGAGGGGTAAATTTGAACAACCAATCTAATTTTACACTGATCAAGAACGGTATGTTATACGATCCCCGGGAAAGAGGACGGAAAGACGTCCTGATAGGAGATGAAAGAATCCTCAAGATCGCGGAATTTATCGACGTTCCGGAGAATTTTGAAACGGACGTCGTCGACTGTTCCGAAAAAATGATTGTCCCCGGCCTTATTGACATTCACGTTCACCTGACGGGAGGCGGAGGGGAAACAGGTCCGCACTCAAGAGTCCCCGAGCTTCCTGTATCCGAGATAGCCGAAGCGGGTATCACCACCGCCGTCGGTACTCTGGGAACGGACGACGTCACGAGGAGCGTCGAAACCCTGCTGGCAAAAGCTAAGGGGTTAAACCGTCACGTTACTTCCTACATCTACACTGGTTCGTACCATCTACCATCCCCTAATATTACCGGAAGCGTCAAAAAGGACATCGCTCTGATCGACGAGATAATCGGAGTCAAGATAGCAATTTCCGATCACCGATCTCCCCAGCCTACTTTAAGCGAACTGAAAAAGTTAGCATCTGAAGCCCGAGTTGGGGGGATGATGGGGAACAAGCCGGGAATAGTCCACCTTCACGTTGGAAGTGGTAAATCTGGCCTCAAGCCAATTCGGGAGGCTGTACAGGGATCGGAGATTCCTATATCACAGTTCCTGCCAACCCACTTAGGAAGGTCACCCAGATTGATTCGGGAAGGTGCAGATCTCGTCGAAAGTGGAGGTTTTATCGACATTACTTGCCCGGCCGATTCATCAAATAGAGAAGAAGTACTTGAAGCGATAACGAATATTTTTAAGGAAAAAGACCTCTCCCTGAAAAACGTGACTTTTAGTTCCGACGGAAACGGAAGTATGCCTGAATTTGACGAGGGTGGAAATTTGGTAGGATTAACCAAAGGAAAAGTAAATACCCTTCACAAGACCATGGTAGATTTTGTCCGGAGCGGGTCTCTCGATCTTCCGGACGCTCTATCTCTATTTACCACTAATCCTGCCCGACGTTTGGGGATAAGCGACCGTAAAGGTAGCCTTGAAGAGGGTAAAGACGCTGACGTTCTGATACTATCGGAAGACCTGGAGATAGAAAAAGGATTTGCGAAAGGAGAGCAAATCGTCGAAGACGGAAAGGGAGTTATAGAAGGTCCTTACGAATGACAGGTGAGATAACTAAAAAGGTCTAAACTCCCAATTGCCCGAATGTATTAAAATTATCGTACAAAAAAACTAGAGGTTCCAACACCCGAGTGTTCGAGAATGGGAAAGGGCAACTAAGGTAGCAAATATAAATTTCGCAATCAGGGTTAATTTACCCTTAGTTGCCCTCACGATCGTTTCGACTGGAGATCAAAATTGGGCAAATCCGCCCTACTCGATACTCCTAACCTTACCCGATCCTGATACCCTTTGGTTTACTTCCGGGTCTCCTCTATACAGAACGGTCCCGCTACCGCTTATCCGAACGTCCAGTTTGTCTAGTACGTGCAATTCCG
>JAGXLB010000186.1 GCA_018334915.1 Candidatus Bipolaricaulota bacterium
TGGTGGGGCTGGAAGGTTTTGGTGATTCGTATCCTTCACAATTATCGGGGGGAATGCAACAAAGAGTTGGGCTTGCCAGAGGGCTGGCTACCGGGGCGGAGGTTCTTTTAATGGATGAGCCTTTTTCTGCACTGGACCCTTTGATTAAGGTCCAGATGCAGGGTGAATTACTCGATCTCATGGAAGAAATGCAGAGGACAGTTTTGTTTGTTACTCACGATCTGGATGAAGCGTTAAAGCTGGGACATCGGATTACCATTATGGAGGCCGGGGGGATGGTTCAAAGAGGAACTCCAGAGGAAATTATCGTTAACCCGAAAACCGAATACGTAGCGGATTTCGTTGAAAATGCTGACCCCTCAGACGTCCTAAGGGCTGAAACCGTTGCGGAAAAGGATTTCCAAATTGACGAAAACAACAGGGTAAAGCTAGACGAAATTACCCAACTTGAACTAAATGACAAGCAAGAGGTCCAACAAGCTTACTTATCAGGTACGCCGGTTCCAGTGAAACCGCTGGAAGAGTATAAAGACCTACAAGAGGATGCTATATTGTTTTCTTCTCCCGATACGCCAATTAGTAAAATAATGCGGGCTAGGTTAGCTTATACTTCAAGGCCCGTAATTATCTTAAAAAATCGAGAGTTGATAGGGTATGTCAACGAGAAGAATATTCTCCAAGGTCTGCTGGAAAAAGGTAGGGGAAATTAATCCCAGCAAAAATTAGGACATTTCAATTGGATGGTGGAATAAATGCCTAGAAGCAACATAAATGATTACCTGCATAAGGGTGAGGGAGAAGGAGGCATGATGAACAAATTCAGTAGTTCTATTGAAAAGGTTTTTGCCCTGATTCTTGGTACACTTAGTTGGGTTTCACTGTATCCACTAACGGCCTCGGCTCGGATAGGTACACCTTTGATAGAATTAGGCCCAAAACCTGTGCCTATTCCTCTTGCTGAATGGACCGTGGCTGTAGTTGACTGGTTGAACATGAGTATAGAACCGCTTTTTGACTTCATCCAGCTGGTATTAAACACTGTGAACGATGTGTTGCTGATGATTATACAATGGATTCCGATTTTTGTGGTTAACATAGCTGGCCTGGATATTAGGTTGCCTGTATGGTCGCTGCTTTTGTTTTTTTTGCTTTGGTATCTATCCGGTCAAGTGACCACAGGGCTGTTGGGATTAGTTACCCTCTGGCTTGCTGCTAATTTTGGTTTATACGTAGAAACCACTGAAACTTTTGCCCTTACCTTGACTGCAGCATTCATAGCTATAACCCTAGGTATCCCCACAGGAATTCTGGCGGCAATCTCGGATACGGTGAACAACATTATGCGGCCAGTTCTTGATCTCATGCAGACAATGCCCGTATTCGTTTACCTTATACCGGCGGTAATATTCTTCGGTATGGGGGCCGCGCCGGGAGCGGTTGCCACCGTTATTTTTGCCTATCCGCCATCGGTTAGGTTAACCAACCTTGGAATTCGTGAGGTACCCCAAGAATTGGTTGAAGCAGGCGAAGCATTTGGTTGCAATTACTGGCAGTTGCTATTAAAAGTACAGATTCCCGTGGCCAGACCTTCTATTATGGCTGGCGTAAACCAGAGTATCATGCTTGCATTGTCCATGGCTGTAATAGCCGCCTTGATTGGTGCAGGAGGACTTGGAGGAGAGGTTGTACGAGGCATTCAGCGGATGCGTGTTGGACAGGGATTTGTCGCTGGTTTATCTGTCGTCTTCACTGCAATGATTTTGGATAGAGCGACTTCAAATATTGGTGCACGAGAGGAATAAACTAGTAGTTTTAATCAATATCACGTGGAGGTGGTATAACCAAGTAGAAGACGCAGGACTCTAAATCTCTCGGAAGAATAGGTAAAATTCAACACACAATACCACTTTCATCAGGAGGTGGGTACTTTGAAGAATACACGTTTAGCACTTGTGATTGTATTTTCATTGGTATTAACTTTTGGTTTTCTCTCTACACCCGCTCGAGCACAGAAAAATCAACTTGATATAGGGGCAGTTGCCTGGGAAGAAGCCCTGGCATTGGCTGACCTAGTTCAGTATGTGGTACGGACCGAATTTAATATGAACGTAAACGTGACCAATCCCTCAATTGGTGTGGCTTATGCAGCAACTGCCGATCAGGAGCTCGACCTACTTATTGAGTCTTGGCAGCCGTTAACGCATCAGGCATATCAGGAAGAATACGCGGCGGACGTGCTCGATTTTGGCCCGATGTATGAAGATGCAGAGCTGACTTGGGCCGTCCCGGCATACGTCCCAGAAGACGAGTTAGCCTCAGTTGAAGATCTCGGGAAAGAATCAGTCAGGGAGAAACTGGATGCCGAAATTACTGGAATTGACCCCGGTGCAGGTATCATGCAGCAGTCCGATAAGATGATGGACGAATATGAGTCTCTTTCTGATTATACGCTTCTGGAAGGTAGTGGAGCAGCCATGCAAGCTTCTCTCAAAGACGCAGTTGACAACGAGGAGTGGATAGTGGTAACTCTCTGGCAACCCCACTCTGCTTATGGTCGTTTTGACCTTAGGAATCTGAAAGAGTCTAAGGGACTGTTGGGTGCGGAAGAGCGGGTTCACATGATTGGCCGCGAGGATTTCATGGAAGTATTCCCGAACAAACTCAGCGAATTCCTCAGCCGCTTCTACCTGCCAATTAGTATGGTTAACGATCTCTCGGCGATGTACTCCGAAATGGGAGAAGGAACCGGTGCCAGATGGGCGGAAGAACACCCCGAGATTATTGACTACTTTGTAAATGGAGTCGACGCACTGGAATAATCCGCTAGGTTTTCCGTAAGACGAATTTCTAGTTAGTTCATTTCAGGGGTGGGGTTATCTCCCCACCCTTCTTTATCTTTGCAAATCGATAGTGGATGGTTACAAATCTTCTGCTTCATCTAGGGAGGAACAATATGAATGCCAGCGTAAAACAGTTTCGTAGTGGTCTCTACATGATTTTGGCACTGGTTATATTATTAATAGTGTCTGTGCCCGCCATCCATTCATCCGCCCGGGAAGGGACGATGGATTTCTATATTGTCCCGGAAACGGAATATCTGCCCGTGGCAAATCTGTTAACTCACCTGCTTGAAGAATTGGGTTTCAAAGTGAATGAAAAAATTCAGTACCGACAGGTTGGATTTACGAAGATTAGAGATGGCCAGGGAGACCTTTTCCTAGGCATGACGTTTCCCCCATCTAAGGATGGGTCCTGGAATGACTATGCCCATGAATTTTGCAATCTCGGGCCCGTTTACGAGGACGTAGTGGCCGGCTGGGGAGTACCTGGTTACGTAGCGGTGGACCAGTTGGATTCTTTTGAGGAACTTTCCAGTTCGAAAGTTCGGCGTAAGCTGCAAGGGGAAATAATTAGCTTCACCTCGGATCAATCACTCTTGAAGAGCTCCCGGAGAATTCTGGATACTGTAGAAGGTCTCGGTAATTATAAATTAGTAGAAATAGATCGCATGGCTGCACTCTCCGAGCTTGACCTCGGCACCCGTAGTGAAGAATGGATAGTCATGATCATGAAACGTCCGAGCGTTCTGTTTAGCATTTATGATCCGAGGTTCATTGTGAAGTTGACAGATGAGCAAAGTGTGAATCTACTTGCCCGGCAGGACTTGATGGAGAAGTATCCCAATAAAGTTACTGAGTTCTTGAGCCGATTCTACCTCCCGATAGAGTTGGTGGACGAGCTGACTCTTTTATATGACGAAGGAAAAGGAAGTGCGGCCAGGAAATTCGTTCAAAGACACCCGGAATTGGTAAATTACTGGCTTAGAGGTCAACCCATCCTTTGAGATTACCGACGTAATAAGGATCTCTGTGGTTTTTTGGCATATCAATATCATATAACTAATGGGGTCGGGGGCTCCACAAAACCCATAGAGGGTAGGTTGGCGGAACTGATAATAGTGATGGCCTGAAGTATGGGGAGTTTTCCGGGTACAGAGGGCCCTCTTTCCTCATAAGTATTGTTTTTTTACAAGATCGAAGGAGTACTGAAGGTTCAAATTAAAAAGTTTAACTGTCAAGGATCCCCTTTTGCACTTATACTACTATTTTTGCGAGCTAAAAGTTCCAATCCCCTACCTCTAAAAAACTACAGCTTTTCTGAAAGTGTCATGGCTTGCATGTTATCCCCTTGAAAGTCCTGATTCAACCGGATTAATTCTCCCCAATTACTATATATTAAACTCCGCCTATTCCAAGAGAAATCTTTTGTGCGGGCTGCACCCGTTAACTCCTTGACCATAAAGGGTTTCCAGCTATCTATCTACCAAAACTGGCCGGGGGAGGGTGCCCTCTAACTCTTACTAGGCACTGTGAGATCTAAAGTACATCCACTTTCGTGTCTCAAGTGTTTGGCGCTCCAGGACACTTCCCGATGGGTGATAGGCTGGATCTCAAGTTTTTGCAGAAGGTAGGTTTTAGCATTAAGGGGTTTTTATATAAGCCCAGCACTTTATCAAAGTGAGGTAATTGACTACCTATCAGGTTTCACCGGGAGCCCCATGATTGATTTGACAGGTAGGAGGAGTGGAGTAAGGCAGCTAGGAAAACAACTATGAAGCCTTGGGTAATCTTATCGTATACCAGGGTTTGAGGGACTGATTTTTCGGGAAAAGGTGATTAACTACGTTACATCGTGGGATAATTTATCCCACAATCTTCCTTGTAACCCTATTCTCAAAGTATATAATGATTTCAAGAATCTAGAACAACAATAAATATTTAAGGAGGTTAATGTTAGAATGAGCGACTTACTCGAAGATTTAGGACAAGCTGTATTTGACATGGACGAGGATACAGCGGT
>JAGXLB010000033.1 GCA_018334915.1 Candidatus Bipolaricaulota bacterium
CTACGATAAAGTATCCCTCCAGAAAAGAAAAGACACTTACTCAGGAGATACCTATTTTGTTTAAAAAATGATCTACTTGACAGGATACCAGTTCCTTGATATTATATGTTAAGTCATATATACCACTATACTATGGGAGGTGAGAAAAGCATTAGATCAATTGCCTCTAAAAATTAGCAATCTTTCCTTTACCAATAAAACTAAATAATACCAGGTGATAACTATGAGAAAGCGGTTTGTATTTTCGATTTTGTTTCTACTCATCTTTTCTCTTGCTTTTACTGCGGCGGCAAAACCCACCGTGGTAGAATTCTGGCCCTGGTGGCTGGGAGCTGATCGATTTCAGTCCTATTTAGAGGGACAAATCGAGGAATTCGAAGAGCAAAATCCTAACATTGAAGTTGAAATGAAAAATCAGCAAGGGGATATAGTAAAAAAACTAATGACTTCAATGGCAGCTGACGAGGAGCCAGACGTAATTAACCTGAACTACCATAAGGCTTACAGCGTATTTACGAAAGGAATCCTCGAACCCATAGAACTCCAGAACCCTGATGCCGGTGAGGTCTATATAGATTCCCTGTGGGACAAGGTCAAGTTTGACGGCACTTATCATTACGTATTTCCCTGGTATGCTTCGCCAGCAATACTGTACTACAATACGGAAATATTTGAAGAAGCAGGATTAGACCCTTCAGACCCTCCCGAAACCTGGGAAGATATGAAGGAATACGGCCGACAGATTGTCGAGAATACCGACAAGTACGCTTTCGGGGTTGATTTCGCTAAAGCCCACTACGAGCTTACTCATCGAGTAGGATCCAGATTATTCACGGAGGACTTCTCTCAGGCCGCATTCAATACTGAAAAGGTGGCCGACAGGTTGACTTACTGGAATGAATGCTACGAGGAAGGCATCATACCGCAGGGTCTACCGGATTACGAAGGGCTACAAAGAATGTTTGAATCTGGCAAACTTGCGATGTTACCCATTGGAGTTTCGCTCGTGAGCCATATAAAGAACAATACCCCTGAACTTTTTGACAAGGTAAAGTTCGCAAAGTATCCAGTTTCGCCCGAGGGCGCCAGCAAAGTACAGGTTTCCATGATGGGCCTTTCGGTACTTACTTCTTCTGATGCCAAAGAGGAGGCCGTCAAATTCGCTGAATTTTTGACTTCGCCCGAAGCTCAAATCGAGTTCTCCAAACTAGCTACTATTTTGCCTTCCACTGAAAAGGGTCTATCTTCCGACCCGTACTTCCAGAACTACGAAGAGCGAGATAATCCCAAAATGGGCAAAGCACAGTTAATAGCTGACAAAACGATGGCCGATGCAGCTAGCTTAATCCAGACAAGAGCTCCAGAAGGCTGGAGTGAAATAAAAGAGGTAGTAAACACCCAATACATAAAAACCATAAAAGGTGAGAAACCGGTCGAAGAAGCTCTTGATTACGCCGAACAAAAAGTAAACGAATTAATTGAAGAATACGAGTAAAAACTAATATTATTTAAGGCGGAGAGGTTATTAGCTTCTCCGCCTTTTCTATAAAACGAAGAAATGTTTATTTGGCGAAACTTAAGCTATAAAAGAAAACTGGAATTAAGAAAAAACGCTATATCCTACGGTTTTTTATTCTTACCCCTGCTCCTGCTGACTGTGTTCAAATTTTACCCGATCTTCAGGGGAATTTATATCTCTTTCCTGGATTACAATATCTTTAAACACCCTGTAGTCGGTGGTATACAGCAGTTCTTAATCAAGTTCGGGGATAATTTTTCTCTCTCGGGACTTTCCACTTCCCCTTTACTTCTGACTCTACTTGGAGCAACAGGAATTTGTGCTGGTTTATCTTTATTGTCAGACAGGACGTCCCGAACAGTACAAATTGGTTTGATTTTCTTTTTTTTAATTATATTAACGATAATCTCGGGCCCGGTAATAAACGAAACGATGACGGAAATAAATTACACCGTCCGCCAGGATAGAGTTTTACCTCTGGAATCGGGCCAGAATTACGCCGACGTTTTAAAAAAACGGTACGAAAATAAAGAGAACATTGAAGTAGTTACTGAGAAAATAGATGAAGATAAATTACATATTCAGGTTATCAAATCAATGTGGGTTGGGCTACAGCACTACAACAGGATGTTTATCAATAGAAAATTTCAGAGCTTTGCTAACGGCAATTACTGGTATCTTGCGTTGGTGGTAGCTGTTTTTTTCGGAGGGTTTTTCCTTTACCTATACAGTGGAGAGGAGTTTGAGCTAGGCAGGCTTTCTTTTTCGACGTTTCCCTTAAAAATCTTCGTGTTTACGCTGCTGGCAGTTTTTTTAGCTATAACCTGGCGTTACTTATTCCACTCGGAATCTTCTCTATTTTACCAGGGGATGAAGAACTCACTAACTTACATCCTGGTAGTCCCTCCTTTGCAAATTGCCTCGGTTTTAGTGGCAATTCTGGTAAACCAGCGCATCCCCGGAGTTCGAATATTTCGGACTCTTTTCTACATTCCGGTGATCTCAGGAGTCGTGATAATTGGATACACCTGGAAAATGGTCTTCAGCTCAACCGGTCTGTTGAACGGAGTACTGCGCTCGGTAGGCCTCCTCGCCCAGGGAGAAACCATAGCGTGGCTCGGTAATTCCAGTATAGCACTCTGGGTGGTAATGTTTGTGACCTTCTGGCGGGGCATAGGTTACTACATGATACTCTATCTAGCAGGCTTACAGGGAGTTTCCAAGGACGTGATAGAAGCCGCAAAAGTCGATGGGGCCTCGGGATGGCAACTGATCAGGAGAATCTACTTCCCCCTCCTGAAACCGACAATTATAGTTTGTTCAATGCTTTCTACTATTGCCGCCCTCAAAGTTTTTAGCGAAATATACGTCTTGACTAGAGGTACTGCAGATACTCAAACAATGGTGTATCTCATTTATCAAAAAGCTTTCGATCCTGATGGCGGATTTCATCTGGGGTTGTCTTCTGCCCTGGCGGTCGTCCTCTCAATAGTGATAGGTGGAATCTCGCTACTGTTATTCAGGTTAAGAGGCAAGGAAGCCTATGTTTAATTATTCTCAAATAAGAAAAATTGGCCTTTATGCTATATTGATGATGCTTGCGGTTTTCTTCACCTTCCCGTTTTTTTGGGCGGTCTCCACTTCATTTAAGGGAAGAGGGGAAAATATTTACAGCGCTACTCCGCACTGGATACCCCGCCAGCCAACACTCAACAATTACGTGAGGTTATTTCAGGAAGTCCCGATTCTAAAATATTTTTTCAACTCGGTACTGATTACCGTTATGGGAGTAGCCGTAGATGTACTGCTCGCAGCCCTGGCAGCTTACGCGCTGGGCAGGTTCGACTTCTGGGGCAAACCTATAATTACTGCCGTTATAATTGCCCCATTAATGATCCCTGTCCAGGGCACGATAGTGGTTAACTATCTAACCATCAAGGGAATGGGTCTGGTAAATACCTATATAGCTGTAGTTCTACCCTATTCGGTATATATCATAGGAATTTTTATTCTCCGAGAGGCTTTTGCCAAAGTTCCGAATTCGCTGGAAGAATCGGCGCGAATGGACGGAGCCGGGGAATTGCGAATCTGGTGGCAGATAATGTTACCTATAGTTAGACCACAGCTTGCGGCAATTTCGATTTTGGCTTTCGTTCGCTTCTGGAATTTTTTCATGTGGCCTCTGATTATCCTCAAGGACGAGGCAAAATACCCGTTACCAGTTGGATTAACTGCGCTGGAAGCCTCTTTCCAGCAGGATTTCCGGGTAATAGCGGCAGGTACTATTGTTTCGGTCATACCGATACTAATATTCTTCTTCTTTACCCAGCAGTTTTTCGTTGAGGGAACCCAGGGAGCTATCAAAGGCTGATTTAACCACCAGTTCCCTCCGAATAATCTCCTGGAATCGTCCAGAACTCTGTAATATCGGGAAAAAGGGGAACCCGGCTAAAGGAGCTAAAAATTTTATCTCGCCGAAGACTTTTTCTAACCTAAGTCGTGCGATTTTCTAACCAAAACTTGCCGAGGGAGGAATCGGCTGGTTAACTTAACTTGATACGAGGTACCCAGCAGTCAATTCACCCTGATTATTCAGGTTCGGTACTGGCACAAGACCAGTTCCGAATTGACTGCTGGGTGCTGGGCCAAGTTCCGCCCGTAAAATATCCTTTTCAGTTAACCCTTCTCCTTCTAGCTTAGGTGTTAAAATCGCTCAGCTCTAATTAAGCTTCACAATGTAACGGGAGGGGTAGAATCTGGGCTAACCCTTCCCAATAACACATTGGCAAGTCCCCTGAGGGACGATCGGGAGTAGCCATAAGTTAATAACAAGCTATCGACGGGCATACCGTTAAACCCCCAGGGGTTATGTAACCCCACCAAAATCACCTTCGTATCTTTTCCTTTGACAAACTTTGCTAAGTTCCTAACATCGTTACTTGCTTCCAGGGCGAGCAGTACGACTTTTTCGCTATTGCTCACCGAACTTTCTAACTGACCAAAATCAGGCAAGTCTCCATCATAAACGAGCTCAGTAGCTTCTACCCCTGCTTCTTTTAGGTCTGACTTAATTGATAGGAGTCTAATTTCTTTATCCTGGACCGGGGAAAAAGGACGTCCGGACAATTTTGGGGTGATCAGCAGTACGTTCTCTCCTTCCCGCAAAGGCATTCCCTCGGAAGATAGAGCGGTAATAGCGTGGCCGGCAATTTCTTCAGTCCTCCGTCTGTCTTCCTCCAGGGAGTAATTTCGGCCGGATTTCCAGCTTTTAGTTGACGATAAACGGTTTATCCGCTCCCAGCTTTTCTCAACGCTCTCTCCTTTGAGCCGCTCATCAGTCAAAGCTTTCCTAAGAGAGCGGATGGCGGAGATTTGCTCTCGCTGATGGTGAGAAACTATTAACAAATCCGCACCCGACCTGACTGCCCGGACTGCCCCTTCTTCGGTGCCAAATCTATCCTGGATTGCTCCCATTTCCAGACAATCCGTGATCACGGTGCCTGTAAAACCTAACTTTTCCCTTATTAACCCCTGTATCACCTTCTCAGAAAGGGTGGCGGGGGTCTCGTCAATAGAATTTAGTACTATGTGGGCAGTCATGAGGCCCTCCAGACTATCTCGAGCGATTTCGAAAGGTTTTAAGCTGTCTTCCAGTTGCTCCCTCTCCAGATCGTTCCGGGGAAGGTCGATATGAGGGTCGATTTCTGACCCCCCGTAACCTAAAAAGTGTTTTCCGACAGGAGAGACACCAAATGCAGACTGCCCCCTGGAATATTCCCGCCCCATCAATCCAACTAACTCCGGATCCTCCCCGAAGCATCTGGGTCCCAGGTGATTCGAAGGGGATCTAGCCAGGTCCAGCACCGGCGCTAAATTCATGTTTATCCCTATCCCGGCAAGTTCCCTGCCGGTTATCTCTCCTATCTCTCTAGCTGTTTCGCCGTCCCCGGTGGCTCCAATGGCCATATTTCCCGGGGAAAGAGCCATCCCGTCTTTGATTCTATTGACCATTCCACCTTCCTGGTCGATGGAAATTATTAAAGGAGTCTCGTATCCCGCCTTTCTGGCAATGTCTTGAATTTCTTCCGTTAAATCGGCAACTTGGCCAGCATTAACCACGTTCCGCCGGAATAAAATTACACCTCCAACCCGAAACTCCTCTATCATTTTCCGGAGGTGGTCATCGGGCTCGGTTCCGTGGAAGCCGACCATTAGAAGCCGTCCTGTCTTTTCAATTATTTCGGACTTTAGCATAAGACTCACAGGACCCTGTTTAATATTTCACGATTTGAGGAAAAGCTGCGGTTGCAAATCAGACGTACTCTTCTCACGCTAGCTCCATTCTGGACTAATTAACTGACCTCTTGCCAGCTCACTCGCCTTGATAAGAGCTCCTTCTGCAGGAGAATACTTCGGGCCGGCGTAAGTCCAGCGAGAGACGTGGTTCGACAGTTCGGCCTCAAAGCTTTCCATCATTGGCTCTTTTTTTGTCGAGTCAAACACTCCGCCCTTCAATACAATTTTCACGGTGTCGCCTTTATAATCCAATTTCTTGATAACCGCTCCTGCAGTTCGGCCCAGTTCTTGACCGGCCTTCGATATAATAGAGCTGGCAACTCTATCTCCAGTGCTTGCTTCTTCAAATACGATAGGGGCGACCCCGGCAACTGACTCAACCAGCGACGATTCCTTTTTTTCATAGATAACTGGGATAATTTTTTTCATTCGGTTAATCTCGTAATAATCCATCAATTTACTTTCCAGCGACGTCTCCTTTCCTCGTCCGTCTTCCGCTTCGAGGGCTTTTATAATCGCAGTCAGGCCTATCCAGTAACCACTACCTTTATCTCCCAGCAGATAGCCCCATCCATCAGCACGAGCGAGGTTCCCTTTATCGTCCTGAGCCATGGCAATAGCTCCGGTGCCAGAATTAACCATCACCCCTTCCTCGCCCCCCAGGGATCCGTACAGAGATGCCCGGGAATCGGTTATAATATCCACGGTATCCGAGGGATCAACCGGGAATTCTCCCTCCACCAACTCGAGGAGTTTCTTTCTTTTTTCTTTTCTCTCTGCTCCGGCAAGGGCCAGGACGACCATTTCCACTTCAATTTCTTTAGTTCCAATCTTAGTGCCGATATCGTTAACTAGCTCGGTTATAACGTCCTTTAACCTCGCCGCCGCATCCCCTAAATCCAACGTATTGAGGTTACAGGACTTTTTTGTGGTTTCCGCCATTATATTACCCGATTCGTCAGAAGCTATCCCTCGAGTATTCGTACCTCCCCCATCAATACCGATTAGCAAACCCATTCTAACTCCTTAATTCCACGAATAACTTGTACCTATCTCCCCGATATATCGACCTGGCATATTCAATTGGAGTCTCCTCGTCGCCCAGATAGGTCGTCCTCTCGGTCATCAACATAGGTGTTCCCTTGTCAATCTCAAGGTTTTTCGCTTCGAACTCGTCCGCAAGCGTAGCTTCAACGGACTGCTCAGCTCGGGAAAGGGTAATATCGAAATCTCCCCGCAGAGTATCGTATAGTGAGCGATCCTCGAAGTCGTATTCCTCTATACCCTCACACACTTCGTATCTCAAATGGCTCGTTTCAATTGCTAACGGCTCCCCTTCAGCAAGCCTGATCCGCTGCAGGACAAATATCTTTGCATCCATCTCAACTTCAAGTTTTTTGGCCAGCTCCTGGTCCCCATCAACTAGCTTCTGTTCAATTACCCGGGCACCCGGGCTCATTCTTCTCTTCTTCATGTCTTCAGTAAAACCGGTTAACTCAAGGAGCGCCTGGCGAAGTTTCGGTTCTGCCACGAAAGAACCCTTGCCCTGCTCTCTATAGGCGTAACCCTCTGACTCTAGCTCTGTCAAAGCCCTTCGGGCAGTCATTCTGGAAATTCCGTGTCTCTTTTCCAGATCTCTTTCCGAGGGAAGACGCTGGTGAGGTTCTAGATCTCCACTTTCAATTCTCTCTTTGAATAACTCCTTGATCTGGTAGTAGATTGGTACCGGACTATTCTTGTCTACATCTGATGACTTCATGATATCTCCTCAGTTAAATTAAAACTAACGTCGTTAAGGGATCTATTTGTAAAGAAAGAACTCCATAACGGAATCCCTAAATTCTTCTATTCCTTCTTCCGCCAATCCCATTATTTCTTCACCATCACAACCTTTTTCTATCAGCTCTCGAAACTTTCTGGACCCTGTTAATTGATTGAAGTGGGCTTTTCCTTTATTTAACGAGGAGTTCCACCAGGCAAAATCTTCCGGGTAAAGGTCGTGAGCGACTTTTACCAGCGCTATGCCGAATCGGAAGGGTGAAAAATCAAGTCTATCCGTCACGTAAATCTCGTAACCCCGACATAACTCTCCGGAATAGTTAGAAAACCTGGGCCTGTATCTACATTCTCTTAGCTTAAAAGTACTTTTATCTGCCGGCGAAATTAGGTTCATAAATTCCACTTTAAATTTTTTGGTAAGCCATGGAGCCCCAAACAACCTGAAAGGCTTGCTGGTTCCCCTGCCTTCCGATAAATTTGTTCCTTCAAGTAACACTGTTCCGGGATAAACTAAAGCCGTTTCAGAATAAGGAATTCCAGGGCTCGGAGACACCCAGGGCAAACCAGTTTCGTCGTACCATAGATCACGGCTCCAGCCCTCCATGCTGACCACTGAGGGAGTAGGGCCGATCGAAAACTTTGCACTTAAATACTTCCCGAGCTCGCCGGGGGTAAGTCCGTAAACCATTGGAAGGCGATAACCTCCAATAAACGAGGAAAGTTCACTTTCAATCGGCCGTCCTTCGACTTTTTTACCGGAAAGAGGAGGAGGTCTATCGAGAATTAAGAACTCGGTTCCCGTTTCCCCTGCTACCTTCATGCAATTTGCCATAGTATGGATGTAAGTATAACACCTCACTCCCAGATCCTGGATATCGTAAACGAGTACATCGATATCCTCCATTTTTTCTCCAGGAGGCTGGCGTCTATCTCCGTATAAACTTGTCACGGGAACATCCACTTTGCCCTCGGAATTATCACTTACAGACTCTCCCGGCTTCCCGGCACAAAAGAAGCCGTGTTCGGGTGTAAAAACGGCCCGTAATTTGGCCCCAGATCCGGCAAAAAACTGATCCGATCTTTCAAATTCGGCAGTAACACCAGTACAGTTTGAAACTAACCCAATATCCTTATCCTTAAGCTTTAACTGTTCCTTCTCTGAATCGCGTAACACCTCGAGCCCAACGTTTACACGAGGCAACTCAATCACCAAAATTTGCCATATTATTCCGGAGGTCCGCTAATTTGGAGTAACTCCAGTTCTTCAGCTGCCCTTTCGTCTATAATCGCGGTTGCATGAGGGTGTAATTGTAATACCGACCCGGGACAGTCCTCCGTGATAGGTCCTTCAATTGCCCGTTTAACCGCTCTCTTCTTGCTCTCTCCAGAGGCCAATAGTATGATTCTTTTGGCTTCCATTATAGTTCTAATCCCCATAGTAATCGCTTCATCGGGGGGCTTTTCCGTATTACCAAAACTATCCTCCACTGTTTCTCTCGTTAACTTTACCAATCTCGTCCGGCTATCGAAACTGGATCCTGGTTCGTTAAAACCTATATGTCCATTGCTTCCAATCCCCAGTATTTGAAGGTCTAACCCGCCCGCCTTTATTATCTTTCTTTCGTATTTTTTGCAATAATCTCCGAGTTCGTCCCTTGGAATTTCCCCAGCGGGAACGTAAGAGTTTTCCCTTTTCAGGTTTACTTTTTCAAACAGGTGTCGTTCCATATAACTACGGAAGCTTTTTGGATGATCTTCACTAATTCCGTAATACTCGTCGAGATTGAAAGTAGTTACGGTGGAAAAATCAATCAGACCGTTTTCATAATATTTCACCAGAAGGTTATACATGCCTTTTGGAGTTTCCCCGGTTGGTAGCCCCAGAACGGGCTTTTGACGTTCCAGGATCTCTTTCCCTACCTCACTGGCAGCCTTCTTTGACATCTCTTCGGAGTTGGTCTCTACCTCAACTTTCACCATCGTAGACAATCTCCCCGTCAATTATTACAGTCCTGACTTCTAGCTTACGGTCGAAAACCACAAAATCAGCCCGGCTCCCGAGGTCCATGGTGCCAATTTCGTCCTCCATTCCCAGTAGTTTCGCCGGATTTACAGTTACTGCCTTAACCGCATCAACCAAAGAAACACCTGTAAATTTCATATAATTTCTGGCGGCTTTTTCCAAAGTAAGGGTGCTTCCAGCTATCGTGCCGTTGTCCAATCTGGCCAAACGATCATTTACGATAATTGGCTGATCCCCGAGGACGTATCTTCCTTCGTCCATGCCAGCTGCAGCTATTGCATCCGTAACCAGATATACTCTTTCGCTGTCTTTGGCGTTTTTCACCAATTCAACAGTTGCCGGATGCAGGTGCTGACCATCAGCTATTATTCCCACAAACGACCCACTATTCAAAGCTGCCCCTACAGGTCCCGGATTACGGTGATGAAAATTCTCCATACCGTTAAAAAGGTGGGTAAAAGAAGAAACACCGAGATCCAAAAACTCATTTACCGTATCGTAGCTAGCCTTAGAGTGACCAACTGACGGTAAAGCTCCAATGGATTGAATCCATCCCAGCAGGTCTTTCGCTTTTTTTAGCTCAGGGGCAAAAGTAAACAACCTAATATCTTCTTCTTTGTCCCCGGTAATTGTTTTAAAGGTTTCCAGGTCAGGTTCGAGGACGTGGCTGGCGTTATGAGTTCCCCTCGCGAGTTTTGACAAGAACGGCCCTTCAATGTGAATCCCGAGGAGATTTTTCATATTAGCTCCTGACAATTTGGTTACGGCGGCGTTCATTGCCTCTGGAGGTTGTGTTATAATTGTCCCCAGGAAAGAAGTCGTTCCATGGGTTAATAAAAACTCGCTCGCTCGCTCTAAATCATCACTCTGGCAGGTTAAGAAATCCACGCCACCCGCCCCATTAACCTGTAAATCGATAAAACCGGGGGCGAGATAATGACCATCAAGATCAATCGTTGAACCGCCACTAGCCAAATTAGATCTGTCAGCAATTTCGACGATAGTTCCGGACTCTATTCTTACGTCTTTCTCCTTTAAAGCACCTTTTTCAGGAAATACTATCCTTGCGTTGGTTAGGTTTAATTTCTCCATTATCTTCCCTCACATTATGCCTATTAGACTGATAATATCCGTAATACAGCACTTAAAATATTTTTATGCCCGATCCTCAAATTCCTTCATTGCGGGTTTAAGGAAACCGTTACTTTTACTTAAAGCATTTCTGGCTTTATCAACGGAAACCTCGAATTTTAACGACAATAGCGCTGGCTTCACTTCGAAGTCCGATTTCTCGAGAGCTACTTTAATATCATCCTGGCCTCTATCAGTTAACTGTTGTAATGTCCTGATAGCTCTATTTTTTAATTTTTCGTTGGTGGGCACGACGTCAATCATAAAGTTATCATAGACTTTCCCCAGATTTATCATCGCAGCTGTAGATACCATGTTTAAGATCATCTTCTGAGCGGTCCCGGCCTTCATCCTGGTGGAGCCTGCTATAACTTCAGGTCCGGTCTCAGCAACGACAGTAGTTTCCGCAACCTCTTCAATACTGGTATCTTCGTTACTGGTTACGGCTGCCGTAGCAATTCCTGTCTCTTTTGCCTTTTTTAGGCCACCAAGAACAAAGGGAGTTTCTCCACTGGCGGAGATCCCGATGAGTAAATCTCCTTCTCTCATTTCCTCCGTAACTCTTTCAGCCCCTGCTTGTTCGTCGTCTTCTTTACTTTCCTCAGCAGACCCAAATGCCTTTTTACCGCCCGCAATTAACCCTTTCACACGATCCGGAGGAACCCTGAAGGTAGGAGGAATTTCGGAGGCGTCGAGAACTCCAATTCTACCGCTGGTTCCTGCACCTATATAGCAAATGTCATTTCCCTTCTTATAGGTTTTTACGAACTTTTCCACTAAAAGTTCTATTTCCGGCAAAACCTTTTCAACCGCACAGGCAACCTTTTGGTCCTCGCTATTAATGATCCTCAGGATTTGATCAGTACTTTTCTCGTGGAGATTCCTCGCGTCTTCATTTTGTTCTTCTGTCTTCATATTTTCCAACCCCAGCCCTTGAGACAACGTTCTTTTTAACCCTTTCAATCCTGCAGTACTGCTAAATCAGCAATCAGCAGAATTAGTTAAGTGATATAGTGGTACATTCCACTTTACATGATATAATTGTCCCCCTGAACTTTCAACCTGAGAGTTCAGAAATTCTTTTTTAGTTCAAACCTCCTGTCCCTTACCTGGCTGCTGGGATTTCGACTACTAAAAAATATTTTAAGGTCAAATCAGCTATCAGGTAAGCGGCAGGAGTCAGTTGTGAACAAGACAATGATTTACGACGTGGCGAAAAACTGAAAATAGATAATCTCTGTTTGAACGGACATCAGTGATATATCCGCCTTGGCAGCGTTCACCTGATTTCATATAATCCCATTGACAAAAGGAGAAACGATGAAAGATATAAACTGGCGAATTCTGGGACTTTTCGGGGCGGTACTTTTCGTGAGTCTTGTCGTTGTCTTTCTTGCCACCCAAACCAGAGATACAGGAGAAAAGGGGGAAATCCCGGAAGGGGAGAGGTCCCTAGCCCATCAGCTAGCAATATCTGACGCCGGCGAGTACGTACCAGAAGACCACGAAACCGTTCAGGAATTCGAAGAACTACTAACCAGCCTCCAAGAAGAAACGGCTAATTCGAAAGAGGAAATAAGGGACCTCACAATCGAGTCCGTCACCGAACTCGAAGAAAATTACGACGTCAGGGTAAAGTTGCAAGATTTCATGAAAGAAGCAAACGGGTTGGCTAATGAAGTCGACTGGGAGATCAGTTACACGGAAATCGCCGCCAAGGTCAAAGTAACGCTGAGTCAGGAAAAGACAGAGGCATAATATTTACCAAAACAGGCCAGGAATGGCTCGACACTACTCGACTCAGAGGGAAACCCAAATGGTAAAACGCCTCCGGCAGTACCTTCAACAATCAAAGAGGTTATACAGCTGAATACTGAGGTAGGTATACTTAGTCGGAGCTAGCTTTCCCACCTGTTTATATGGAGCACCTCGTCGACGGGTTTCTTAGGAACGTGGAAGACTCCTTCCTCATCCAGCCAGTAGTCCAGTTTCTCCGTTTCTTCCTCGAGCACGACCTCCTGGTCCGGGTAGCCAAGCCCGATTGCTAAATCCAGTTCTAAGCCATCCGGAATATCTACCAGCCCTTTTATGGATTTTTTATCGATAGCTCCAAGAAGACACGTTCCCAGCCCTTTGTCCACGGCACCCAGGCAGACGTTACCTGCTGCCAGTCCGGCGTCGTGGTTTTCCGTCGCCGGATTAACTTCGTGATTTATCAAAACAAGAACGTAAGCCCGCGGTCGTTCCCCCGGATCAGGGTTCCAGTCAACCGCCCCGGCCCAGTTGGTGTAATTGAATAATTCGCGTTCCAGCTCCGGTTCGTCCACAATTACGAATTCGAGAGGCTGCTTGTTCATCCCGCTGGGAGCCAACCGGGCGTATTCAACAAGCTCTACCAGGTCTTCCCGGGGAATCCGCTGATCTTTGAACTTACGAATACTTCTTCTGCTATAAATGGCTTGAGATACTTCCATAATACCTCCTTATCTAAGGTCGAACCTAGATCAAGTTTTGCCGAAAACCTCTGCTAGGTATCAGGAAAAGACTAAAATCTCAAAACTCGGAAGGTTGGTTTTTCCAGTGGAATATGGCGGTTAAACTCGTTCCTCCGTTCGGGTTTTTTCCATGAATTCGTCCAGAAATGTAATAGAGTAATCACCCGTTCTGAATTCCTTCTGGCGGATAAGATCTAGGTGTAATTTCTCGTTGGTCTTCACTCCTTCAACCTCAAATCTCCGGAGGGCTGATACAGCCTTTGTAATAACGTCGTACCGCTCTTCGGCAGTTACTATAAGTTTACCCAAAAGGGAATCATAATATGGCGTCATTTCGGCGCCGTCGTATATCCAGGTGTCAAACCTTATTCCGTGACCACCGGGGAGCTGTTCTATGTGAATTTGACCGGAAGATGGCATGAAATTCTTCTCCGGGTCCTCGGCGTTTAACCGGAACTCCATCGAGTGCCCCCTGAGATCGGAGTACCTTTCAGACTCAAGCTCTTCTCCTTCAGCCAGCCTTATCTGATCTTTGACCAGATTTACTCCGGAAATCTCCTCCGAGACAGGATGTTCCACCTGTATTCTGGCATTCAGTTCCATGAAATAGAAGTTTTCTTCCTGGTCCACAAGGAACTCGATCGTAGCAAGGCTATTGTAATCGAACTCCTCGGCAATTCTGATCGCGGCCTCTCGAAGTTCGGTTCTCGTGTCGGATGAAATGCCGGGCGCCGGGGATTCTTCGATGATTTTCTGGTGTCTTCGCTGAGTTGAACATTCCCTCTCACCCACGTGGGCGTGATTGCCGTGTTCGTCACCTATCACCTGAACTTCCACGTGTTTGGGCTGGTGCAGGTACCTCTCCAGATAGAGATCTCCTCGACCAAACGAGACTTCCGCCTCCTTCGTGCTGGACTTGAATCCTTCGATTAACTCCTGTTCATCCTGGACCAACCTCATACCTCGACCCCCACCGCCGAACGCTGCCTTTAGGATAAGCGGATAGCCCAACCTCTCGGCCTCTTCTTTTACTTCATCCACCTCAGAAATCGCGCCCCCGGTCCCGGGCAATACGTTCACTCCAGCCTGTTCCGCTATTTTCTTGGATTCAAGCTTATTCCCTGCGAGTTCCAGAACGGACGAAGAAGGGCCAATAAAGTTGATGTCGTGACCTTCACACACTTCGGCAAAGTGTGAATCCTCCGAGAGAAAGCCGTATCCGGGATGGATGGCGTCAGCTCCGCTTATGTCCGCTGCCCCGATTATAGTGGGGAGATTTAAATAACTTTCTTCCGGCTCTTTCGGACCGATACAGTAAGCCTCATCTGCCAGCTGGGCATGTAGCTGGTGCTTGTCGGGTTCCGAATATACGGCGACCGTGGATAACCCGAGTTCTCGGGCGGCCTCGATTATTCGGAGGGCAATCTCGCCTCTATTTGCGATCAGTATCTTTTCCAAGTCAGCTACCTTTATTCGGGTGCAAGTTTAAATAACGTCTGGCCGTATTCGACGGAGTCCCCGTCTTCTACGCAAATATCCGTAACTTTCCCGCTTTGATCGGCTTTTACTTCGTTCATGACCTTCATCGCTTCTACGATACATACAGTATCGCCTTTTTCAACACGGTCACCTACTTCAACATAAGGGGGCTCTTCGGGCGAAGGACTCCGGTAAAACGTCCCGACTATCGGAGAGGTTAATTCAGATTCGTTATTTGACTTATCTTTCGTCACTTCCCCCGCACCTGATTTCATTTTCTCCTGTTCCTTTATGGGGGTTTCTTCGTCGCTTTTCTGGCCATTAACGCCCTGTGGAAAATTTTTACGGGAACGTAGTTCAGGCTCTCCCGCGGAGTTTTTCTTTAGCGTAACCTGAAAGTCGTCCTGCTTAACACTAATTTCCGATAAATCTGTGCCTTCAAAAAGGTCAATAAGCTCTTTCATCTGCTCAATATTTAAATCCATATAGACCATTCCCGATGAAGAAAGGATACAAATGCTGGCTTTATCTTTCAACGAAGGGATAAAATAGCCACCAAACCCTATTAATCCCCCGTGCCGTTGCAATAATAAATTACCGAATCTATAATTATCAATAGAACAAACTGGAGACTTGGTCGAGTGACTTTACCCGTTTACTTAACAGTTAGGTCAATATTAAGATTTATTTTACAAAAGAAGTTTAGTCCAGCACCACTTAGTTGAGTTGCCTTATTTGGATCATACATTCATACGCTTAAGAGCTAAGGCAGCCAAATTATCATGATTTAAGTAATCACAACCAAGTCACTAGCCTCAACTAGTGCTGATCTAAGAATGGGAGACTAAAGTTTTGCACCGGCAAACTGCGATACCGTTTAATTGGGTAAAAGACCCACTCTATTTGAATCGTGTGTTTCAGTTTTTTCACGATCTTAAAAATGACTACCAGGAGAGGATCGTTCAAAACTAGGTAGGGAGTGTTGCTGATTGTCCATTGGGCTACAACTTATAATACTGGCTATACTAATTGCCCTGTCGGGGCTTTGTTCCAGTTCCGAAACGGCCATTACTTCTCTTAGCCAGGTAAGGGTCAGATTGCTGAGCACGAAATATCCGAATAAGTCAAAAGCCCTGGAGGTCCTTGCCGACAGCCCAAACCGCCTGATAACTTCGATTCTAATCCTGAACAATCTGGTAAACATAGGTGCCAGTTCGATAGCAACTCTACTATTCCTCCAGATTCTCCCGACCGGAATTTCGCCCCTCCAAAAGGGAATTATCACGACTATTACCATGACTACAGTCCTGCTCGTCCTGGGAGAGATTACTCCAAAAAACTTCGCCAAAAACAACCCGGAAAAGTACACTCTGACGATTATCAACTTCGTTTATTATAGCTCGGTCCTGCTCAAGCCGTTCATAAACGGGTTTCAGTCACTCTCAAACAGAATACTGAATCTCTTTAGTGAGGAGTTTACTCATAGAGAACCAACCAGGGTCAGCGAGGAGGAACTGAAAACCCTGATAGATATCGCCCAGGAACGAGAACTATTTGGAAAACAGGAAGGGGAAATGATAAAGAGAATCTTCAGCTACGACGACTTAACCGCCAACGAAGTCCTGGTCCCGAGGACGGAAATCCACACGATAGATGCCAACAGCACCCTGGAAGAGGCAAAGCAGCTGGTATCGGAGTACGGCCATTCTCGATACCCTGTTCGGGACGGCCAGATAGACGAAATCATAGGTATACTCTACTCGAAAGACCTGCTCAGTCATTCGGAAAATCCCGACCTCTCCGTCAGGGAGATTTTGCGCCCCGTTTACTATACACCGATAACGAAGCCGATAAACGTCCTGCTGCGGGAATTCCAGAGAAAAAAGATCCACCTGGCGGTCGTTTTGGACGAATACGGAGGCATGGCGGGTATAATAACACTGGAGGACATCCTGGAAGAAATCGTCGGAGAGATCGAAGACGAGTTCGACGTTCACGAACAGATGATAGAAAAGATAAGTGACGGCCAGGTCCTGGTTAACGGAGAGTGCGAAGTAAAAGAGGTAAACAGATCACTTGGTCTCAATCTTCCCGAAGATAACGTAACTATCGGCGGACTATTGATAGATCAGCTAGAGGATATTCCGAATACCGGGACTCAACTAACAATTGACGATGTCAAGCTGACGATAGATAAGGCGTCAAAACGCCGAATAAAGAAAGTGAAGCTGGAGTTACCCGTAGACTGAATCCATAGAACCCCCCGGGGAGGAGATTCATGGCAAACAATCGTACCCGCTTTACTATTATTGTAACCGTTACCGTTTTATGGTTGACTTTGGTGGGCCTGATAATTCCGACCGAGGTCCGGGCAGCGGAAACTGAGTACCAAATTGAAGCAAAGTTAATAGATGAAAAACAATTAATAAAAGGTCGAGAAAAGGTCAAATTTACCAACTCGCTGGACCAGCCAGTTTCCGAAGTGGTATTTACCCTGGATGGTAACCTATATCGAGAACCCAACCCTTACATAAGCAGAGTAAACCTCGATTCGACCTACCCGGCAGGATTCGATCCCGGCTGGACAGAGGTAGCAAATATTATCGGTCCTGACGGGGAAGAACTTAACTACACGATGGAAAGCCTGCCTCCTTTCTCTCAGACTTATTCACTGAAAAACACGATCGTCAGGATCGAGCTAGCGGAAAAGCTGGAGCCCGGTGAGAGAACCCAGGTCTCGCTCGACTTTTCTACCAGGTTTCCCCAAAAGAAGGCCGGCGACCAAGAGTTCTTCCAGGGAGTCTACACCTGGAGGTTTGGCTGGTATCCTACTTTGACTCCGGCAGAATGGTGGGCTGGCTACGATAGGGAGGTCTACAGCCGAAGTAAGCTCCCGATCGCCAATTACGAGGTCCAGCTGGACGTGCCGGAAGACTTCGAGGTAGCTGGAGTGACTTTAGAAGAAACCGGAAAGAAAGAGGATCTGAAGCGAAAAATACTCGAACTGGAACTGGGTGAGGCTCGGTCCTTCCCCCTGGTAGCGAGTTCAAAATATCGAACCCATCGTGAAGAATTTAAGGAATTTACGATCGAGGTTTTACACACTCCCGGTTACCAGGAAGAATCAAGGGTTCTTGCTTCCTATGCAAACGAAATACTTAATTTCTATTCCCACAGATTTGGTGGTTACAAGAGAAAAAAACTGACCTTTACCCAGAATCCGGTATCGGGATACTTTGGCATGGCCGCCGACGGCGTAATCTCTCTTGGCAATTCTTTTTTCGAAGAGAAGGATCTGGCGCTCTCTACAATTACGAACAGGCTGGCGGAATACATAGTCGCCCACGAGATCGCACACCAGTGGTTCGGGATAGGAGTGAGTGTCTCTCCT